>JAIETJ010000089.1 GCA_019745275.1 Pseudomonadaceae bacterium | reverse complement strand
CGAGATCAGCCAAGAGGCCGAGATGCGTAATTGCTTTATCGAGGCAGATGCCTGGGAAGAGTGAATCGCCCCTAGTTTCGTAGACACCTCCAAGCCTTAAAATGAGGCCCATTAGGAGGTGCCATGAGCAACCAGCGTTATCCCGAAGAATTCAAAATCCAGGCGGTCAAGCAAGTGACCGAAAAGCAGCTTCCTGTCTCGGAGGTGGCTGCACGATTGGGTGTGTCTGTGCACAGCCTCTATGCCTGGGTTAAGCGCTACACCAAGCCCCAGGAACAGCGCGTTGAGGAGGATGATCAGAGCGCTGAGGTTCGTCGTCTACGTGCCGAGCTGAAACGGGTGACGGAGGAGCGAGACATCTTAAAAAACCGCCTCCCCGGCGCTCCGCGGCCCATTGGGATAGAAACACTACGTACTACACTTACATTTCTGGACAGTGGTCGCTGGCTTTTTGGAGGCTAAGTCCCCGTCAAAAAACTTGACCCAGGGGGAAGCTGCGGACCCGTTAGTGGTGGCGCTTTTCTGACCCCGTTTAGGAATGTGATTTGATCCGAGCCCCCGTCCAGTCCTGCCCTTGGCTGGAGGTGCGTATGAAAAAGTCTGACTCAAGAACCAAAGGGTTACCGATAATTAATACTCGAGCGGCCGGCATTGATATCGGCTCACGCTTTCATGTTGTCGCCGTCCCAGCGGATCTCGCGCAAGATCCAACTCAAACCTTTAATGCCTTCACCGCTGATCTTGAGCGGATGGCTAACTGGCTGGTGAGCCTCGGCATCTCGACAGTCGCCGTGGAATCGACCGGCGTATATTGGATTCCGGTTTACGAGATACTCGAAACGCACGGACTTCATGTAGTACTTGCCAATGCCCGAGATGCTCGTGCAGTGCCAGGGCGTAAAACCGACGTGAATGATGCGCAGTGGATTCAACGACTCCATTCCTGTGGATTGCTTCGAGCTAGCTTTCGTCCAGATCGGGAAATCTCGGCTTTACGCAGCTATTTAAGATTGCGAGAGCGTCACCTTGACTACGCGGCCGCGCATATTCAGCACATGCAAAAAGCGCTCACCCATATGAATCTGCAACTGCACCATGTTGTGGCGGATATCACCGGAGTGACCGGTATGCGAATAATTCGGGCCATTGTGGCTGGCGAGCGAAGCCCGTCAGCATTGGCTGCCATGAGCGATACACGTTACAAAGCCGGTGTCGATGTCATTGAGGCCGCCCTAGTCGGCAATTACCAACCGGAGCATACATTTGCCTTGTCACAAGCACTGACGATGTATGACGCGTACCAAGCGCAACTTCTCATCTGCGATCAGCAAATTGCACAAGTACTCATCAAGCTTTCGCAGCAAAAGGTACATCCGTCAGAACCGTTACCTAAACCGCGCCATAAAACCCGGCAACCCAATGCGCTCAATTTCGATGTTCGTACCTTGCTTTATCAACTGGTCGGCGTTGATCTGACCCAGATCCACGGCATCGGCCCTTATTTGGCTCTGCGGCTGGTCGCCGAGTGCGGCACCGATCTGGGTCGATGGCGTACCTGCCACCATTTCACGTCCTGGCTGACACTCGCACCCGGTTGTCGCGTCAGCGGCGGAAAGGTGCTTTCGGCCCATACCCGCAAGACCAAAAATCGAGTGACCGCCCACTTGCGGTTAGCAGCTGTGACCGTCGGACGGACGAACACGGCGCTGGGTGCATTTTACCGGCGGCTTGCCGTGCGAATTGGCAAAGCTAAAGCCGTGACGGCTACCGCTCGTAAGATCGCGATTCTGTTTTACAACGCCATGCGTTTTGGAATGAATTATCAAGACCCAGGCGCCGATCGCTACGAGCAAAAGTATCGGGAGCGAGTTGTGAAAGGTTTGTACCGGCGTGCGGCTGAGTTTGGCTTCACGCTACAACCGGCGAGTGGTGTTTCTTAGGAAGGCCGCCGCGTACTTTGCCAAGGAGTGCGGCTGAAGTACGCCTTTATTAAGCAGCAAGCGGGTCATTACGCGATTCGACGGCTTTGCCTGACGCTCAAGGTTCATCCCAGCGGCTACTACGCGTGGCTGTCAGAACCAAAATCTGCGCGAGCCAAGGACGATCAGCGACTGCTTGGATTGATCAAACACTCCTGGCTGGAAAGCGGTGGCGTTTATGGCTATCGAAAGATCCATGATGACCTGCGAGAGGTTGGTGAGAGCTGTGGCCGTCACCGGGTGGCTAGGTTGATGCGCCTTGAAGGTTTACGTTCTCAGACTGGGTATCGACGGAGGCCTGGAAAATACGGTGGTAAGCCAGCCGTTGCCTCACCGAACTTACTGAAGCGCCAATTCGATGTCAGAGAACCCAACAAAGTTTGGGTCACAGACATTACCTACATCCGAACATATGAAGGCTGGCTGTATTTGGCCGTGGTGCTCGATCTGTTTTCACGCCAGATCATTGGTTGGTCAATGAAGTCGCAGATGACCAGCGACGTAGCCATTGATGCACTGCTGATGGCGGTTTGGAGACGTAAGCCGAAGCAAGAGGTGATGATCCACTCGGATCAAGGCAGTCAGTACAGCAGCTCAGACTGGCGAAGCTTCTTGAAAGCTAACAACCTGGTAGCCAGCATGAGTCGTCGAGGTAATTGCCACGACAACGCTGTGGCGGAGAGCTTTTTCCAGTTGCTGAAGCGGGAACGGATCAAGCGTAAAATCTACACTACACGCCAGGATGCTCGAGATGATGTGTTCGATTACATCGAGATGTTTTACAACCCAAAACGACGCCACAGTTTCAACAATCAGCTGTCACCGGTAGAGTTTGAAAAGCGTTACGCAGCGAGCCTTGAGAGTGTCTAGAAAACCCGGGGCGATTCAGCAGCCGTGTTGCTGGTGGTGCCATTGGGTGTGATCGGCGCGGTGCTGGCGGTGACGTTGCGCGGCATGCCGAACGACGTGTTTTTCAAAGTCGGACTGATCACCATCATTGGGCTTTCGGCCAAGAATGCGATCCTGATCATTGAGTTTGCCAAGAGTCTGCACGATCAAGGCATGGGCCGCGTCGAGGCCAGCATACAGGCTGCGCGCCTGCGCTTGCGGCCGATCATCATGACCTCGCTGGCATTCATCCTCGGCGTGGTGCCACTGGTCATCGCCTCCGGTGCTAGTTCGGCCAGCCAACAGACCATCGGGACTGGCGTGATCGGCGGCATGCTGACGGCGACCCTGGCGGTGGTTTTTGTTCCGGTATTCTTCGTGATGGTGATGGGCATTGTGGAGAGGGTGAGGCCTGGCAAGGCGTCCGAAGCCCACACCAAAGAAGCTCAAAACCAACAAGGTAAGACTCATGAATAAGTTGCCTTTGCTGATGATTGCCGGGGTACTGACCGGATGCTCGCTGGCCCCCGAGTTCAAACGTCCCGAGCCGCCAGTGCCGTTACAGTTTCCTGGGATCAGCGCGGCGCCCGAATACGCGGTGCTGCCTGATAGCCGCTTGGTGTTTCGCGACCCACGTCTGCAACGGCTGATCGAACTGGGGCTTGCCGCCAACCGTGACATGCGAGTCGCCACTCTGAATATCGACCAGGCGCGCGCTCAGTACCGTATCCAGCGAGCAGATTTAGGGGTCTGGGGAGTTACGGAACAGAAAGTGCACTTAAGCCCAGCACCTTCCCGCAACCCCTTGCGACGTCTGGTGGTTCGGGAATAACCATCCATTGACTGATATCGCGTACAGGTCTTCACTGCTGCCCTACCCTAATCGGGAACAGAGGATGGAACCCATGGCTGCATACCTTCACTATCTCAAAATTGAAAAATTCAGAGGCATTCGCTCGCTAAGATGGCACCCAAGTGCCGGGGTCAACGTGATTCTAGGGGGAGGTAATGTAGGGAAGTCGACGTTACTGGAGTCTATCGCACTCCTGCTCAGCCCTACCAACAGCTACACCTTGGCGGATGCTGACTACTGGAGTCGAGACGTTGAAGCCGAATTCCTGATCGAAGCAGTTATATCGTTACCCGGCGAAAGCGCTATCAATCAGCAGGGAGCGATGGCTTGGCCATGGGAATGGGACGGCCGCAATGCCGTCCTTCCTGAAGTCGCCGGAGATACGGAGCAAGCACCTAGACCGGCCGTTTACAAGATAAGAGTGAGAGGTACTGCCGAGCTGGAGTTGGCATATGAAATAGTGCAGCCCGATGGGAACTGCGCTTCATTGTCAGTGGCTCTGCGTCGATCCATCGGAGTCGTTAGGCTCTCCGGTGATGATCGCAGCGATCGGGATTTGCGTTTAGTGTACGGCGCCGGCTTGGACAGACTGCTGGCTGACCGGGGGCTGCGTGCACGCTTGGGCAGGGAGATTGCGGCAGATCAAATTGAGCAGCATCTGGATCAGCCGGCGAGAGAAAAGTTGGATGCGCTGGATTTACTGTTCGGGCGTAGAGCGCTTCCAACCGAGTTGGGATTGGCATTTGTTGGCAATGCAGGGGCGGCGTTTTGCAAGGTAGTTGTCGCGACAGCCGTGTTTTTTATGCCGCCATTTTTAGTGTCGGTTGCTCCCTCTCTGGGTTGAGTGTGACGGCGCCGATGGGTTGCCAGTTTCGCG
>JAIETJ010000036.1 GCA_019745275.1 Pseudomonadaceae bacterium | reverse complement strand
GGGTGCGGCCGGAGGCGTCGGTGATGGTCCCGGAAATCATGATCGGCAGCTCGAAACCCAGCTGCTCGAAAACTTCTTGTACGGCGAAGATCGCCGCCTTGGCGTTCAGGGTGTCGAAGATGGTTTCGATCAGAATCAGATCCGCGCCTCCTTCGATCAGGCCGCGAGTGGCTTCGACGTAGTTGGTCACCAACTCATCAAAGGTGACGTTGCGATAGCCCGGGTTGTTTACGTCCGGCGACAGCGAGCAGGTGCGACTGGTTGGCCCTAGTACGCCGGCGACGAAGCGCGGCTGGTCCGGGGTTTCTAAGGTCTTGGCATCGGCCACGCGGCGGGCCACGCGGGCGCCTTCGACGTTCAGTTCATAGACCAGCGACTCCATGCCGTAATCGGCCTGGGAAACTTGGGTGGCGTTGAAGGTGTTGGTTTCGAGAATGTCAGCGCCGGCATCCAGGTAGGCCTTCTCGATCGCCGCGATGATATCTGGGCGACTGAGCAGCAACAGGTCGTTATTACCTTTAACGTCACTCGGCCAGTCGGCGAAGCGTGTGCCGCGGTAGTCCTCTTCTTCCAGCTTGTAGCTCTGGATCATGGTGCCCATGCCGCCGTCGAGAACCAGAATTCGTTGTTGCAAGGCTTGCTGCAGGGCTTGCTGGCGGGCTTGTTGCTGGGAAGAAGGATCGACGATGGCGGACATAGCAGCTACCTAAAGGAGGCGGAACACACAGCCTGCAATAATAGCAAAGTTGCATTGTTTACGGGTATGGCGACCATTTGCATGAGTAATTCTCATGTTGCTTGATGTTGGCGTTGTGGCCGCTTGGGCAGCTAAAATTGCCTGATGCTTATTTTGGATGATCGCTTATGTGCTGCCGATTAGTGCTTTTGCTTGTATTCACGCTGCTTGCCAGTGGCGCGGCGGCCGAACCGATTTCCTACAGTCGCGATGTGCAGCCGATCCTCACCGACAAGTGCGTGGCTTGCCATGCCTGCTATGACGCGCCATGCCAGCTCAACTTGACCAGTGCCGAAGGTGTTGTGCGCGGAGCGAGCAAGCGGGTTGTCTACGACGGCGGGCGCACTAAAGAACAAAAGCCCACCCGCCTGTACCTCGATGGTCATAGCGAGGCGGCTTGGCGCAGTAAAGATTTCTACTCAGTGCTAAACGCACAAGGCAGTCAGGCCGGGTTGTTGGCGCGGATGCTGGAACTCGGGCATGCCGCACCATTGCTGGCCAACGCCAAGTTGGCGGCAGATATGCCTCTGGGTATTAATCGGGAAAATCAGTGTCCGCTGCCAACAGAGTTTGCTGAATACGCCGGCAAACGTGCGACGCAAGGTATGCCTTTCGCCGTGACCGGCTTGGATCAGCGTGAATATCACACCGTGCAAGCTTGGTTGGCCGCTGGTGCGCCGGTTGATCAACAAGCGGTGCAGCCAACGGCAAGCGAGGCGCCACAAATTGCCCAGTGGGAAGATTTGCTTAATAGCAATGGTGCGCGGGCCAACTTAGTCGGTCGCTGGTTGTATGAACATTTGTTTATTGCCCATTTGTATTTTGATGCCGGGCGCAGCGGGAATTTCTTTCAACTGGTGCGCTCGCGCACGCCCAGTGGACAGCCGATTGATCCGATCGCCACGCGGCGGCCGAATGATGATCCGGGCAATGATTTCTACTATCGACTCTGGCCGATTCAGGGCGTGATTGTGCATAAAACCCACATCACCTATGGCCTTAGCGAGGAGAAGTTAGCTCGGGTGAAGCAGTTGTTTTACAGCGGCGATTGGCAAGTTGATGCGGTGCCGGGCTATGGCCCGAGCCGGTGAGCCAATCCGTTTGCCACCTTCGCGGCAATTCCGGCTAAGGCCCGTTACGAGTTTATGTTGGATAACGCCGAGTATTTTGTACGCACCTTTATTCGTGGGCCGGTGTGCCGCGGGCAGATTGCCACCGATGTTATTCGGGATCAGTTCTGGACTTTGTTCCAAGCACCCGAGAGCGACTTGTACATCACTGATGCCAATTACCGTGAGCAAGTCACCCCCTTGTTGGCGGTGCCTGGGCAGGTGGCGCAGTTGCGCAATTTGACCCAGGCTTGGAGCGACTCGCAGGACATGCGCAATCAGTATGACCAGTTGCGCAGCGACGCCTACGCCGATGCATCAGCACCCAGTTGGGCGAGCATTTGGACGGGTAACGACAATGCGCTGCTGTCGATATTTCGCCATTACGACAGCGCCACCGTTAGTAAAGGCTTGATCGGTGCGACGCCGCAAACTCTGTGGCTGATGGATTACCCTCTGTTGGAACGCACCTATTACCAGTTGGTGGTGAACTTTGATGTGTTTGGTAACGTCTCGCATCAGACGCAAACGCGCTTGTATTTTGATTTGATTCGTAATGGGGCGGAGATGAACTTCTTGCGCTTGATGCCCGCCCAGAGCCGCCAAGCGTTGTTGGATGATTGGTATCAAGACAGCGGCCGCTTGAAGCTGTGGTTGTCTTACCCGGAGCTGGATACCGATAGCGAAACGGGTTTGGTGCTCGATCCGGCCAAGCCTAAGCAAAGCTTTATTGAGGCGTTGTTGGCGCGTTATGGCCGCTTGAATGCACGACCTGACCCGATTAATCGTTGCTCCAGCGGCAATTGTTATCGGAACAATGTTAGCCCGCCTGTGCAGGCGGTTGAACAGCGCTTGAGCCGCTTGACCGGCAAGCCGGCAGCGAGTTTGGCGGTAATTGAACAACTCCCAGAAGTTGCACTGTTGCGGGTGGAGCTCGCCGATGGCCAGCGTGAAATATATAGTTTGATGCGCAACCGCGCACACAGCAGCGTGGCTTTTATCAGTGGCGAATCACTGCGCTATCAGCCGGGGCTAGACACCTTGACGATTTACCCAGGGGTGCATACCAGTTACCCGAATTTCATCTTCAACGTCACGGCTGCGCAGGTGCCCGATTTTGTTGCCGCGCTGCAGCAAGTTAAAGATCCGCAAGGCTTCGAGCGGGTCACCCAGCGCTGGGGTATTCGCCGCAGTCATCCGCAGTTTTGGCGGTATTTTCACGACCTGTCCCGCTACATTCGCGAAACCGAACCGGTGGAGGATGGCGTGCTGGATATGAATCGCTATGAAAATCTGTGATGCCCGCTGACAGTGCGCGCGTTACTGCATGGCCACACTGTCAGCGCTTGCCGCAGGCTTTACCTGAGAGAAACGCTCAGGCTTTCTCGTGAGTGCTAGATGGGCGTACAATTGTGCAAAGTTTGCGAGGAGTTACCATGAGCGCTATCACCATTACCGACGCGGCCCAAGACTATTTGGCCGATCTGCTGAGTAAGCAGAACAGTACCGGCATCAGTATTCGGATTTTTATTACTCAGCCGGGTACCCAGTACGCCGAAACCTGTATTGCCTATTGCAAGCCAGGTGAGGAAAAACCTGAAGACACCGTGCTGGCGCTAAAAAGCTTCACCGCCTATATCGACGCGTTCAGCGAGGCGTTCCTTGATGATGCCGTGGTCGATTACGCCACCGATCGCATGGGTGGCCAGCTGACCATCAAAGCGCCGAATGCCAAGGTGCCGATGGTCAACGCCGACAGCCCGATCAACGAGCGCATCAGCTATTACCTGCAGACCGAGATCAATCCCGGCTTGGCCGGTCACGGCGGTGAAGTTAGCCTGATCGAGGTGATCGACGATATCGCTATCTTGAAATTTGGCGGTGGCTGTCAAGGTTGCGGGCAAGCCGATGTAACCCTTAAAGAGGGCATCGAAAAAACTTTGCTGGAGCGCATTCCAGAGCTTAAAGGCGTGCGCGATGTGACCGATCACAGCATCAAAGAAAACGCTTATTACTAAGCGTTGGCTGCGGCTGGCTTGGTTAAAGCAAAAAAGGCGACCTCAGGGTCGCCTTTTTTGTGTCGATGATTTAATCAGTCGGGTATCTACGCTGGCATGCACCAAGGCTCAAGTGTGTAGCCTTGCTGGCTTAACTGCTCGCGCGATTGTTGCAGCACGCTGGCCAATTGCACGGGGTCGCTGTAGGCGCTGGAAGGCAGTTGAGTACGGCCTAGCAAGCGGGTGCTGGCGCGGTCAATCACGCTCAGGCTTAACTCACCACTGCCTGCTTGCGGTGCCCAAGCGACACACTGAAAAGGTTGAAACGCGCGGCCGGCGATGAGTAATACATCGTTAAAGCGCAGGGTGTTTTGCATAGGGTGTCACTCCGTGTTATCGCCCAATTATCAATATGGGCTGACAGCGTAAGTGACGCAGCCTGGCCCGTTCATAAGTATGGATGACGGATCGCGACTGATAAGTCACATAATGCCGATAATTTGACCGACTAAGTCGCAAATTAATAACTGCGTCGGTACTTTGGCGCTGCAGTCAGGCTGCAGTCAGGCTGCAATCGGCGCTTGGCCCTCTGGTTCGGTTAATAAGTACGCCTCAAAGCCCAGTTGATTGAGCAGGTGAACGGCTAATTCGCTGCGTACGCCTCCCTGCGGCAACACCGCATACAGGGTGCTGGTGTTCAGGCTGCTGGCCTGTTTACGCAGTTGCGCAAGTGGCAGATTCATACTCTCGGGCTGATGGGCCATGCGATATTCCATCGGTAGGCGGATATCCAACAGCAGACTGGTTTTCTGACCGTGGGCGGTGAGTTGTTGCAGTTGCGTGGGGCTAATTTGTGGGATTAGGGTCGGGCGCACGAGCTCAACAAACAGATCGCGTTGCAATCTGGCCAGTACCCCGTCTTCGAGCATGGTGATGCT
>JAIETJ010000088.1 GCA_019745275.1 Pseudomonadaceae bacterium | reverse complement strand
TGCAACACCTCTGGTGCTGTGTCCGCCGCCAACCACGCCTGCTGCCCGGCCTCATCCAGCAACAATGGCCGGCGTTGATTGGCGGCTGCCTGGGTAACCACCGCCACGCTCAGGTAGCTATGCCCCTCGACCGGATACGCTTCCCAGATGCCGGCGAAATACAGCAGTGAGCTTTCCTGGCTGAGCCAAAACGGCCGCTTGCGTGCCGTGCCACGCCACTCATAAAAACCATTGGCTGGCACTAGGCAGCGGCGCTGTTGAAACGCCTCGCGAAACATCGGTTGCTCGGCCAAGGTTTCCGCCCGGGCTTGCGCCGGGGTGCGCGACCAGTCGGTTAGCCACGGCGGGGTTAAGCCCCAGCGCGCCGCCGCGACGTGACGCTGTCCGGCCTCGCTGCGTAACATCAACACGCTTGCGCCCGGCGCAAGGTTCCAGTGCGGTTGTTGCTCGGTGGGGAAACCCGGCAAAGCGGCAAAAGCGGCAGGCCAACGAAACAAGGCAAAACGTCCACACATAGGGGCGGTCATACTCAAAAAAACAAAAGGCCAAAGGCTAAAAAATCAGCAGAGCAACTCGCCACTAAAATCTGCCGGTGGCTCATAGGCCAGGGGCTGAGCGCTATTGTACCCAGCGATTAACTGCTGCGCGCGCTCGGCCTGCGGATCAGCCACCTGCAACCCGAGCAAGCCCGCCACTGGCAACTCGCCCATCGCACCGAGCAAATGCCGACCACTGATATGCGCGCTCACTCCTGCGCTGGCCAGCATCACCACCAGTAACTCAGCTTCTATAAGATCCGCCGGCTCATAAATACGCTGCATCAGTCGCCTTCCTTAGGGGTGGGTAATGATCGGCAACACAGCGAGCAGGATCGAAGCAGTGCTGAGCGCCGCCAGACAAGTCCAGCGAAAATGCGCCACTTCGCCGCAGTACCAACACTGACAATCTTGGCTAGCGAACATCGCAGTGTCCATGTGACTTGCAGGTATAATCACCGGTCTATTTCAGGCCGTTTATTCGCAGGGCTTTGCCCGCGTGCAGCCGTTCCACCACCAAGAGACCATGATGGGCGAATTTGATGCCATCCGACCGTACAACGACGCTGAAGTCCCCAGCGTCTTGGCGCGTCTGTTAAACGATCAGGCTTTTCTGCATATCCTTGTGCACTTTAGCTTCCCCCGCTTAGCGCGGCCATTCGGCTGGTTACTTAAACCGCTAATAGCCTTTGGTCTGCGGCGTAAATGCCGGGGCATTGATACGGTGGCGCAGTTTCAAGAGCGAATCACTCCCTATCTTGACCGCACCATCGAGCGCGCCACCGACGGCGTGACTTACAGCGGTGTGCAGCGCCTGCAAAAAGGCCATGCCTACTTGCTGCTGGCCAACCACCGCGACATCGTCATGGACCCGGCGTTCGTCAACTACGCGGTGTATCACGCTGGGTTGCCAACGCCGCGCATTGCGATTGGCGACAACCTGCTGCAAAAACCCTATGTCAGCGATCTGATGCGCATCAACAAGAGTTTTATCGTGCATCGTTCGATCACCGGCCGACGCGAGAAGATGGACGCCTTTCGGCTACTCTCGGGCTATATCAACCATTCAATCCGTATCGACTGCCGCTCGATTTGGATCGCCCAAGCCGAAGGCCGGGCTAAAGACGGCAACGACCGCACCGATTCGGCGATCCTCAAGATGTTCCATATGAGCCGCAAGGATCAGCCGTTTGCCGAGGTAATTGCCGGGCTAAACCTCACCCCGGTGTCGATCAGCTACGAATACGACCCCTGCGATCAGGCCAAAGCCCGCGAACTGTTCATCCGCGCCAGCACTGGTACTTATGAAAAAACCGCAGGCGAGGACGACAAGAGCATCGCTTTGGGCATTACCGGCTACAAAGGCCGAGTCCACATCAACTTTGCTGCGCCGATTAGCGCCGAGTTCGCCGATACCAAGGTACTGGCCGCCGAACTGGACCGACAGATCATTGCCGGTTATCGGTTGTTCCCGGTGCACTATCTGGCCTACGCCCAGTGGGGCGATAAAGACGCCACACTGCAGGTGCCGGATGCCGCGCAATTGTTTCCCGCCGCAGAACTGGCCAAAGCCCAAACCGAGTGGGCAAAACGCCTCGCCGCCTGCCCGAGCGAGCAGCAAGAATACTTGATCGTGCAGTATGCCAACCCGGTACAAAATCAATATCGGATCAAAGTCGGGCTGCCGTTGTAAGCCTTGCAGTTAAAAAAATGGCGACCCTCGGGTCGCCATTTTTTTAACCTTGCTCGCCTCGATCAATACTGCGTACTGCTCCACGACAGCAACAAAGCGCCGCTCAAGCAAGTGGTCGCAAACTGATAGAAGAACCGATTCAAACGCTCTCTGGGCTGGTCAAGTGCAGCCACCATGGCCTTGCCATCGACACCAACCGGCAAAGCGCCTAACCATGCTTGTTCACGGTAACGCGTGGCGAGCAATAGCCACGCACCGGCGACCGCAAAAAATAGCGCCAGCAAATTTAACCAGCGACCGGGCTGGGCGTTAAATACGGCATACAGCGCTTGCAGCGACATCATTTTTCTCCACTTAACCTGTGCCGACTCACCCATGCGTCAGCCATTTAAGGCGACACGCTGGGCAACTCCCGAGCAGCAAAATACCGCCGCGCAGTCTACCCAAGCCACGCCGCAATGCACGGCCAATACGACGAAACGTAGGCGGTTGTAAAAAACCTGTCAGATTACTGCTCTATGGTTAAGCACCCGCGCTAGGCGACTTAGCAATGGTATTAAGCCGCATCGAGGCGCGTAGAGGCTATTTCACGGAGGATCCACCCATGCTGCATGCCCACACACAAGATCGTGATTACTTAATTGATTCACTGGATGAACTGGACGACACCGATGCAGTCGTCGGGCAACTGTCGTTCAACGTGCATGACCATCACTGGTTAGTCTATTGCGCCCTCGGCGGTCACGAGCATTACGACCTGCCCGACATCGACCGACACACCGGCTTTAGTATTCCTGAACTCTTTGCCCAAGCGGCATAAGCGCCTACGGCAACCAGTTAACGGCGCCAACCAAGCCGCACATGTAAAATTAAAGCGCTAAAAAGCAAACGCCCCGAACCAGTCGGGGCGTTTGCTTTTGGGCTCATCGCGAGCGGTGCAAGCCGTCAGTTAGGCTTACTTGTTGGCGATTTTTTTCAGTTCTTCATCACGCAGTTCACGGCGCAAAATTTTACCGACGTTAGTGGTCGGTAAGCTATCGCGGAACTCAACGGCGCGCGGCACCTTGTAGCCGGTAACATTGGCGCGCATGTGCTCCATCACCTGTTCTTTGGTCAGGCTCTCACCCGGCTTAACCACGATAAACAGTTTGATCGCCTCACCCGAACGTTCATCAGGAATACCAATGGCGGCACACAGCATCACGCCCGGCAAGGAGGCCAACACGTCTTCCAACTCGTTCGGGTAAACGTTAAAGCCGGAGACCAGAATCATGTCTTTTTTACGATCGACGATGCGCATGTAACCGTCTTCCTGAATCACCGCAATGTCGCCGGTTTTCAGCCAACCATCGGCATCGATCATTTCATCAGTGGCGTCTTGACGCTGCCAGTAGCCCTTCATCACCTGCGGGCCTTTCACGCACAACTCGCCGCGACCACCGATAGGTAATTCATTGCCCTCATCGTCGATAACTTTACACAGGGTCGATGGCACGGGAATACCGATGGTGCCAATCTGAATATTCTGCACCGGATTAACCGAGACAATCGGGCTGGTTTCGGTCATGCCGTAACCTTCACTGATCGGGCAGCCGGTAATGTCCTTCCAGCGCTCAGCAGCGGCCAATTGCAGGGCCATACCACCGGACACCGTCAGCTTCAACGCCGAGAAATCCAAGGCGCGGAATTCTTCGTTATTGCACAGCGCAACGAACAAAGTGTTCAAACCAACAAAGCCGGTGAAGCGATACTTGCTCAGGTCTTTCATCATGCCCGGTAGATCGCGCGGATTGCTGATCAACACGTTGTGGTTGCCAGTCATTAACATGGCCATGCAATGAAAGGTGAAGGCATAGATGTGATACAGCGGCAATGGTGCAATCACCACCTCGCTGCCCTCGTTGAGGTTGGCGCCCATCAAGCCTTTGGCCTGCAACATATTGGCGATCAGGTTTCGGTGGGTGAGCATCGCGCCCTTAGCCACGCCGGTGGTGCCGCCGGTGTATTGCAGCACCGCCACTTCGCTATTAGACGGGTTACTTTCACGGACGATCTTGCCGCGCCCTTGAGCTAACGCGGCGGTGAGTTTAATGGCTTGCGGCAAGTGATAGGCCGGAACCATTTTCTTCACATACTTAACCACGCTGTTAACCAGCAGGCGCTTAAGCGGCGGCAGCATGTCGCCCACTTCGGTAATGATTAGGGTCTTCACCCCAGTTTTCGGCAAGACCTGCTCAACCAAGTGAGCCATGTTGGCCAAGGTCACCAACGCCTTAGCGCCGGAGTCATTAAATTGATGTTCCAGTTCACGCGCGGTGTATAGCGGGTTGGTATTAACCACCACCAAGCCGGCGCGCATAGCACCGAACACCACTACTGGATATTGCAAAACGTTCGGCAACTGCACCGCAATTCGGTCGCCCGGCTGCAGGTCGGTGTGTTGCTGCAAATACGCGGCGAAGGCACCCGACTGCTCGTAGAGTTCAGCGTAAGTAAGGGTTTTACCCAAGTTGCTAAACGCCGGTTTGTCGGCAAAGCGCTGGCAGGACTCTTTCAGTACCGCTTGAATGTTAGCAAACTGGTCGGGATTGATTTCGGTCGAAATGCCCGCAGGGTATTTGTC
>JAIETJ010000091.1 GCA_019745275.1 Pseudomonadaceae bacterium | reverse complement strand
AACTCATTGACCAACGGCAGCGATAAGAAGCCACTGTGCAGTGACTGCAAAAAACAGTCGGCCACCTCGTTAATGCTGGTATTAATCGATAAGGGCTGCACAGCACGAAGCAACTGCGCGAGTGCGGGGGCGGCGCTCATAAACCATCCAAAGAACTAAGACTGGAACCGCATTGAACCAGCGCCAAGTTTCCGTCATATGACACTGCGACTTTTTATTGGCCAGTTAAACCAGCGCGCCAGCAGAATGGCCACACTGAGCCAGTGCCGTTGCTAGTATCGTTGTCACTACTATAGTTACTCGGTGGGTTTATCATCCCTCGCTAGGAGTCCAACAATGCTCAACTGCACGCGCCTCGGCCTACTATTGATGTTACTCAGTTGCACCGGCGCAGTTACGGCAGAGCAACCTCTGGCTTACGTCACCGAGGCCTACCCACCGTACAATTTTAGCGATAACAATATCTTGCGCGGCATCGCCGTCGACCTTTTGGTGTTGGCCAGCCAACAAACCACGGCCCCAGTGCAACGCAGCCAAATCCGTCTGATGCCCTGGGCACGCAGTTATCGCGACGCGCAAAAAAAACCTAACTACGTGCTGTTCTCAACAGCTCGCACGCCTGAACGGGAAAAACTTTTTAAATGGGCAGGTCCCATCACCACCAATCGCGTGGTGCTGCTGGCAAAAAAATCACGGGGCATTCGGATTAATTCGCCAGCAGATCTGCAGCACTTACGCATCGGCAGTATTCGTGATGACGTGGCCGAACAGCTGGTTCGCGGCCTCGGCGTGCCAGACAGCCAGCTAAATCTTGCTGCAAATGGCGATGCGTTGGCGCACCAACTACAAGCCGAACGGATTGATTTGTGGGCCTACGATCAGAATGTCGCACAATGGTTTATGCGCAATGCAGGCCTTAACCCTGACGACTTCGAAAGCCTATACACCTTGCAAGAAGGTCAGCTTTGGTATGCTTTCAACCTTGCAGTCAGTGATGCGCGAGTCGCCGAACTACAAAAAGCCTTAGACGCCATCCGACAAACCCCAGGAATATCCGGCAAGACCCGCTACGACGATATTGTGCTCGACTACCTGTAAGCCATTCGGGTTGCGCCGAACTATAGCGCTGGCGGGATACTCGACGCTGGGGGTATGGTTAGAGGGTCTTAAACTCATCGCGCAAGCGACTGGAGAACCGCATGCCTTGGTACGCCTGGCTGATCATCTTACTGGCGTTCGGCTCGATTGTGAGTGGTTTGGTGTTACTGCGCGACAGCGCTAAACCCTTACCACTAACCGATGAACAACTGCGACGTATTCATGCTCGCAATACTGAGGCTGATAGCCACGACGATAAAAATGGCTAAAGTGGCTTAGGCGTTTACCAAGCGGCGTTTGCGCAAGCCAATTTCAGTGCTTAGCCCCCGGTTTGGTCGGGTTTAGTTGGTACTGTTGGTAAAGTTTAGCCAACTGACCATTACCGCGTAACTGCTGCACTACAGCACCGAGCGTGCCGCTTGTAATAGGCGCTTGCGGGCGCAACAGCGCCTCATGGCGATAAATTTGGTCGGCTTTACTCGAGAGTAAAAACTGTCCGCGCTGTTCGGGAAACATCTTCTCAAAGCTGTGCAAATAACTGCGCGAAACTATAGTGATATCCGCTCGCCCACGCTGCACCATCAGTAAATTACTCTCATGGGAGTAGCTGAGACGGGCGTTGTATTCGCGAGCCAAATACTCTGGGTCAGCATTAAAGTTGGCAAAACCATAGTGATAGCCGCTGTATAGGGCTAAGCGCTTACCTTTGAACTGCGCAAAAAACTCTTGGCCGCGACCGGGTTCGGCTTTGGCTACGTAGATCTCGGCATCTTCAACGTGCAGGTCGAGAGTACTCATGGGGATGTCTTGCCAACCCCAAGCTGGCGACTCAAACAACATGATATCGAAGCGCGCGTTTTGAAAATCACGATAGCGACGGGTGACCGAGGTGGGCACTAACTCAAAGCGATAATCGCTCTGCTGCTGATTTAGGGCCGCCAGCACATCGGGCAACAAACCTTGCGGCTGTTCGCTTTCAGCCTGAATCACATAGGGTGGGAAGTTATACGCGCCGACTTTAACCAGTTGCGCAGCCAGCACCGATTGCCCGACCAAACAACTGAGCAACACGCAGCACAACCGTTGAACAATAATACCCACACAAACACTCCAGCCTTAACTCAATACCGCCAGTGTATGCGAAGCCTGTCACAACGCATAATGGCGCATGGCCAGCAGCTTAAAATAATTGGCTTTTTAACTCTCTTTAAGCAGTAAAAGCAGCGCCTGCTCAGCCAACTGATCGAGGCTTAGGGTGCCATCTTGACGAAACCAGGTGGTGGTCCACGAAAGCGCGCCGGCCAATAAGCGCCGCACAATAAACACCTCGGTTTGCAAATAACCGGCGGCCTTGGCCTCGCCGAGTACGTCCAGCCAAATCTGTTCATAGGTGTCACGCAGCGCCAAGATGTACGCCTGACCCTCGGGTGAGAGCGCTCGCCACTCATACACCAGTACCGCCATGGCCTCGCCGGTGCCGCCCATGATCGACTGCAACTCACAACGAATCAGCGCCAGCACCCGCTCACGTTGACTGCCGGCATCGGCCAAGGCGGCGCGCATCAGGGCGGTGTTGTAGATAATGGTTTCTTCCATCACCGAGCGCAGAATCTCGTCCTTGCTTTTAAAGTGATGAAAAATACTCCCCGACTGGATGCCCACCGCGCTGGCCAGATCCCGCACTGTAGTGCGATCAAAGCCTTTGCTGCGAAATAAATGCGCCGCCGTTTGCAGCAATTTACCGCGTGCACTCTGACCGTCGGTGACCTGCCCGCTGGCCACCAAGGCCTGCATGACCGCTTGGGCTTTTTGCTCATTCACGCCTAGATACTCCAAAAATCTTGCCCATTGCCTAACCGACCTACACTGAATGGCGCGCTGGGCTAACCCCCAAACGAACGGCAAGTGCTTGTCATAATTGATTAAATTTATGCCTAGCAGGCCAACCAAGCAAGCGCTTGGGGAAAACTAGCAATTTAAGCTTTTCAACCAAGCGCTTGCTTGGTAATCTCAAATCCATCACTTCATTGCCTTGCGGACCACGCCCATGAGCAAAACAGTACGTATCGGTTGCGCCTCCGCCTTCTGGGGCGATACCTCCACCGCCGCCGCGCAGTTAGTGCAAGGCGCCGAGTTGGATTATCTGGTGTTCGACTATTTGGCCGAAGTGACCATGTCGATCATGGCCGGTGCCCGCATGAAGAAGCCCGATGAAGGCTACGCCAGCGACTTTATCGAGGTGCTCACGCCGCTGCTGGGTGAGATCGCCAGCAGGAAGATTCGTGTCATCAGCAACGCCGGCGGGGTTAATCCCAGCGCCTGCGCCAAGGCTCTGGCCGCCGCCTGCGACAAGGCTGGGGTCAACTTGAAAATTGCCGTACTGCATGGCGACAACTTACAGCCCAAGCTCGGCGAACTGGCCAAGGCCGGCACCCTGGAGATGTTCACCGGCAGCGCCTTGCCACCCTTCTGCGTATCGGTGAACGCCTACCTCGGCGCGCCGGGCATAGTCGCGGCGCTGGAGCTGGGCGCCGATATTGTTATCACCGGTCGAGTGGTGGACAGCGCCGTGGTCAGCGCCGCCTTAGTCCACGAATTCAACTGGCGCTGGAGCGACTACGACCAGCTGGCGCAAGCGGCCTTAGCCGGGCACATCATCGAATGTGGCGCGCAATGTAACGGCGGTAATTTCACCGATTGGCAGTCGGTGCCCGACTACGAACACATCGGCTTTCCGCTGATTGAAGTGCAGGCCAATGGCGATTTTATCGTCAGCAAGCCGGCCGGCACTGGCGGTCTAGTAACGCCTTATACCGTCGGCGAGCAAATGCTCTACGAGATTGGCGATCCGCGCGCTTATTACCTGCCGGATGTGATTTGCGACTTCACTCAGGTACAGCTAACGCAGGTCGGCGAACATCGCGTCGAACTCAAGGGTGCTCGCGGCCTGCCGCCCACCGCCCAATACAAGGTCAGCGCCACCTACCCGGACGGTTTTCGCTGCACCGCCAGCTGTTTGATTGCCGGTATCGACGCTTATAAAAAGGCTGAGCGGGTTAGCCAGGCGATTATCAATAAAACCAATGAGATGTTCGCCGAGCGTGGCTGGGGGCCGTACACCGAGGTCAATATCGAGTTGCTCGGTAGCGAGGCCACCTACGGCGCTCAGGGCCAACGCCAAGACAGCCGCGAGATCGTGCTTAAGCTAGCGGTGCGCCACAGCAAGAAAGAAGCACTGATTCTGTTCTCCCGCGAGATTGCCCAAGCCGCCACCGGCATGGCGCCGGGCCTGACCGGCATCGTCGGCGGGCGGCCGACCGTATACCCGGTGATTCGGCTGTTTTCCTTTCTCACCGACAAACACCACTGTCAGCTAGAAGTAGAACTCGACGGCCAGCGCAGCGCGATCAGCCTGCCCGAGGTGGGCGTGTTCGAGCCGAGCCTAGTCGCCCACTATGTGCCTGCGCCGCAGCCGCAAGGGCTGGCCGATGCCTGTGTGCCGCTGATCAAACTGGCGGTGGCGCGCTCCGGCGACAAGGGCAACCACAGCAATATCGGGGTGATGGCCAGACACGCCGAGTACCTGCCATGGATAGCCGCCGCGCTGACCGAAAGCGCAGTTAAGCACTGGTTTAGCCATGTATTGGACACGCAAACCGGCAAGGTCAGCCGCTGGTATCTGCCGGCCAGCCACAGCCTGAACTTTCTGCTGGAAAACGCCCTCGGCGGCGGCGGCATCGCATCCTTGCGCATCGACCCGCAAGGCAAGGCCTTCGC
>JAIETJ010000042.1 GCA_019745275.1 Pseudomonadaceae bacterium | reverse complement strand
TCGATCATTTGCGTCGGACTCAACCAGCCATAGTGACCGACCGCACCTTGATACACATACGGCAGTACCGCATAAGCGCCACCGAAGGTCAGTAACGCCGCCTTGGTAAAGAACCAAGCCATCTGGGTTAGCGTGCCCTGCCAGCCAAATACGGCGGTGAGAATACCCATCGGCAATGCCCATAAAACCGCGCCGACCAGCAGCAGTAACGCCAAGCGCGGCCAGCTAAAACGCGCATGCGCCGGGGTTCGCGTGTCATCGTCAATCAGCGCCGGACCAAATGACTGTTTGCTAGCGGCATGCCCGCCGCCAATGATGAACACCGCTGGGGCGAGTCGGCCACCAACATAGCCAATCAGGGCTGCCGTGATAACGATTAACGGAAAGGGCAATTGCAGGGCAAAAATCGCCACGAACGAGGCACTGGCAATACCCCACAACCAGTTGTTCTTCAGCGCCCGCGAACCGATCCGGTGGGCGGCCTGCAGGACTATCGCGGTAACCGCCGGCTTGATGCCATAAAACAACCCGGCCACCACTGGTACGTCGCCGAAAGCGATATACAGCCACGACAAGCCAATCAAGATAAACAGCGACGGCAATACAAACAGCACGCCAGCAATCACCCCGCCCCAGGTGCGGTGCAGCAGCCAACCAATGTAGATGGCCAACTGCTGCGCTTCGGGGCCGGGCAGCAGCATGCAGTAGTTAAGCGCATGCAAAAAACGCTTCTCAGAAATCCAGCGGCGACGCTCGACCAACTCCTGATGCATGATCGAAATCTGCCCCGCTGGTCCGCCGAAGCTAATAAAACCCAGCTTCAACCAAAACCAAAAAGCTTGGAGAAAACTCACCGATGGCACGCTCATTGGCATCGCGCTGGGCGATTGTTGCGGTTGGTTGGGCATGGGCCGGGGCTTATCCAGAAAGGTCTGTTTTATGATCGGTTAGCGCTCAACCGCCAGCGGCCAAGAGTGGCGCTAAGCATAGCGCTGGGCGGCCAAACCTCGGCAGGGGTCAAAACAGCGCTATTAAGCCATTTTTTCTGGGCATTACAAAGGCTCGAACATGGCGCTACAGCTAACGCAGGCAGTGCCATAACAAAGCCCATCTACATCCCTGCGCAAGCTGGCATGAATTTCGCTATTCAATAATAAATTCAGCAGCTTAGCTTGCAAACACAACGCCGCATGGGCGCCAGCCCAGTAGCGTCAAGGATGCCGGCGACAATGGTTGACTAGGGTTCCGAACGGTCTTTTTGGCCGTTGCTGGTCCGAGAGTCGACGACCTCGTTTAGAGGTTACACGGCGGGATAAAAGCCCGGGAGAACGCAGCAACGGCGCTGCCAGCCTGTTCACTTTGTATTCCAACCGCTGAGGTAATCCAATGCACGTCTCACCCCTGCTCTGCCGCCTATTGCCGGCCTTAATGGCGCTATTGTTGGCCATGCCGGCGAACGCCACGACCAGCACAATCACCGCGCCAGCCAAACCAAGCTTCAAGGTCTGCTGGTCGATTTTTGCCGGCTGGATGCCTTGGGGCTATGTCGCCCAAGAGCAAATCATCAACAAGTGGGCGGACAAATACGACATTCAAATTGCCGTTGAAGAAGTACCGGATTACATCAATTCAATCGAGCAATACAGCGCCGGCAAATTCGATGGCTGCGCCATGACCAATATGGATGCACTGACTATTCCGGCCGCCGCTGGAGTGGACTCAACCGCCCTGATCATCGGTGATTTCTCCTCTGGCGCCGATGGCATTTTAATTCGCGGCCACGGCATGACGCTGCGTGACTTGAAAGGCAAAACCATCCTACTGGTGGAAAACTCGGTCTCCCATTACCTGCTCGGCCGCGCCCTGGAGTTGGCTAATTTCAGTGAGAGCGATGTGAAGATTCAAAGCATTTCCGACAAGGATATTGTCCAGGCCTTTATTGCCGGCCAAGGCGATGCGGTGATTACCTGGAACCCGCTGCTGTCGAGCATCAAGCAACAAGTCACGGTCAGTCAGGTCTACAGTTCCCACTCGATTCCCGGTGAAATTGTCGACCTAATGGTAGTCAACAGCGCCACCCTCGCCGCCCACCCAGAACTGGGCAAAGCCCTAACCGGCGCCTGGTTTGAAACCCAACGACTGATGGGCGCCCATACCGCTGAAGGCAAAGCTGCACGGTCAAAAATGGCCAGCGCCGCCGGCACTACCGCTGAGGATTTTGACGACCAGTTGCACACCCTGCGTTCCTTCTACAGCCCACGACCGGCACTGGAATTTGCCAACAGCGACAAACTGCCGGTGCTGATGCAACGGGTGGCCGACTTCGCCGATACCCATCAGCTACTCGGTGGCCAAGGTAAGGGTTTAAGCCAGCTGGGTATCAGTTTCAGTAACGGCCGGGTGCTGGGTAATCCTGAGAAAATCAAATTGCGCTTTGACCCCAGCTTCTTGCAACTGGCCAGCGACGGCAAGCTGTAAGCACCAGAATAGAGCAGTCGAACGCATTACGCACCAGCACAGCGCAGCATTTACGTCCAAGCAGCGGGCGCTCAAGGCCTAACGCCTGAGCCTGCTGCATTTAGGCAAACTGGCACGATGTTCGCTGTGTCCTATACATGCAGGAGCACTCGTAAGGGCGCGACACGACAACTTGCAATGGCTAACTAAGGCTGCGACTCGTCGAGTGTTTGGTGAATGACAGAACCGTTTCGCGGGGCGCACTCGGCATCGTGTTTTTCATCCAACCTTCAAAAGAGAAGTGAACGTACGCCTATGAGTATTAAAGTCGAATTCACTCCCCCCAACCGCGTGGATGTCCGCGTGGACGGCCTGTTGCTACGCGCAGACGTTGACGCTGCCAAGCACCAAGTCCACGACCTGATGCAGGCACATGGCAAGTGCCTTGTCATGATTCGTCTGGAAAACGGGCTACATGGCATGCAGGCCCTAGTCAGTTGGGAAGACATCGATGTGGACCACACAATCAAACAGCACATCATCCGCCTGGCGGTGGTCGGCGACCTGCGCTGGCGCGACAGTGCCTTGTTGTTCCTGCTCGACAGCATGGTGCCGTTCAAGATTGAATATTTGCCCGCCGCACACGACGTATTGGCCGACGCCTGGCTGACACAGTGACTCCCCATTTGCTGATTGCACACTGTATGAGCTTCGGACTCGCCCCCTGCACAGCCTGGGGCCTAACAGTAGTCTGCAATGCACAGGCGAGTGACTACTCCGAGAGTTGGCAACCTCGTTCAAGGCTACACGGCTGAATAAAAGCCCGGGAGATAGCACCCTTTGCGCGCAAGGGAAGGTCCCTGCTCCTGCCGCACCAACTTGCTGCATTCAGCGTTTACAAACGCGCGCCAAGCACCGTTTAGAACCACCGATCCCAGGATAAAAACACCTGAAAACAGACGACAGCGGGTTTTTCCACACGAATCAAAAAACTTTCCTTTACTGGCACAGTTTTAGCATTAGTCAAAACATGCAGGAGCACCCGTAAGGGCGCAGCATGACAATTTGCAATGGCTGACTAGGGTTCCGACTCGCCGAGTGCTTAACCGCACCGGTGAGTGGCTGGTCCGAGAGTTGGCGACCTCGTTCGAGGTTACACGGCGGGATAAAAGCCCGGGAGATAGCGCCCCCGAAACAGGGAAGTGCCGCGCTGCTCCTGCCCGTATTTCATCGAACTGGAGGTTTCACCATGCGTAAGTTCCTGTTGTCCTCATTGATCGCCAGCGGCCTCACCGCCGCCCTGAGCCTACCCGCCCACGCCGAACAAAAAGACCACTTCAACGTCTGCTGGACCATCTACGCCGGCTGGATGCCGTGGGAATATGGCGCGGCTAAAGGGATAGTCGATAAGTGGGCGAAAAAATACGCCATCAGCATCGACGTCACCCAGATCAATGACTACGTCGAATCCATCAACCAGTACACCGCAGGCCAGTTCGACGGCTGCAGCATGACCAACATGGATGCGCTGACCATCCCGGCTGCCGGCGGGGTCGACTCCACCGCGCTGATCATCGGCGACTTCTCCAACGGCAACGACGGCGTGGTGCTCAAGGGTGAGAACAAAACCCTAAAAGACCTCAAGGGCTTGGACGTCAACTTGGTCGAGCTGTCGGTGTCCCACTACCTACTGGCCCGTGGCCTAGAAACCGTTGGTCTGAGCGAGAAAGACCTGAAGGTGGTGAACACCTCAGACGCCGACTTGGTCGCCGCCTTTGCCACCCCAGACGTGAAAGCCGTGACCACCTGGAATCCACTGCTGGCCGAAGTGCTGGCCACCCCGAAAGTGACCAAGGTGTTCGACTCCAGCCAGATTCCCGGTGAAATCATCGACCTAATGGTGGTCAACTCCGCCACGCTCAAAGACAACCCGGCACTCGGTAAAGCGCTGACCGGCGCTTGGTACGAAATCATGGCGACCATGAGCGCCAACACCCCGGCCGGCAAGGCTGCACGCGAGCATATGGCCAAAGCCTCAGGCACCGACTTGGCCGGTTATGAATCGCAGTTGGCGGCCACCAAAATGTTTTACGCAGCCTCCGATGCCGTGGCCTTCGCCACCAGCCCACAACTGCCAGCGACCATGGCCAAGGTGGCGGCATTCTCCTTCGCCCACGGCCTGCTCGGTGAAGGCGCGAAAAGCGCCGATGCTGTGGGCATGAGCTTCGCCAATGGCGTCAGCAGCGGCGACAAGGCCAACCTCAAACTGCGCTTCGAGCCCACCTATATGCAGATGGCGGCTGACGGCAAGTTGTAACGTTAAGACGCCTGTAGGAGCCAGCTTGCTGGCGATGCTTGGCAAAACAGTGATCGCCAGCAAGCTGGCTCCTACACCGATAAACGCGAGCCCGAGGTACTGCATGCGCCTAATCAACCGACACCCGGATCGCGGTGGCCGTTTGCTGCTGATTCTGCTGCCTTTCGCCCTGCTGCTGTTTGCCTATTTTATTGGCTCGGCAGCGCGGCTAACCGACAATCCCAACGA
>JAIETJ010000085.1 GCA_019745275.1 Pseudomonadaceae bacterium | reverse complement strand
CGTGCTTAAGCCCTTTAGTGGCGATACCGATATTTTTATCTACCCAGGCAGACCGTTTCATGTGGTCGATGCCTTGGTGACCAACTTTCACTTGTCTGAGTCGACCCTGCTGATGCTGGTGTCGGCGTTTGCCGGTTACCCTGAAACCATGGCCGCTTATAAAGCTGCGATTGAACAGAGCTACCGCTTCTTTAGTTATGGTGATGCCATGTTCATCACCCGTAATCCCGCCGCGCGCGGGCCTGAGGAAACCTTATGACCCGCACTTGCCGGATGTCTTTTGAGTTGTTGGCCACTGACGGCCGGGCGCGCCGTGGTCGCTTAACCTTCCCCCGTGGCGTGGTGGAAACCCCAGCGTTTATGCCGGTCGGCACCTACGGCACGGTTAAGGGCATGTTGCCGCGCGACATAGTCGCCACCGGTGCGCAGATGATTCTCGGTAACACCTTTCACCTGTGGCTGCGGCCGGGCACCGAGGTGATTAAAAAGCACGGCGACCTGCACGACTTTATGCAGTGGCAAGGTCCGATCCTCACCGACTCCGGTGGTTTTCAGGTATTCAGCCTGGGCGCCATGCGCAAGATTAAGGAGGAGGGCGTGTACTTTGCCTCGCCGGTCGATGGCGCCAAGGTGTTTATGGGGCCGGAGGAGTCGATGCAGGTGCAGCGCGATCTGGGCTCCGACGTGGTGATGATTTTTGATGAGTGCACGCCTTATCCAGCCGATGAAGAGGTGGCGCGGGTGTCCATGGAGTTGTCGCTGCGTTGGGCGCAGCGCTCCAAAGACGCCCATGGCGACAACACTGCGGCGCTGTTTGGCATCGTTCAGGGCGGCATGCATCAGGATCTACGCCTGCGCTCGCTGGCGGGCTTGAATGAAATCGGCTTCGACGGCTTTGCCATCGGCGGCTTGTCGGTGGGCGAGCCGAAAGAAGAGATGATCCGCATCCTCGATTTCCTGCCGCCGCAGTTGCCGGCCGACAAACCACGTTACTTGATGGGCGTTGGCAAACCGGCCGACTTGGTTGAGGGTGTGCGCCGTGGCGTGGACATGTTCGACTGCGTCATGCCGACCCGCAACGCCCGTAATGGCCATCTGTTTGTCGATACCGGCGTGTTGAAAATTCGTAACGCGGTGCACAAGCACGATGAGTCGCCGCTGGACCCCACCTGCGACTGTTACACCTGCGCCAATTTCTCCCGCGCCTATCTGCATCATCTGGATAAGTGCGGCGAAATGCTGGGCAGTATGTTGAATACAATCCACAACTTGCATCACTACCAGCAGCTAATGGCTGGTTTGCGCGAGGCAATTCAACAGGGTACATTGGCCGCCTTCGTGGATGCCTTCTACGCCCGGCGCGGGTTAGCAACACCGCCGCTCAATTGAGAAAATCCTAGATTTTGTCCTGAATATCGCCTTTATAGGAGCGCAACATGAGCTTTTTGATTTCCCCGGCTTTTGCCGATGGCACCGCCGCGGCTGCCGCAGCCGCTGGTCCACTTAATAGCGATATTATGCAGGCCCTTCTTATCGGCGGCTTTATTGTAATTTTCTATCTGATGATCTGGCGGCCACAGGCTAAGCGCGCCAAAGAGCAGAAGAACTTGCTGGGCAATTTGCAAAAAGGCGACGAAGTGGTTACCACCGGCGGTATTGCCGGCAAGATCGTTAAGGTTTCTGATGAGTTCGTGGTGCTTGAGGTGTCTAACACCGTTGAGCTGAAAATTCAGAAGTCGTCGATTGCCGCCACCTTGCTCAAGGGCACGCTGAAAGCAATCTAATTGCGGCCGGCTCCATAACCATAAACATCGACGGGGCGCGCAAGGCGTCCCGCCTCATAAGCGGGCGGCGTCATGCTGAATAAATACCCTCTGTGGAAATACCTGCTGATCCTGGCAGTGTTGGCGTTTGGCTTTATCTATAGCGCACCAAATTTGTATCCCAACGATCCGGCTATTCAGATCAGTGGCGCCAGCACGGCGTTGCGGATCAATCAGGCCGATCTCGAGCGGATCAGCAAGGCTTTGGCCGATGCCAATATTACGGTTAAGTCAGCGTTGCTGGCCAACGAGGGTAAAAATGCCTTGCTGCGCCTGCTGGACAAAGACCAACAGCTAGCGGCTAAAGACGTTGCCCGTAAAGTGCTGGGCGATGATTACGTAGTGGCCTTGAACTTGGCGCCAACCACGCCGCAGTGGTTGCGTGCGCTGGGTGCGAGCCCAATGAAACTGGGCTTGGATCTGTCCGGTGGTGTGCACTTCTTGCTGGAAGTGGACATGGAAAAAGCCATTTCTGCCCGGGTTAACGTGTACGAAGGTGAAGTGAAGGGCATGCTGCGCAAAGAGCACCTGCGTTATCGCAGCCTGCCGCAGCAAACCGCCGCCATCAGCTTGGGTTTTACCGATGCCGAGCAACTGGACAAGGCCCGTAGCCTGATCCAGAAGAGTTTCAGTGATTTTGCCCTGACGGCCACTGAACGCAATGGTTTACAAGTGCTGACCCTAGCGCTAACACCAGCCAAGCTGACAGAAATTCGCGAATACTCGATTAAGCAAAACTTAACCACGGTGCGGAACCGGGTTAACGAGTTGGGTGTGGCCGAACCGCTGGTGCAGCGTCAAGGCGCTAACCGGATTGTGGTTGAGTTGCCTGGCGTGCAAGACACCGCCGAAGCTAAGCGGATTCTCGGCAAGACCGCCAACCTTGAGTTCCGTCTGGCCGCAGAGGCCGATGCCGGTAAAGCCACGACTGAGTCCTTCGAGTTTCGCGAGCCGGGCCGTCGTCCAGTACCCCTTGAGCGTGGTTTGATCATCACCGGTGATCAGGTCACCGACGCCCAAGCGAGCTTCGATGAAAATGGTCGCCAACAGGTGAATATTCGCCTCGACGGTCATGGTGGCGATTTAATGAGCCGTGCGACCCGCAACAACGTCGGGCGCAGCATGGCGGTGATCTTTATCGAGCAAAAGCCACTGACCAAATACCTTAAACAGGTGGTCGATGGGATCGAGAAAGAAGTCGCCGTACAAAGCTTTAAAGAAGAGAAGTTGATCATCAGTTTGGCCACTATTCAGTCGCCGCTCGGTAGTCAATTTCGCATCACTGGCCTAGACGGTCAGGGCGAGTCCTCTGAGTTGGCACTGCTGCTGCGTGCGGGTGGCTTGGCTGCCCCTATGTACTTCGTTGAAGAGCGCACCGTAGGCCCGAGCCTGGGTGCAGAAAACATCGATCTGGGTATTCACGCCGCGCTCTGGGGCTTCCTGTTTGTGTCGCTGTTTATCGTCGCCATCTACCGCTTCTTCGGTGTGCTGGCCACGGTGGCGCTGGCCTTTAACATGGTGGTGCTACTGGGTGTGATGTCCTGGTTGGGCGCAACCCTGACCTTGCCAGGTATCGCCGGTATCGTCTTGACCATGGGTATGGCGGTGGATGCCAACGTACTGATCTTTTCCCGGATACGTGAAGAAATCACCAACGGCATGTCGATACAGCGGGCCATCAGTGAAGGCTTCGATCGCGCTCTGTCGGCAATTATCGACGGCAACCTGACCACGCTGCTGGTCGGCGGCATTCTGTTTGTGATGGGCACCGGACCGATCAAGGGTTTCGCCGTGACTATGTCGCTGGGCATCCTGACCTCAATGTTTACCGCAGTCATCGTGACCCGCGGCATGGTTAACCTGATTTTTGGTGGCCGCAACTTTAAGAAGCTGTGGATCTAAGGGGCTGATGACGATGAAATCTCCAATTAATTTCATGCGCATTCGCCACGCGGCGTTTGCAGTGACTGTGCTACTGACCTTGATCTCGCTGGGTAGTCTGGCGGTTAAAGGCTTGAACTTTGGCTTGGACTTTACCGGCGGTACCTTGATTGAGTTGGCTTACGATAAGCCGACCGATCTCAATCAGGTCCGTGCTCAGCTGCAAAGCGCAGGTTTCAAGGAGGCGATGGTGCAGAGCTTTGGCGCCACCACCGACGTGCTGGTGCGCCTGCCGGGTGATGACCCACTGTTAGGTAATAAGGTCTCGACTGCTTTGCAGCAAGCTGACAGCGCCAATGGAATCAAGGTGCAGCGCGTTGAGTTTGTTGGCCCGACTGTGGGTGAGGAACTGCGCGACCAAGGTGGTTTGGGTATGTTGCTGGCGCTGGCTGGAGTGATGCTCTACGTGGCGTTTCGCTTTCAGTGGAAGTTTGGTCTTGGCGCCATTATTTCGTTGATCCACGACGTGATTATTACCCTCGGGGTGTTCTCGTTCTTTGAGATCAACTTCGACTTAACCGTGTTGGCGGCCGTATTGGCGATTATTGGTTACTCGCTGAACGACACCATCGTGGTGTTCGACCGGGTGCGGGAGAACTTTCGCCTGCTGCGTAAAGCCGATTTGATTGAGAACATCAACATCTCCACCACCCAGACGCTGCTGCGTACCTTGGCTACCTCGGTGTCGACCTTGCTGGCGATCACTGCGTTGATGCTATTTGGCGGTGAAAACCTTTGGGGCTTCTCGTTGGCGTTATTTATCGGGGTTTCCGCCGGTACTTATTCGTCGGTGTATATCGCCTGTATCTTGTTGGTGTGGCTCAAACTGGATCGTGAAGACCTGATGCCGACAGTTAACGCCGAAGCAGTCGACGAGCGTCCATAAACACCGTGATGCGGGTCGTGAATTGGCCTAATTAATCCCAGTGGCGCCGAACTGTGCGCCACTAGGGCAGTCCAATCTGCTGATTGGGGTAAAATGCCTCTTTACGCAAATATCAGGAGTTGCACGTGAACAAATCGATGCTGGTGGGTGCGGTGCTGGGCGCGGTCGGTGTCACTGCCGGTGGTGCGGTGGCGACTTACAGCGTGATCAATAGCGCGCCTAAATTCGCTCAAGTGGTTGCTGTGCAACCCGTCACCGAAACCATTAAAACGCCGCGTCAGGTCTGTAAAGAAGTCACCTTAACCAAGCGTCGGCCGGTTAAAGACGAACATAAAATTGCCGGTACTTTGCTCGGTGCGGTAGCGGGTGGTTTGCTCGGTAATCAGGTCGGCGGCGGCAAAGGCAAGAAAATTGCC
>JAIETJ010000015.1 GCA_019745275.1 Pseudomonadaceae bacterium | reverse complement strand
CGATCGCGGCGCAGCCGGCTGTGTTGCTCGCGATAAACGATATAGGCGCGGGCACTGGCGTAGTAATACGCCTCCATCAACACCTTCTCGACTTGGTCCTGAATCTGCTCAATGTCCAAGGTTTCATGGCTCAGCAAACGCTGCAGCACCAACTCCGCCAAAGGCCCGGCTTGGGTGCCGGCAAACTCGCCGGTGGCGATCCCCGCGGCGGCTATGGCAGCCTGGATTTTGCCCAGTTCAAAGGCCACTAAACGACCATCGCGCTTGCGCAACGACACCGGCGAAAAGCTAGGGGGCAAGCTAGGCATACTGGACTCCAACACAAGATGTAGGCGGTTATTACCGACAAAACACTAGATGAGGGAAATCTACGCCCGATAACTGAGCTTGAACTTGATGCTTGTCAAGTTCAGTACAAGCCAGTGTGCGCAGTTGCTCAATTACCCAGTTACCGGTTGGCAATCGCACCCGCCAGCGCTAGCGGGCATAATTGCCGGCAACCCGTCGACTGCCGCGCCCTTCGGCATAACCGCAAGAGAGACCTGCCTTGAGCCCCAACCCAGCGACAAACAAATTACTGGTGATCGGCTACGTTTGGCCCGAACCGCGCTCATCGGCGGCCGGCGGGCACATGATGCAATTGCTTGACTGCTTCCTCGCCGACGGCTGGCAGATTACCTTCGCCAGCCCGGCCGGGGACGGCGAGCACAAAGCCGACCTAACGGCGCTGGGTATTAGCGAGCAAAGCATTGAGTTGAACCACAGCAGTTTCGATACTTTTGTTTGCACGTTGCAGCCGGACGTGGTGTTGTTCGACCGCTTTATGATGGAGGAACAGTTCGGCTGGCGGGTCGAGAAACACTGCCCGCAAGCCCTGCGACTTCTGGAAACTTCTGACTTACAAAGCCTGCGCGACGCCCGTCAACAAGCGCTAAAAGAGCAATTGGCGGCGGGCCAGAGTGAGGACTTCACCGAGTTACTCAGCCTTAGCACCGGCGAGTTATTCAAGCGCATGGCCAACAGCGACAGCGCCAAGCGCGAACTGGCGGCTATTTATCGCTGCGACCTGAGTTTGATGATTTCCGATGCCGAGATCGAGCTGCTCACCGAGCAGTTCAAACTACCGCCGACCTTGCTGTTGCACTGCCCGTTGCTACTGGACAGCCGCCCGCAACCGGTGCCGAGTTTCGCCCAGCGCGAGCATTTTCTGAGCATTGGCAATTTTCGCCACGCGCCGAATTGGGATGCCGTGCTGTGGCTGAAAAACAGCATCTGGCCGCTGATTCGCCAGCAACTGCCCAAAGCCCAATTGCATATTTACGGAGCCTACACGCCACCCAAAGCGACGGCACTGCATAACGCTGCGCAAGGCTTTCACATCATGAATTGGGCACCCGATGCCCTTGAGGTGATGCGTAACGCCCGCGTGTGCTTGGCCCCCTTGCGCTTTGGTGCAGGGATTAAAGGCAAAATTGCCGACGCCCTGCTCTGCGGCACGCCCAACGTCACCACCCCGATTGGCAGCGAAGGCATGCACGGCCAGCTGCCATGGCCGGGCAGCATCGCCAGCAACGCGCAAGCAATTGCCGATGCCGCCGTACAACTCTATCGAGATGATGCCGCCTGGCAGCAAGCACAAACGGCCGGCTGGGAATTACTGGCGGCGCGTTACGAGCGCCAACACTTTGCCCCCTTGCTGCTGGAACGCATCGCCGAATGCCGCAGCAATCTCGCCGCGCATCGCCTGCACAACTTTACCGGCAGCATGCTGCGTCACCATCACCACAAGAGCACCCAATACATGGCCCAGTGGATTGAGGCGAAGAATCGCCTGAACTAAGCATCGCTTGCCCCTAACGACCATGGAGGTCCTATGTTGCTGCGCACCTTACTTGCCCTGTTATGCCTAATCACCCTGCCAACCGCCCTTGCCGGCCCGCTGCGTGAGCAGTTGCAAGAATGGCGCAACAGCCGACAACAGCCATTGCCCGCGCCTGAGCAACAGCACACCGTGTTGCGCGATCTGGCGTATGGCCAAGCGCCGTTGCAGCGTTTAGATGTGTATCTGCCCGAGCATCCCAAGCATGCGCCGGTGCTGCTGATGGTGCATGGCGGCGCTTGGCAGGTTGGCGATAAACAGGCCGAGGCGGTGGTGGTTAACAAGGTCGCGCGCTGGCTGCCCAAGGGTTTTATTTTGGTGTCAGTCAATTACCGCTTACTGCCGGATGCAGCGCCCCTGCAACAAGCCGAAGATGTCGCCCTGGCGCTGGCCTTTACCCAACAACAGGCCGCCAGTTGGGGCGGTGATGGCAATAAAATCATCCTGATCGGCCATTCGGCGGGTGCCCATCTGGTCAGCCTGCTGGCGGCCAAGCCGGCGCTGGCCAGCCAGCAAGGCGCCCAACCGTGGCTCGGCACGGTAGCGCTAGACAGCGCCGCGTTAGATGTTGAACAAATAATGCAGCAGCCGCACCGGCGCTTTTACACCCACGCCTTCGGCGCGCAACCGACGTACTGGGCGGCCACCTCGCCCTTCAGCCAACTCGACAAGAGCGCTACAGCGCTACTGATGGTCTGTTCCAGTCAGCGCGACGACTCCTGCCCGCAAGCCCAGCGTTTTGTCGCTAAGGCTAAAAGCCTCGGTGTTCAGGCCCAACTGCACCGTGAAGATCGCAGCCACAAAGCCATCAATCAGGATCTGGGCCTCGCCACCCCCTACACGCAAACAGTGGAAGCCTTTATGGCCGGGCTTGATGCTGAGGTGGCGCAGCGTTTGGGCACGCGCGCTGACTAAGCTGCTGCGCTATTGGTCAAGCTGCCGAGCACGTCACAGCCTGCACCCAAGCTGACAAAAAACTGTCATTACCCGGTCGCTTTTGCTCAGTAGCGTCAAGGCTCCGCCTATTAGCCTTGAGGAGCCCGACCTTGACCACTCACAACAAAGACAACGTACTGTTTGGCAGCGGCGATGAATTGCCCAGCAACCACTCCAGCAACCCGCATATGAGTGAAATGATCGGCGAACTGAACCGCCGTCAAGTGCTGGCAGGCGGTGCCACCCTCGGCGCGCTGGCGTTTTTCGGCGTCAGCTTGCCCGGCACCAGTGAAGCGGCCGAGCACGCCAGCGAAGCCCTAGGCTTCCCCTTCAAACCACGCTCGCGGCTGCCCTTCAGCCCGGTGGCGATTGGTCGCGGCGATGCCATCAGCGTGCCAGCCGGTTATAAAGCCACGCCCTTTATCCCCTGGGGTACGCCAATTACCGGCCGCTATCCGGCATTTCTCGATGACGCCAGCAACAGCGCCCAGGACCAGGCCGAACAGATCGGCATGCACCACGACGGCATGCATTTCTTCCCGATCGACGCCCAGCGCGGCCACGGGCATGGCAAAAATAGCAACCATGGTTTGCTGGTGCTCAACCACGAATACATAGACGCACCGCTGCTGCACCCCAACGGCCCAACCGTAGTGGCCGGCAAACGCAGCAGCGCCGAAGAAGTGCGCAAAGAGATCAACGCCCACGGTGTTTCAGTGGTGGAAATCCGCCGCAGTGTACGCGGCGATTGGGAAGTCATGCCCAGCGCGCGCAACCGACGCATCACCGCCGCCACGCCGATGCAGATCCAAGGCCCGGCCCGTGGCCACGCACTTATGCGCACCCGCCACAGTCCCGACGGCACCGCCAGCCGTGGCACTCAAAACAACTGCGCCAACGGCCATACACCCTGGGGCACCTACCTGACCTGCGAAGAAAACTGGGCCGGCTATTTTGCCAACCGCGACAGCACGTTGCCGCGCGAGCAAAAACGCTATGGCCTGCGCAGCACCAGCCGCTTCGGTTGGGACACCTTGCCCGGTGACGAATTCGAGCGCTTCGACGCCACCCGCAAGGCCGAAAACGCCAGCGGCGACTACCGCAACGAGCCCAACCAGTTTGGCTGGATTGTTGAAATCGACCCCTTCAACCCCGACTCAGTGCCGGTCAAGCACACCGCCCTCGGCCGTTTTGCCCACGAAGGCCTAGTGTTCGCCCCGGTCAAGTCCGGCAAACGTGTGGTCTGCTACTCCGGCGACGACTCGCAGAACGAGTACATCTACAAATACGTCAGCCGCGACAAATACCGTCCCGGCCGCAGCAATGGCCAACTGTTGAATGACGGCACGCTCTACGTCGGCCGTTTCAATGCCGACAACAGCGGCCAATGGCTGGCGCTGGACTTTAATGACCCTGCCTTCCAGGCCGCTTGCACGGCTGCTGGGGTAACCTTTGCCGACCAGGGCGACGTGCTGATCAACACCCGCCTGGCCGCCGACGTTGTTGGCGCGACCAAGATGGATCGCCCGGAATGGGGCGCGGTGCATCCCGACACCGGCGAGATCTATTTCACCCTGACCAACAACGTCATCCGCACCACCGCCGATGCGGCCAACCCACGGGTGGCCAATGCCTACGGCCATATCATTCGCTGGCGTGAGGAGTCCCGCGACCATGCGGGCACTGATTTTACTTGGAGCCTGTTCCTGCTGGCCGGCCCGCAGACCGACAGTCGCAGCCCCAAAGGCCAGCCACTGGACGCCAGCAACATGCTCGCCAGCCCGGACGGCCTGTGGTTCGACCCCGAAGGTCGGTTGTGGATTCAGACCGATATGAGCGGCAGCCAATTGGCCAGCGGCCCCTTCGGCAACAACCAGATGCTGGTGGCCGACCCGCAAACCGGCGAGATGAAGCGCTTCCTGGTCGGCCCGCTCGGCGCGGAAATCACCGGCATCACCGCCACCCCGGACATGCGCACGCTGTTTATCAACATCCAGCACCCTGGCGAAGGCTCCACCGCCACCAACCTACTGAGCACCTGGCCCGACGGCCCGGGCAAGCGCCCACGCTCGGCCACGGTCATCATCAGCCGCGAAGACAAGCGCCGCTTACTGTAACTACAGAGCCTGCAAAAACTCCCAAGCATCATTCTGGATCAGCCATTAACTCTGACTCAGAATGATGCTTGTGGCAGACGGTTTTACACCGCAACCAAACAAAACCCACTAAACATTGCTTTGCGCTACCATCCCGCGCTTTCTCTATCGAGTCTATGGAAAGCCGGACGATGAACCTTCTGCAAACACTTGTTTGGTGCGCCTTTGTTAGCCTCCCATCGTTTGCCCATGCCGCGTCATCGGTAAGCCCAGCCATTGGGGTCGTGGCACCCGTCGAAACGATCCGTGAACTTAGCGAAAGCCTCAAACTTCAGCAATTAAAGCTCGACTTCGTCG
>JAIETJ010000150.1 GCA_019745275.1 Pseudomonadaceae bacterium | reverse complement strand
CGAAGCGTTCTGGAAATCCATCAAATTTATAGACCGTGGCACCAAGGCAGCAGATAAAAAATCCAGCGATTCCCGACAGAGCGAAGATCGTGTTGCGCGACATGCCCTTGCCGTCGCGGAACGGGTGCTCGAAGCCGATACAGAAGTGCAGGGTGATGGCCTGCAGTAACGGGTGAAGGTAGTCGCTGTTCTCGACATCATGGTGATCGGCATTGGCCCATTGGGCGAGCTTGTCCAGCCGTGCTTCTAGGCCTTTGGCCGGTGGCGGTGTGTGGACGGTGTTGCCGTCGCCATCTTCGACGATCACATCGTCGGTGCTGCGCAACACTCCCGGATAGTACTTTTCATCGTCAATGCCTTCGGTGCCGACCTTGTGCATTTCAGCAATTAGGTCCGGTGAAAGCGCCTTGTGCCGATTTTGCCAAGCGAACTGCATCATCCTGAAATTGCCGACGATCATCTTTTCATCGGGTGTGCGCGGGCTGCGCTGACGCTTGAGCAGATCTTTGGCAACCTTGGTGGTGGTCGCGGCCCCCTCTAGTTGGCTGCTGCTAATAGCTTCATCTTCGATCAGGTCGCTGAGCAGGTACTGAACATGCTTGTGCTCGCCAATCTTGCTGCTCATCCACTCCAAGGCGGCGCCGGTGGTGTGTCGGTCGCTTTCGGACATGGCCTTTTGCATGGCCGGCGTCAGCAGCAGTTGGTACGGCACGGGCGGCTCGCCCAGTTCTAGAATTGTGTTGAGCTGCCGCTGCCGAGCGAGCTTCACCATAGACCAAGCCAGGGCCTGATCTAGGCCTTGGGGCATTCTGAAGCGCAGCTCATCGAAATGCAGATAGCGGCCCTTGTCATCCAGCGGCGTATATAACTGAAGGTAATCGCCTAGGCTCGCCGGGTGCTGCTCGGTGATTTGCGTGAAGGCGTTGTTGATCGTAGGGGGAGGCCGCTTGATCATGACTGCCTCAAAAAAACGTTAAATTGAGATGATAGTACACAAAAAATAAACGCTGACTCAGTTTTAAAGATTTTTGAGATAGGGTTAGCTGGTAGCGATTGATGGGTAGGCCTCCCAGCATGCTTGAATGTAGTGATTTATTTGCATATTATCCTTTTTAGATAAACTTAATAATTTAGGTGCGCTATGGATGCTGTCCGCAATCCTTACTCCCCTGGTGCAGGCACTCGCCCACCTGAGCTTGCTGGTCGCGACGAACTGCGTGAGCGGGTGCGCGTGTCGATTGAGCGCATTCGCATCGGCCGGCCCGCCAAGAGCGTAATCATGGTCGGGTTGCGGGGCGTCGGGAAAACAGTGCTACTCAACCAGATGCTGCGAGATGCCGAGGCGAGCAACATTCACACCGTATACGTTGAGGCGCCTGAATCTCGCTCACTGCCAGCGATACTCGCTCCACAGCTACGCCTTGCCTTGTTAAGGTTGAGCCGCATTGATGCGGCCAAGGACGCCGCCATAACCGGGCTGCGCGCCTTGGCCGGTTTTGCCAAGTCTTTGAAGGTGAAGTTCGGGGATATTGAGGTCGGTATAGACTACGAACCCGAGGCTGGTCTAGCGGACAATGGCGATCTGGAAGGCGATCTCACGGCTCTGCTGACACAGCTTGGTAACGTGGCCAAAGCGGCTGGTAGCGCCTTGGTAATCTTTGTGGACGAACTGCAATACGTCGCCGAAGAGCAACTTGCTGCGTTAATCACCGCGCTACACCGTGTTTCCCAGCTGGCCTTGCCCGTTACCCTCGTTGGCGCCGGCCTACCGCAACTGCGAGGCCGTGCCGGGAATGCGAAGTCCTACGCGGAACGACTCTTCGACTATCCCGAGGTAGGCCCTCTGGAGCCCGCTCAGGCGCGCCTAGCTTTTGTAAAACCTGCAGAGGACGAGGGTGTGACTGTTGATCCGCAAGCGGCAGATATGGTCGTGCAAGTTACCCACGGCTACCCATACTTTATTCAAGAGTGGGGCAGCAGTGCTTGGGATGCCGCGCAGAATGATCACATCACCCTGGCGGATGTACAGAGTGCATCAGCGCACGCAATTGCGGCATTGGACGAGAGCTTTTTCCGGGTACGTTTCGATCGAATGACCCAGGCGGAAAAAACTTACCTGCGCGCCATGGCTTCGCTTGGCGAAGGCCCCCATCGATCGGGTGACATCGCTGCCAGCTTGGGCCGATCAAGCCAATCTCTAGGCCCGATCCGCAGCGCCTTAATTGGCAAAGGTATGATCTGGAGCCCGACCCACGGCGACACGGCCTTTACAGTGCCAATGTTCGACCAGTACATGTGTAGGATCATGCCCGGCAACGACTGGAGGCCTGCGCCGCCAGCTGCCTAGTCCACCTCGGCCACGACCTGAGTGTTTTTTGCTCTTATGCTGCTTGCCACTAATCTGCGCTGTCGATCTTAGAGCTTAAGATTTTTGAGATAGGGTCTATGGACTGCATAAAGCTAGCTGTAAAGAGTGCTGCAGATTGGGAGCCTGTGCCGGCAGGTGCGAAATTGCACTCCACTTGACCACCTGATTGCGTCGGTACCGACCGCACGATTGAATTGCACTTGACCTGGGGGTTGCATTCGATCTGACCACCGATTGCATCGGATTTGACCAGCACGCTAAGTAATCATGATCGGCTGAGATTTGCGCATTGTTGCCGTTGGCGACAGGCAGAAATCGACCCGAAGAAGCCATTCAGGTCATGCAGCTTTTTACCCAAGGTGGCCGACCAGCAGCTTCAGTATCGTTCCATCGCCTCCGACATCTTTATAACGCTAGCTACACCACTAGGTTCAGTGAGCTGTGGATGGCTAGAGCGCGCTAGCCTTCGCCTATTTGCTAGCGCTTATGGATAACGAGTGTGCCGATGAACGTTAATTCTCAGGTCTCTAAAAATACTCATCGGCGTGCCTTGACGCAAATAACTGTATGGATATACAGTTTGGGTGAGCCAAGCTAAATCTAATCAAACAGATCAGCGGCTTCGTTATCAGTATTTGCGCCATAGCCCCTGCAGGTTCTGGCGACAGATCAAACCTGCAGTCACGCCTCTGGGTGTAACTGCCCTTAGCTCTCAATGTTTTAAACGGAGAATGCGCTATGTGGTTGGTAAACTTGCAAATGAACGATTTGCTGCCGATGCTGGCTTTTGCGCTGACCCTAGTGGGGCTGGCCAAGTTGGCCTACGGTGGCCAGCGCTGTTAGTGCAACAGCCCTTTACCGTCAGCTCGGAGAGCCACTCATGACAATGACCTCTTGCGACCTAGTGGTCGATTTTGCTGCCCCCTTACGCTTTACCCAGTCAGTACTGGCCCATAAAAATCGCATCCATGTCGACTTAATTTGGTCGGAGCCGGAACAGCTGATTAGCTACTTTAAGCTGCAACCCAAGATCGGTATTGATCAGGGTTTACGCTGGCTAGAAGGGGCGATTGAACTTGACGTGCTACTGGAATATCACGGCCACAGCTTGGCAGCGGCTGCCGAGAAGTTCAGCGAACTCGCCGACCAACTTGAATGGCGCCAGGAACACGCGGACAACGGTTTCTTGGGCGCGCAGCAGCTTGAGGCATTTTATCGTGAACTGCAGGTCGGCAATCAGCCACTGGCGATTAGCGTGGCATTTATCGAACATTATTAGATTATGCTCGGCGCCGGAACTATATTCGTAGTGCCTGTCTTATGTGCACTGCAGGTCGGTTTAGCGTTATTTTTTAACGCGACTGCAGTTGCCTTGCTATAGGGCATTGTAAGGTGCTGGCAGCCTGATTAGACTGCGCGCAAGTTTCGTCGTCCCTTCTCTTAAGGATTCTCATGATCAAGAAATGCTTGTTCCCGGCTGCTGGTTACGGCACTCGTTTTCTGCCTGCAACTAAGGCTATGCCTAAGGAAATGCTGCCGGTGGTGAATAAGCCACTGATCCAATACGGTGTGGAAGAGGCTCTTGATGCTGGCCTTACCGAAATTGCCATGGTTACGGGCCGTGGCAAGCGCGCCCTGGAAGATCACTTCGACATCAGCTACGAGTTAGAGCATCAAATTCACGGCACTGATAAAGAAAAATACATGGTCGGCATCCGTAAGTTAATCGACGAATGCAGCTTTTCCTATACGCGCCAGGTTGAAATGAAGGGCCTAGGCCACGCGATTTTATGCGGCCGTCCATTGATCGGTGACGAACCCTTTGCAGTGGTACTGGCCGATGACCTTTGCGTTAACTTAGAAGGCGACAGCGTTCTTAAGCAAATGGTTAAGCTGTACAAACAGTTCCGTTGCTCGATCGTTGCGATTCAAGAAGTACCGATGGACGAAGTTTCCAAGTACGGGGTTATTGCCGGCGAAATGATCCGCGATGACATCTACCGGGTTAACAGCATGGTAGAGAAACCTAAGCCTGAAGATGCCCCGTCGAATCTGGCCATTATTGGCCGTTATATCCTGACCCCGGATATTTTCGACTTAATCGAACAGACCGAGCCAGGCAAAGGTGGTGAAATTCAAATCACCGACGCGCTCATGAAACAGGCCCAAGACGGTTGCGTAATCGCCTATAAGTTCAAAGGTAAGCGCTTTGACTGCGGCGGCGCCGAAGGTTATATCGACGCGACCAATTTCTGTTTCGAGAATTTCTACAAGCCGGGACTGCTTTAAGCGTTTAGTCAGCAGATCAAAAACCACCTCCGGGTGGTTTTTTTTGTGTTTTAAAAATCTTTGCTAGACAGCGTCAGGCCCTAATGGCTGACCGTAACTGAACTCAACAAAGTTGCCCGCTGGATCCCGCAATCCGCAGTAGGTACGGCTCATCACGCGGCGGCCAAATTAGACAACCTGCAGTACGGGCCTAGGCAGCGACAGCATCAACAGCGCAGCGACTCTTAAGGGCAAAGCCAAAGTGGCTGTAATCGTCGCTGGCCAATTGCCGGGGCTGGCCGCCGGGCATCAATACGAAAATAAACGTCTGTTGCTTGCCAGGCTCGGCCAGCCAGACAATTCGCGAACCTTTACCCGCCCGCTGATGAACGATTTGCAGGCCGCCATACTCGCGATAAAACTCAATGCAGGCCTCTAGATCTGGCACATGCAGGGCTATATGGGTCAGGGTAGGGGGCATGGTTGCGGCTCCTGTATAGGCATTTTAGTTTAGCCGCGCACAGGGTTGTTTACGGTATTCTGAGCGGCAAATATGAGGGCAAGTGATGACCTACGATTTTGATCTTTTCGTGATTGGTGCTGGCTCCGGCGGCGTACGTGCGGCACGTTTTGCTGCAGGTTTTGGGGCTCTTCGCATTTAAGGGTGTAGAAAAAATCT
>JAIETJ010000149.1 GCA_019745275.1 Pseudomonadaceae bacterium | reverse complement strand
CTAGCCATATTGCTGAGAGATTACCCAGCGCGGTGGATAGCTCAACGCAACATGCCCCTCATGCTCTGCTGTAGTGACGACTTGAGCACCGCATCGCTGGCCACTAGACGGTAGCCGTGCAGCAGCAAGCCGACAGCGCCAGCAAACGCCTACGCGCTGATCAGTTGGCATGGGTGGAGCAGAAGATAGAGATTGCCCAGAAACTCAAAGAATTGCAGCAACATGCCGTGCGCCAGCAAAGCTTGCAGCAGCGCTTTGCCTTAATCGCAGAACGTAGCGTGCTGGAGCGCAGTTTGCTGCAAACGACCGAGGCTTATGAGCAGCAAATCAGCCTCGTACATGCGGCCGGCAGCCGTACTGTCGAACAAATACGCCGTGAGCAACAACAGGTCAGCCACAAGCTAACAGAGCTTGAACAGGAACTGGCGACGCTCTCCAGTAACCTCTATCAACACCTGCAACAGGCGCTGCCCCCGAACAGCTTCAGGCTCTAAATCGTTTGTTCGGTCGTAGCACCATGACCCTAGGCGACGCAGATTTTAAGCTGGAGCCAGCTACCCTATTGAACAATGGCTGCTGAGCAATGACAGCTTGGCCTTACCGGGCCTGCATTTACAACTCGACTCCCTGCCGGCCCAGCACACCCAGCGCACCGCCGCTCAATTGCTGCAAGAGCAAGCCGAGCAGCAACAGCACTTGGCCTCCTTGAGTTTGCAACTGCAAACGGCAGAGCAAATAGAAGCCGCTAAGCGGCGAAAAGATGAGCTGGCGCGTGAACGCAATAAAATCGAGCAAAAGCTGGCGGCGTTCGATGAACTGCAGGCACTGCGTACCAGCCATCTTGAGCGCGAGGAGCAGACGCAAGAACTGCAGCTGCAACGTGAACAGCTCGAAGACCGTCTGGCGGCTGTAGGTGACGAGGAGGAGCGTCTGCGCCTTAGCTTGCACGAGCATAACGCCCAACTCAGCAGTCTGGACGATCAGCACCGCAGCATCTGTCAACTGCGCGAGGCGCGCAATGACAGTGCGCAGCTGTTTACCTACCTGCATGAATTGCCCCGACACGAGTGGCTGGCAGCAACGGAGTTGTCACTTAGCGCGCTGGCCAACACCCTGAAGGAGTATCAAAAGGATTGCGAGCGACTCACCCGCTTAGAAGAGCTAGCTCGCACGGCCGTCAGTGAGCTACACGTCGGCGGACTGAACAAATATCAGCAGAGCGAAAACCGCGACAGCGAAATCCGCCGCGCCAAAACGCTCCTCATTCGTGAGAGCGAGGCCCGCGCAGGGCTGCGCGTTGAGCACTTATTCCGCTTAAGTTTTATTGTCGGCAAGGAGGGGCAGAAGTCGGAGGCCTTTGCCGATATCGACGGGGCCGCCTCCAATGGCACTGTATTGATGGCCAAGCTGGTCACCGGCCTAGCGTTGCTGCACCAGATGCAGGACAAAAGGCATAGGGTACGTTCCGCCTGTTATCTGGACGAAGCCCTAGCCCTGGACGGCCCCAATCAAACCAGCCTGATCGAAACGGCGGCAGAGTTTGGCTTTGCCCTGATTTTCGCCTCGCCAGCGCCACTGGCGACGGCCCGCTATTGCGTGCCCATTAGCCGGCACAACGGGCAAAACCAGATCAGTCAAAAGAGCTGGCAAATCCTCGAACCAAAAGAGCCCGGAGTCTTCGCGTGAGCCGCCCGCTGGCCGACGCCTTAAGCAAGCTATTAAAGAGTGACAACGGCCTGGCCAGCAGTCAGTTCGCGGCTCTCGCCGCAGATAACAAGAAGCCTGGCAATGCGGAGCTTCATCATCTTTAGTCTGGTGCCAGCCTCGTTGCCATTCCCCCGATCGCCCGCCGTTTGAAGATCAAAGACACGCCACTGAGAGCAAGTACAGGAATGTCATCATCCTGAACGGTCAAACTCACCTGGCTAATGGTCAAAATCGATTTTGCCAATTTCGTTTTTTGTGCCATCTCTAGCCGATATCAAGTGCCGTAATGTGATGTAAACTGCACACGACATGAATCGCTAGAGACCATACAGAATGCAGCTTACAGTCATTTTATACACATTCAGATCAAGCTAAATCCCTGTACCGCATTGCCCTCCGAAGGAGTGGTCATGGGTTCGAATCCCGTCTGGTGCACCATATAAATCAAGGGCTTAGGTGAAAACCTAGGCCCTTTTGTTTTTCATGTGTCCAAAATGTGTCCATTCTGTGCCCATCCAAATCGGCACTCGAAATGTATCGACACTATTTTGACCACTGCCCTCATCTGGTGGGCGCTGGTGGGCACCAATGGCCTTTATAAGCTGTAACGCGCAAGGCGTTACTCAGCCTTTCCAGGTAACTCAGTTACTCGCTTCAGTAGATCGCCCAACTCGCACCCCAGATATGTCAATCAGCTTCCAATAGTTTCCAGGTAACAGCGTCCAAAACTTTCCAGTCGGCTACGCGGTTTTCATCTGTTTTTTACGCTGCTTGAAGCGAAACGAATCGTTGCCGGTTTCGAGGATGTCGCAGTGGTGAGTGATGCGGTCGAGCAGCGCGGTGGTCATTTTGGCGTCGCCGAAAACGCTAACCCATTCGCCGAACGACAGGTTGGTGGTGATGATCAGTGAGGTCTTTTCGTAGAGCTGGCTGATCAGGTGAAACAGCAGCGCGCCACCCGAGTCCGGGAACGGCAAATAGCCCAGTTCATCCAAAATCACGGCATCCATATGCAGCAGTTGTTTGGCCAGGTTGCCGGCTTTGCCTTGCTGTTTTTCCCTCTCCAGTTGGTTGACCAGATCGACGGCGTTGTAGAAGCGCAGGCGTTTGCCTTGGTGGATGGCGGCGACGCCCAGAGCGGTGGCCAGATGGGTTTTACCGGTGCCCGTGCCGCCGACCAGGATCAGGTTGTGCGCGCTGTCCATGAAGGCGGCGCTGGCCAGTTGTTGGATCTGCCCTTGATCGAGGGGCGTTTCGGCCCAGTCGATGGCGCTCAGGTCACGATGGATCGGGAAGCGTGCAGCCTTGAGTTGATAGCGCAAGCTGCGCACTTGCCGATCGGCTTGTTCGGCCTCGATCAGGCGATCCAGCCAGACCTCTGGGGGGCTCGATTGCTGCGGCGCTTCGGCCAGCAGCTCGCTCTAGGCGGTGGCCATGCCATGCAGCTGTATGGTCTTCAGTTGGGCGGCGCGATCAATGGACATACTGGCCGCTCCGCAGTTGCTCGTAACGGCTGCAATCGGCCAGAGGCTCAATGCGCAGTTGCAGTTGAGCCGGCAGCTCCAGTTGTACTGGACGGGCTGGAGCGGTCAGGCGTCGCAGTTCATTCAGCACCAGCGAACCATTGACCACGCCGCATTCGAGGGCTAACTCGCAGGCCACTTGCAGTGCGTCCAAGCCGACTTCGCGGGCGACCAGCAACAATTCAACAAAGGCGCGATCGCCACGAGGTTGTTTGAGCAAACGTTCGCGAACCTGCTGGATTTGCGCGGGTAAATCCCATTCAACAAAGGGCGCGCCATTGCGCAAGGCGCCGGGCTTCTTCTCCAGTACCGAGAGGTAATGCCAGGGATCGCAGATCAGCTGGTCGCGACCAAAGCGGCGGGCGTGCTCGGCAATCTGCGCACCCTCGGCGACGACCCGTATCGCAGTGGCGCTACTGCGCACGGACACCGCTTTGTCGGCCCATTCGGCAGGCACGCTGTAACGGTTGCGATCAACCCGCACCAGGCACGTGCTGGAGGCGCGCAGCATCTGCTCGAGATAGCCGTCAAAGGTCGCGCTGAACGCGCGTAATAACGGTTGCTCGCGGATGAAGTGCTCGGCAATGTTCTGACTGCGCTCGACGGGATGCTCGCGCTGGCTCAGCTCACGGCAGCGCAATGCCAGCCACTCATTCAGCGCCGCAAAGCTGGCGAAGCGTGCCATCGGTGTAAACAGCCACTCGCGGACATTGCCCACCTATTTTCAATCTGACCCTTTTCCCAGCCCGAGGCCGGCGTGCAGGCCACCGGCTCGAACAGGTAGTGATTGGCCATGGCCATAAATCGTCGATTAAAACGCCGTTCCTTGCCGACCAGAATCGCCTCAACCACCGCCTTGAGGTTGTCGTAGATGACCAGTTACGGCACCCCACCAAAGAACGAAAAGGCCCGGTTATGGGCATCGAACACCATCTCCTGGGTCTCACGGGGATAGGCTGCGACAAACATCTGCCGGCTGTAGGCCAGGCGAAAATGCGCCACTTTGATGGTCTGCGGCACACCATCGATCTCGACGTGCTCATGGCTCCAGTCGAACTGACAGGCATCGCCGGGGGCGAACACCAGCGGCACGAAAGCCTGAGTTGTCGTTGGCCCGTTCTTGACCGATTTCCACTGTTTTACGAAGCGCTGCACGCTGTCGTAAGCGCCGCGATAACCCTCGACCTGCAACCCCTCAAACAGCCGCTGCGCCGTACGCCGCTGGGTGCGAGGTAAATGCTGCTCGGTAGTGAGCCAGGCTTGCAGGGTGACCTGAAAATCACCGAGCTTTGGCGAGGGCTGTTGTTGGCGTGCATACACCGGTTCAGCTGTCGTGTGCAGATGCTTGCGCACCGTTGGCCGGGAGAGTTTAAGGCTGCGAGCAATCGCACTAATGCTCTCGCCGCTAACCAAATGCCTGCGCCGAATTTCGGCAATTATATCCATCGATAACACCCCAGATTCTCCGGCCGAAAGACCGGATGGTTGCACACCCCGGGGTGGAAACTTTTGGACGCTGTTTACCCCGGAAATCTGGAAAGTTTTGCACGCTGATTAACAGCATGTGAGGCGCATGAGCACATTGCTGTCAGTGAGTTGCGTTTCAAAGGCCAGGACGGTGAACGTTCGGAGTACATAGTTATTGTTGCCGGCGACGGCACCGTTAATACCGGAAACCCAGGCGGTATTCGGCGCAAAGAGCGATTGGCGATTGAGGTCAACCCCAAGCACCGGATTCCGATCGTTGTTCGCACATTACGCAAAGCCTTTCCTGGCCTCTCACATCAGCATGCACGAGTGCCGGATACGCCGAGAACGCTTTGCCTCTATGAGGCAGCCTGGAGCGCCGTGGAGCGAAGCTGGACACCAGAGCAGTTTCTCAAACGAATGTTCTGGTGGCTCAGAGAGTCTGCAGAGCTGCGCCTTCACCGTAATGATCAACCTCTTGAGCAGCTCTTTTACCTCAGCCCCTATCAACTGATTCTTCCGGCCAACCACGCCGAGTATGCGAACTCTTCGAGCCGGAAGCTCTGTATCCATGAGGTCGATCAGGGTCCGCCTACCATTTTGAAGGCGGTGCCTGCAGACACAGTTCCCAACGTGAAATCGCTCAGGATGCTTACGATTCAAGTTCCGCCGGTCGAGGCCCGGTCGGTGGTTACGTTTCCGGAAACGCTGGGCGCTCTACACCAGCAACTGGTTTCCTGGGGGAGCGAGCTTTCGACTCATTTGTTTAACTCCACTTATGACGCGATACCGCCCAGCGGCATCAAGCCACCAACAAATCAGGGCGAGGGCTTGCTGATTCTGGTGTGGGTTCCTCGGCTTCGAAGTGAGGAGTTCGA
>JAIETJ010000103.1 GCA_019745275.1 Pseudomonadaceae bacterium | reverse complement strand
GTTCACCGTGTCGCCAATGGCAGTGTAGTCGTAGCGCTGGCTGGCGCCGACCATCCCGACGACTGCACTGCCGGTGTGCAAGCCGATGCCGATATTGAAGTCCGGATGGTTAAACTCGACCCGATAACGTTCGAGGTTATCGAGCATCTCCAGCGCCGCATTGACCGCGTCCACCGCCTGATTGGGGTTGTCTTGCGGCGCGCCCCAGAAGGCCATAATCGCGTCGCCGATAAATTTATCCAGGGTTGCATGGTGCTTGAACAGCACACTGACCTGACCGGCAAAGTAGTTCTCCAGCATCTGCATCACCTGCTGCGCGGTACGTTGCTCGGACAGCGTAGTGAAGTCGCGGATATCGGAAAACAGCACCGTCAGTTGGCACTCGCGACTGGCCAACAGCGCCTGCGGGTCTTCACTGGCGACCAGTTGCGCTACCACCTGTGGATCCAGAAAACGACTGAATAAACTGATAGTACTGGCCAGTTGCTGACGCCGACGTCGATAGCCCAGCACCAGCGCCAAGGCCAGCAGCAACCAAAGGCTCAGCAACACCGGCAGCACCCCGACCAGCCAGCCGTTCAGCGCCAGCCAATACGCTCCCAGTAAGAGCCCAAGGCTCAAGCCGCTGGTCAACAGACTGGCCGCCAACAAGCGCTCACCCAGCAGCAACCAATGCACGCACAGCAACAGCGGGACAGCCAACAGGCTGACTGACCACCCTGATGCTTGCTGTAACTGCTGGCCATTGAGCAGGTTGTCGATGGCTGTGGCGAGGATAAATACCGCCGGGTACAGCTCATCCAGCGGTGTGCGGCGCAGGTCATACAAGCCCGCGGCGGTGGTGCCGATGACGATCAACTTGCCGGCAAAGTAATCCGCCGCTAACCGGCCCGGCTCACCACGCGCCTGGGCCAGAGCTTCGGCAAAGGGCACTCGCGGATAACCCACTCGCTGAGCGCTTTGCCAGTCGAGGATAAAGCTGTCACCGGCTGGCAAGTGCACGCCTTGATCGAGCGCCACGCGGGCGGGCAACGACGGCATGCGCCAACCACCCACGCGGCGATACAAGTCATAGCCGCGCCCAACCCCATCGGCCTCGGCGAGAAAGTTAATGCTGCCGGTCTTCCAGCCGCTCGCTGGCACCGCCTGCGGCAATAGCAGCAGACCGCGCTGCTCGGGGTCGGCGCCGGGCTCGGCCTGCAAGCCGGCTTGCGCTGGATATTTGCGCAGCAGTGGCGCATTCGCCGGATCTGCCGCCTGTTGCACCAAAGCGGCCAAATACACTCGATCAGTGCCGGCCAGCACTTCGGCAAAATAGGCATCGGCATCCGGGCGAAAACGATCGGCCTCGCTGAATAAAATATCGAAGACCACCGCCTGGGCCTGTTGCGCCAACAGATGTTCAAGCAATTCGGCATGCACTGAGCGCGGCCATGGCCATTTACCAGCCTCTGGGGTCAGCGCCTGCAGGCTGGCATCGTCAATATCGATCACCACTAGGCGCGGGTCTGGCTGCTGGGTGGCGGCGCGCTGACAGCTCAGCCAGTCACTCAGGCTATTGCTCCACAGTTGCGCAGGCGACCACAACTGCAAACCGGGCAGCAGGGCCAGCACCAGCAGCAACGCCAACCACTGCGCTCGACGCATTCGCCGTGAGCAGTGCTGCAAGGATTGCATGAATTAACGCCTCCTTAGAAACGACTCAGTCAGCCATAACCGCGAACGGCTGCCGTTATGCGCCCTGTAGTCGCCGCTTTTGTAGGAGCCAGCGTGTGACCCTCATAAATGAGGGTCACACGCTGGCTCCTACAGGTTTTGCGGTGCGGCCATACGCTGCAACAAGGCTTCAAACTCGGCCAAAGGCAGCGGTCGGCCAAACAGATACCCCTGAAACATCCGGCAGTCGTAGTCGAGCAGCAATTGCCGTTGCGCCTCGGTTTCGACACCTTCGGCAATCACCTCGAGACCAAGGTTATGGGCCATGCCGATGATGGTTTTGACGATTACCGCATCCCCTGGGTCGGTGACTATGTCGCGCACAAACGACTGGTCAATTTTCAGCTGATCGAGCGGCAAGCGCTTGAGATACGACAGCGATGAGTAGCCGGTGCCAAAGTCATCCATGGAAAAACGCACGCCCAAGGCCTTCAGCGCATGCATGGTGCCGATTACCGACTCGACGTTATCCAGCACCAAGCTCTCGGTCAGCTCTAACTTCAGCTGGGCCGGATCAATCCCGCTGCGCTGCAAGCACTGGCGGACTTGCTCGACAAAATCCGGCTGGCGGAACTGCCGAGCGCTGACGTTCACCGACAACGGTAAGGTGCTGGCCAGCGGGTGTTTCTGCCAGGCTTGCAGCTGCGCGCAGGCCTGTTCAAGCACCCATTGGCCGATAGGCACGATCAAACCATTGTCTTCGGCGAGCGGTATAAATTGCGCCGGCGAGACCATGCCGCGCACGGGATGCGGCCAACGCAGCAGGATTTCTGCGCCGACCACGCCATGCTCGCTGTTGATTTGCGCCTGATAATACAGTTGCAATTGGCCTTGCTGCAGCGCCTCACGCAGCTCATTGCCCAGTTCGGCACGCGCCTGCAGCGTGGCCTGCATCGCCGGGTCAAAGAACGCCAGAGCGTTGCGCCCGGTATTCTTCGCCGCGTACATAGCCGCATCCGCACACTTAAGCAGCTCACCCACATCCTGCCCATCACCACAAAACAAGCTGACGCCAATACTGGCGGTGCAATGATGTTGAAAACCATCGAGCAGATACACCTGACTCAAGCGACTGAGTACCTGCTCACCGACCGCCGCCACTTGAGCGGCAGCACTGGCGGCATCCTGCGCCAACCCTTGCAGCATCAACACAAACTCATCGCCACCCAAGCGCGCCACACTGTCTTCACCGCGCACCGAGGCCCGCAAACGCTGCGCCACCTCTTGCAGCAGCAAGTCGCCGGCGACATGCCCACGGGTATCGTTAAGCACCTTGAAGTGGTCTAAATCGATAAACATCAAGGCCCCGTAAGTGCCATAGCGAGTGCTGGCCGCCAGCGCATGCTGCAACCGATCGAGCAGCAAACGGCGGTTGGGCAAACCGGTCAATGCATCAAAAAACGCTAGGTGTTCAATCTCCGCCTGCGCTTGTTTACGCTCGGTAATGTCGCGCGACAGCACGATAAATCGCAGGCCCTCGCCGTCGAGGGACTTTTTGCGCGCCACCGACAATTCAAACCAACTCTCACCAGTGGACAACGGCAAGCATATTTGCCCACCCTGCGCAGTGCCCTGCGCGGCCGCCTCGGCCAAGCTGGCCATCACCACGCGCGCCGCTTGCGCCGGCATGACTTCGTGCACGGTATGCCCGAGTAACTGCTCCGGCGGAGCGACCAACAGGTCGACGCGACGGGCGCGGCAATCCCAATAACGACCCTCGTTATCCATTACAAACAACAAGTCAGGAATCGCCTCAAGGGTCGCCACCAAATGATCGCGGGAGCGCTCGGCCAACTGATTAGCCGTGGTTAACGAACTCAGCGCAGCTTTTAGCTCGCGGGTATTCGCCGCCACCCGGCGCCTCAGCATACGGTTCCAGACCATCAGCAGCAGGGTCAGGGTCAGCAATGCCGCCAGCACATAGGCGGCATTACGTTTCAGCCCGGCGAGTTGATTTGGGGCTTCGGCGACTGCCGCGCCCAGCCATTTTTGCTCAATGGCCTGCAACTCGGCCGGGGTAATTTGTGCAAAACCCTCTTCCACCCACTGCAGCAAGGCCTCATCGCCTTTACGCACCGCTCGATGAAATTCGCCAACATACAGGGGCGCCGAAAAACGGAACTGGCTGGCCATGCCCAGTTTGTTGATGAAGTACACCGCAGGAGGTTTATCGATACACAGAATCAGCGACTCACCCTGGCTGGCCGCTAGAATCATCTCCTCGTAACTGGGGTAGCGCTTTAAATGATCTACGCCCTGCGCCTGCAGCGTTTCGATGCAGGCATCGCCGTCTTTTACGCCCACACTAAAGCCGCGCAGTGAGGCCGCATCGGTGATGCCACTCAAGCTTTTATGAAAAAAAATCGGCACTTCGATGGTCGCGGAGGGAGGCGAAAAGGCGTAAATCAGCTTGCGTTGTTCGGTCTCGAAGAGCGTGTCGATGACATCGGCCTCGCCGTTTTTAATCGCGGTCTGCGCCTTGCCCCAGTCCATCGCCTGCAGGTCGACGGCAATCCCGGTGCGCTGCGACCAGAGCGCCCAAGTATCTTTGAGGATGCCCTGCACTTGACCGTTAGCATCACGAAAAATATACGGCGGATAGCTGTCGTCCATAACCACCGTTATGGACGCTGCCCGCGCCACGGCGGTATTGGCACTCGCGCCGCTGAACAGCACCAGCAACACGACCAACACCAACACACTAAAAATCGCTAAAAAACCATAGCCACGCAGTGGCCGGCGATTGGTAACTGCAAGGTGATGAGCCCACTCACGCATTGGTAACATCCAGATAAAAGCGCAGCGATGGGGCTGGCGCAGAGTCCAAGCCGCTACTATCGCGAGAGGCAGTTACAGCCGATGTTGTTTGAGTCTGGTTGAGCCACAACAATCGTCAAGTTAGCCGGCGTAATCAGCCACCCGCCAAAGGCATTTTGCCTTGGCGCGACAGCCAGCTTTGCCGATGCGACAAAGCACCACGCCGCACTCAGTTAGCCATGCGCACCGCTTGGCGGGCGCAGAACCGCTATGCTAGTTTGACGGTTCGCTAGGAAGCACCAGAGCCGGCCGGACGCCCACACGAATAACAAGAGAGAGCCCATGGCCGCGATCACGCCCGCGCTGGAAATTCGCAACCTGCACAAGCGCTACGGCGACCTTGAGGTGCTAAAAGGCATCTCCCTGACCGCCCGCGACGGCGATGTAATCTCTATTCTCGGCTCCTCAGGCTCCGGCAAATCGACTTTTTTGCGCTGCATCAACCTGCTGGAAAACCCTCACCAAGGGCAAATTTTTGTAGCCGGTGAAGAGCTAAAGCTCAAGGCCTCGAAAAATGGCGACCTAGTGGCCGCCGACAATAAGCAAATCAATCGTCTGCGCAGCGAAATTGGCTTTGTGTTCCAGAGCTTTAATCTGTGGCCGCACATGAGCGTGCTCGACAACATTATTGAGGCACCGCGCCGCGTTTTGGGGCAAAGCCGCGCCGAGGCCACGGAAATTGCTGAAGCGCTGCTGGCCAAAGTCGGCATCGCCGACAAGCGCCATGCCTACCCCGCGCAACTCTCCGGCGGCCAACAACAACGCGCCGCCATTGCCCGTACGCTGGCCATGCAGCCGAAAGTGATTTTGTTCGATGAGCCGACTTCGGCCCTCGACCCAGAAATGGTCCAAGAAGTGCTTAGCGTTATTCGTGCGCTCGCCGACGAAGGCCGCACCATGCTGCTGGTGACCCATGAAATGAACTTTGCCCGACAAGTGTCCAGTGAAGTGGTGTTTCTCCATCAAGGTTTGGTCGAAGAGAAAGGTACGCCCGAGCAGGTGTTCAATCACCCGAGTTCGGCGCGCTGCAAACAATTTATGTCCAGCAATCACTAACGGAGCAACAACGCATGCACAACTACAAAAAAGTCTTGCTCGCCGCTGCCACCGCACTGGCATTTGCCAGCAGTGCCATGGCCGCCGAAAAAATCAAAATCGGCACCGAAGGCGC
>JAIETJ010000123.1 GCA_019745275.1 Pseudomonadaceae bacterium | reverse complement strand
CGGCCGAACTGCTGGCGGATGTCACCGCCCATGCGCTGCGTAGCGCCATGGCGGCGCCCGAACTGGGCGGGCTGTATCATTTGGCCGCCAGCGGTGAAACCAATTGGCATAGCTACGCCTGCTTTGTTTTACAGCAGGCCGAAGCGGCGGGCCTGAGCCTTAAAGTTAGTTCGCAGCAAGTCGGCGCTATTGCCTCCAGCGCTTACCCGACGGCGGCTGTGCGGCCATTAAACTCGCGGCTAAATATCGCCAAATTGAAAAATACGTTTGCGCTGCAATTGCCCGATTGGCAAGCCGGCGTGGCACGGATGCTCAGCGAAACTCTGGAGAAATCAGCATGATTAAACGTAAAGGCATCATCCTCGCCGGCGGTTCGGGCACCCGACTGCACCCGGCCACCTTGGCAATCTCTAAGCAGTTGCTGCCGGTGTACGACAAGCCGATGATTTATTACCCGCTGACCACCCTGATGCTGGCGGGGATTCGCGATATTTTGATTATTTCCACCCCGCAAGACACCCCGCGCTTCGAGCAACTGCTCGGCGATGGCAGTAAATGGGGGCTGAACCTTAACTACGCGGTGCAAGCTTCGCCGGATGGTTTGGCTCAGGCGTTTTTGATAGGCGAAGACTTTATTGGTAACGACCTGTCGGCTTTGGTGCTGGGCGATAACATCTATCACGGCCACGACTTCCAAGACCTGCTCGGTAGCGCCATGGCCCGCGAACAGGGCGGCAGCGTGTTCGCCTACCATGTGCAGGATCCCGAGCGTTACGGCGTGGTCGAGTTTGACGGGTTAGGCAAGGCCATCAGCCTGGAGGAAAAGCCGCTGCAGCCAAAATCCAACTATGCGGTCACCGGCCTGTATTTTTATGACCGCGACGTGGTTGAAGTTGCCAAGAGTATTCAGCCATCGCCCCGTGGCGAGCTAGAAATAACCGATCTCAATCGGGTCTATCTCGAACAAGGCAAGCTCTCGGTGGAGATCATGGGCCGTGGTTATGCTTGGCTCGATACCGGCACCCATGACTCACTATTGGAAGCCAGTCAGTTCATCGCCACCCTAGAGAAGCGCCAAGGTTTGAAGGTCGCCTGCCCAGAAGAAGTCGCCTTTCGCCAACGCTGGATCAGCGCCGAGCAGCTTGAGCAATTGGCTGCGCCTTTGGCGAAGAATGGCTATGGTCAATACCTTAAACGCATCTTGGTGGAGACGGTGTACCGATGATCGCCACACGCTTGGCTATTCCAGATGTCGTGCTGCTAGCGCCGAAAGTGTTCGGTGATGAGCGCGGGTTCTTTTATGAGAGTTTCAATCAGCAGGCTTTCGAGGCGGCGATTGGTCGTAGCGTGAGCTTTGTCCAAGATAACCACTCCTGCTCGGCACGCGGCGTGTTGCGCGGCCTGCACTATCAGTTGCAACAACCGCAGGGCAAATTGGTGCGGGTGGTGGCCGGCGAAGTGTTCGATGTGGCGGTGGATTTGCGACAATCCTCGCCGACCTTCGGTCAGTGGGTCGGGGAACTGCTTAGCGCTGAAAACAAGCGGCAAATGTGGGTGCCGGAAGGCTTTGCCCATGGCTTCTTGGTGCTGTCGGAAAGCGCCGAGTTCCTCTACAAAACCACCGATTATTACGCGCCGCAGCATGAGCGGTGTCTGAGCTGGAATGACGCCAGCATCGGCATCAATTGGCCGCTGGAGCGTTTAGCTGGCGCTGCATTGCAGTTGTCGGCAAAAGACCAAGCAGGTGCGGCGTTAGCGCTGGCACAAATTTACGCCTGAGTTTTGTGATTGTACTCATGAGGCGTCTAGCCGCGAATTACTTACGCCTTCTGTGAGGGTGTTTAAAATCGTACGACAAACAAAAAAGGCCCACCTTGCGGTGAGCCTTTTTTGTTTGTTTGGTGCCGGCACCAAGAGTCGAACTCGGGACCTACTGATTACAAGTCAGTTGCTCTACCAACTGAGCTATACCGGCATTTGTGGGGCGCAAGTATAGCCATTTGTTTGCCTGAGTAAACCCTTTTTTGGCTTTTTGTTCTGGGCATGGCTGGGAGCGGAAAATCTTATGCACAAAATGCTGGGCTTTTGGGCCTTGTTGTTGGGTTTTGTGCGGCCGCGCACGGCAAAGTGCAAGCGGTTGTTTTTGTTGGGGTTTTTGTTTGGGTGAAAAACGTACAGGGTGGTGCGGGTCAGTAGTTGCGCGGCTTGCGGGCGCTTACGCAGAATTCATCAACACAGTTATCCACAGATAATGTGGGTAAGTTATTTTCGCTCGGCCAGCAGCAGTAAGTTCCTTGGCGACAGTTGTGGTGGGCAGAAGCTGCCGAGCCGCACTTGATAGCCTTGCGTTTGCAGGTAGAGGGCGCGGTCGAGCAGTAGCCAGAGCTCGAGCGGGCGGCGAAACAGGGCGCGGACTAATTCGAGGTTGCGCACCTGGGCCAGTCGTTGCCAGCCGTGGGCTTCGAGCGCTGCCCAGTCTCGGTCGGACGGCGCGGGTAAGTTTTTCAGCGCGGCGAGGTCTTGGCAGTAGCTGGCAAAGTCTTTCTCGAGCCAGGCGGCGGGCAGCGATGGAGTGGGCAGGTACTGGTCGATGCCGGTTAGCTCGCGTTGCAGTTGGTCGAAGGCTAAACGCCGGGCCATAGAGCTGTCGCGTTGGCGGCGCACGCGGGCACCGGCGGTGACGGTTTCGCTGAGCGGCAGACCGAGGTCTTCCTTGCTCAATTGCAGGGCTGAGGCCTGTGCAGCGCTGGAGAGCGGTTGATAGCGGTCGCCGTGAATGCGGTTGTAGCAGCAGGGGGCGATGGCTAACTGTTGGCAGCCGGCATTGCTGGCCAGTTGCAGCAGGCGAACGTGTAAGTCACCGCAGGCATGTAAGGCGACGGGTGTGTGATGGTCATTTAGGTGCTCGGCGGTGTCGGCGGCGAATACATCCTGCAGGCGGTGCTGGGCGTGTATTCCGGCGCGCTGGCTGAGTTGCTGGCCGGCATCGACCAGTGCGGGGTCGTATTCCAAACAGCTCAAGGCGCTGCCATCTTGCGCCAGTAATCGGCCGAGGTGGCCTTTGCCGGCGCACCAGTCGAGCCAGTGCTGGGGCGCTTGCTGGAACTGCAGGCAATCGGCAAAGGCGCTGATTTGTTGCCATTTGCGCCCCGGTACGCCGGCGCTCAAGCGAGAGCTTGGCGGCGAGCGTGGATGGCTAGGTAGCGCGCCTACGGCACTCAGGGCGATGGCATGCTGGGCGAGTTCAGGAAAGGGCGCAGGCGCCGCGAGCCGCTCTGGATGATTGTCGGCCGCCTCGGCTTCGACCAGTGAGCGAGCGCGCAGCCAGTGGGCCAGTTCGGGGTGCTGGTTTTCCCACGGCAACTGTAAGTGGGTGAAGGGCTTGGGGCGCCACAGGTGTTGATAGGCAATCAGGAAGCTGTCGAGCGCATGGAAGCGCTCAAGAAGTTGCGCGCCGCTGAGAGGACTGGGCTGCATAAAGACCTTGCTCGGGTACTGCTAATGAAGAACGCAAGGGTAAAGCGCTTTTGCCTGGGCTGCCAATGGGTTGGCATTGGGCGTGCTGCGCGCAGTGGCGTATGGTTTGCTGCGGTCAATGTCGGACTGTTCGCTGCGCTCCTGAGTCCGACCTGCGTCCAGCCTACGTCCGCTCTGCGTTGTGCCGAGGTGTAAGGTACTTAGCGGCCTTGGCAGGCGTCGACCCGCAGCCAGCGCTCTAGCAGCTTGAAACCGCGCACCATCAGGTAGGCGATCAGCAGGTAAAACAAGCCGGCGGCGAAGAAAATCTCCACTGGCAGATAGGTGCGGGCGATGATGGTCCGTGACATGCCGGTCAGCTCTAACAGGGTGATGGTGCTGGCCAAGGCGCTGGCTTTGAGCATCAAAATCACTTCGTTGCTGTACGCCGGCAGGCCGATCCGGGTGGCGCGTGGCAGGGTGATATAGAAGAGTGTTTGGGTTTTCGACATGCCCAGTGCGCGTGCGGCTTCTAGCTCGCCAGCGGGGATGGCTTGGATGGCACCGCGTAAAATCTCGGCGATATAGGCGGCGGTGTGCAGGGTCATGGTGATGACGGCGCACCAGAACGGGTCGCGCAAAATTGGCCACAGCGGGCCTTGGCGCACGGCATCGAACTGGGCCAGGCCGTAGTAAACCAAAAACAATTGCACCAGCAGTGGCGTGCCGCGAAAGAAGAACATATAGCCGAACGGCAGAGCGCGTATATACCAATGCTGAGAGGCGCGGGCGATGCCGATCGGGATGGCCAGAATCAGCCCGGCCACCACCGCGATGGCGACCAGTTGGATGCTAAGCGCTGCGCCGTCCAGCAGGCGCGGAAGGTACTTAAGAATAATTTCCCAGTTCATTAGGCGCTCCGTCGAATGCCGCGACTTGCGCGTTTTTCAAGAAAATACATGGCGGTCATGGCGAACACGGTGAGGCACAGGTAAATGCCGGCGGCGATCATAAAGAAGTTAAACGGTTGCTTGCTAACGCTGACGGCGATTTGCGCCCGGCGCATAACTTCTTCTAGGCCAATCACGGACACCAGTGCGGTGTCCTTCATCAAAATCATAAATAGGTTGCCCAGCCCTGGCAGGGCGATGCGCCACATTTGCGGCAAAATCACCCGCCAGAAGATGCGTATTTTTGATAAGCCCAGTGCTTGTCCAGCCTCGCGTTGGCCGCGCGGGATGGCCAAAATGGCCCCGCGAAATACCTCGGTGGCATAGGCGCCAAAGCACAGGCCCAGCGCAATGGTGCCGGCGGCAAAGGCGCTGAGGGCGAGGTCGGTAACGCCGAACAGTTCGCCAATGGCGCGCATCAGGTTGACGGTGCCAAAGTAAATCAACAGCACCCAGAGCAGTTCTGGAACGCCGCGTACGATGGTCGAATAGGTGCCGCCAAGCCATTGCAGCGACTTGTGCGGGGAGGTTTTAGCCAGGGCGCCGAGCAAACCCAGCACCAGGCCCAAGGCCAGCGCGGCGAGCGCCAGCTTGATGGTCATCAGGGCACCAGCGGCGAGCGCTGGGCCGAAGCCGTACAGGTCGAAGGTCATCGTGGTTACTACATGGAGCCGGCGCAGCCGTGCGGGCTGCGCCGGTCAGGCATCAATAGATGCTGAACGGGAAGTACTTGGCGTTGATTTTTTGGTAGGTGCCGTCATCAACGATGGCTTTTAAGGCGGCGCTTAGCTTGCCTTGGAGTGGGTCGCCTTTGCGCACCGCGATGCCGATTTTGTCGTTGTCGAACACCGGCTCGCCTTTGAACTCGAAGCCTTTGCCGGCCTCGCTCTTGAGCCATTCCCAGTTGACGAACTTGTCGGCCAGCACGCCATCGACGCGGCCCGAGCTGAGATCGAGGTAGGCGTTTTCTTGGGTGTCGTAGAGTTTAATTTCTACGATGTCGCCGAGGTTGTCTTCTAGCCAAGTGCCGGCGATGGTCGCACGTTGGGCACCTATGACTTTGCCTTTGAGGCTGGCTTTGTCGGTTTTAAAGTCGCCGCCTTTAGGCGCGATAAACTGCAGTTTGTTGGTGTAGTAGGGCGCGGTGAAGTCGACGGCTTGTTTGCGCTCGTCGGTGATCGACATGGAGGCGACTATGGCGTCGAATTTTTTCGCGTTCAGCGCCGGGATGATGCCATCCCAGTCGGAGGTGACCACTTCGCAGTCGGCCTTCATTTGCGCGCACAGGGCCATGGCGATGTCCACATCGAAACCACCGGGTTTGCCGCTGGCGTCAATCAGGTTGAACGGCGGATAGGCGCCTTCGGTGCCGATTTTGATTTTTTCGGCGGCCATGGCACTGCTGGCAAATGCCAGTGCGGTGGCAGCGGCGAG
>JAIETJ010000080.1 GCA_019745275.1 Pseudomonadaceae bacterium | reverse complement strand
AAGCGCTTGGGCGGCAGGTGTTCGACGCCGGCCAGTTTGATTGCGCCGGCGTTGTTAATCAGCGCGTCGATGCTGCCGAAATGCTCAAAGGCTTTGGCCATGGCGATTTTAACTGCCGCTTCGTCGCGCACATCCAGCTGCAGGGCCAGCGCCTGGCCGCCGGCGGCCTCCACTTCGGCGGCCACCGAGTGAATGGTGCCGGGCAGCTTGGCGTGGGCCTCGGCGCTCTTGGCGGCGATGACGATATTGGCCCCATCGCGGGCGGCGCGCAGGGCGATCTCGCGGCCAATGCCACGGCTGGCGCCGGTGATAAATAGGGTTTTGCCTGCAAGGGACATAAGCATCTCCAAGTGTATAAATAGGTAGCGGCGTAGGGTGGATGAGGCTTTATCCATCCACCTGAGGCGGCAACACGGTGGATGAAAACAGCGTCATTCACCCTACGATTAAGTTGTGTCGGGCGGGGCAAGCCGCCGCATGCTTTAGGCCGGGTCGGCTTGGATTTCTACCAAAATCTGGCGGTTCTTGACCTGCTCGCCCTGACTGACGCCGATGCGCCGGACAACACCCTCCACGCCTGCTTTCATTGGGTGTTCCATTTTCATCGCCTCCAGCACTACCAACAACTGGCCTTTGCTGACGCGCTCACCTTCGCTCACCAGCACCTCGACGATCGCCCCGTCCATCGGTGCCTTGACCGTGCCGGAGCTGGCGGCGCTCTGTGCGCCGATCGGTTGGTGAGTTACATCGCACAGCTCTAGATTGCCGCGCTGGCCGTACAGCCAGAGTTGTTCACCTTGCTGCTGATAGGCGATGCGCCGGCGGATACCGTCCAGCTCCAGGGTCAGCCAGCGACCATCGCTGGCCAGTAGTTTCAGACTGACTTGCACCTCGCCAACCTGGGCCAATAGCGCTGGCTGGCTGCCGCACGTCTGCACCTCAAGCGCAACGCTGTAGTGCTGCTCGCCATGTTTTAGGCTAAAGCGCCACGGCGCACTGCCGGCACTGCGCCAGCCGGCCAGTTCGCTTTGATGGGCGCGGCTGTTGGCGGATTGTTGATAGAGCAGGGCGGCGGCGATGGCCAGCTCGTGAGGGGCCGGTGCTTGTGGGCTAAGGCTCGGATCGTTATGAAAGTGCTCGCCGATAAACGCGGTGGTGGCATTGCCCGCGGCAAATTCGGGGTGGGCCAAGAGGTTAGCGAGAAATCGCTGATTGCCATTGACCCCGAGCAACACGCATTGCTCCACGGCGCGCACCAGCTTGCGCCGGGCTTCGTCGCGGGTGGCGCCGTAGGCGATGACCTTGGCCAGCATCGGGTCGTAGAACGGGCTGATCTGCTGGCCTTCGATCAGGCCGTGGTCGATGCGCACGCCGTCCAGCAACTCCGGCTCCCAACGCAGCACCTGGCCGGTTTGCGGCAGAAAGTTATGGGCTGCATCTTCGGCGTACAGGCGCACTTCCATGGCATGCCCGGTGAGGTGAATTTCATCCTGCTTAAGCGGCAGGGGCAGGCCTGCGGCGGCGCGAATTTGCCAAGCGACCAAGTCAACCCCGGTGATCAATTCGGTGACCGGATGCTCGACCTGCAAGCGGGTGTTCATCTCCAAGAAGAAAAACTCGCCGCTTTGGTCGAGCAAAAACTCTACTGTGCCGGCGCCGACATAATTGACCGAAGCGGCGGCCTTGACCGCCGCTTCGCCCATGGCTTTACGTAACTCTGGTGTCATCACCGGGCAGGGCGCTTCTTCGACCACTTTCTGATGCCGGCGCTGTACCGAGCAGTCGCGCTCGCCGAGATAAACGATATTGCCCAGCTGGTCGCCGAATACCTGGATCTCAACGTGGCGGGGCTTGATCACCGCACGCTCGAGAATCAACTCGCCGGAGCCGAAGGCGTTTTGCGCCTCGGAGCGAGCGGTGCGGATTTGCTCGGCCAATTCGCCCGCCGCATGCACCAAGCGCATACCACGGCCACCACCACCGGCGCTGGCCTTGATCATCAGCGGATAACCGATACGCCCGGCCTCGCGGATCAGGCTGGGTTCATCCTGCGCCTCGCCCTCGTAGCCGGGAATGCACGGCACGCCGGCGGCCAGCATGGCGATCTTCGACAGGCGTTTGCTGCCCATCAGATGAATGGCTTCTACGCTCGGGCCGATAAACACGATGTTGGCGGCGGCGCAGGCGCGGGCGAACTCGGCGTTCTCGGAGAGAAAACCGTAGCCGGGGTGGATCGCATCGGCGCCGGTTTTTTGCGCCGCTTTGATGATCTTGTCGATGACTAAATAGGACTGATTAACCTGCGCCGGGCCAATGCACACGGCCTCGTCGGCCACCTGTACATGGCGGGCATCGGCGTCGGCCTCGGAGTACACGGCCACGGTGCGGTAGCCGAGTTCGATGGCGGTGCGCATCACCCGGCAGGCGATTTCACCGCGGTTGGCGATCAGAATCTTGTTGAAAGCAGGCATGGGTGCGGCTCCTGTTTGGCGTAGCCCGGATGCAATCCGGGGTGCTCGTTTGCGGTTTACATCCGGGCTACGTGTTGTTCGATTGTTGTAGGAGCCAGCTGGCTGGCGATCCGGGGTTTATCTGTTTACAGCGCCCAGTTGGGCGCGCGTTTTTGCATAAAAGCCATGGTGCCCTCACTGCCCTCGGCACCGGTGACGGCGGCGGCGAACTGATCGGCGGCGGCGTCCAGTAACGGGCTAAGTGGCGTTGTCTCGGTGGCTAATAACAGGGCTTTGGTTTGCGCATTGGCCTGCGGCGCGCACAGGCGAATCTGCCCGAGTACTTCGCTCAAGCGTGCATCAAGCGCGGCGCTGTCGACTTCACAAAAGTGCGCTACGCCTAACCGCTCGGCCTCGTTACCGTTGAACCTTGCGCCGGTCAGGGCCAAACGTCGTGCTTGGGTTAGGCCGATGCGCTTGACCACGAACGGGGCGATCTGCGCCGGTAAAATCCCCAGAGTGGTTTCCGGCAAACCGAACTTGGCGTTGGCGTGGGCTATGGCAATGTCCGACACGCAGGCCAGACCAAAACCGCCGCCCAGTACCGCGCCTTCTAGCACCGCCACTAGCACTTGCGGGGCGTGTTGGGCTTGCTCGAGCATGGCGCCGAAAGCGCGGTTCAGTTCGCGGAACGCTTCGGGGCCGGCTGCGCGGGCACCGGCCATGTCCTTGATATCGCCACCGGCGCAAAAATGCCCGCCCGCACCGCGCAACACTAGGGCGCGCACGCTCAGCTCGCTTTGTACGCTATCGAGCACCGCACGCAGCTCACCGACCATGGCCAAGCTCATGGCATTGCGGCTGTCCGGGCGGTTGAGGGTGACGTGCAGCACGCCCGCCTCAAGGTTGAGCAGTAGGGTTGTGCAGTTGGGTAGTGTGATCATCATGACTTCCTGATCAGGCGTAGGGTGGACAACGCGCAGCTTGTCCACCGTAGTTGTTCGGCGAAATGGCATGGTGGAAAATGCTGCGCAGTTTTCCACCCTACGGTTCTGGCCTCAGCCCTTCTTTTTACCCGGCAAAATGCCCATCAGTTTGCAGATGATCCCAAGCATGATTTCGTCGGCACCGCCGCCGATGCTGACCAAACGCACGTCGCGGTAAGCGCGTGAGACTGGGTTGTCCCACATAAAGCCCATGCCGCCCCAGTATTGCAGGCAGGAGTCGGACACCTCACGGCCCAAGCGGCCGGCCTTGAGCTTGGCCATCGAGGCCAGATTGGTCACGTCGCGGCCGCGCACATATTGCTCGGTGGCTTGATAGACCAAGGCGCGCAGGCATTCGATTTCGGTTTGCAACTCGGCCAAACGAAAGTGAATCACTTGGTTGTCGATCAGCGGTTTGCCGAAGGTCTGGCGCTCTTTGCAGTACTCGATGGTGGCGTCGACGCAGTGCTCCAGGCCCTTGATCATGTTGGCCGCGCCAAACAAACGCTCCTCCTGGAATTGCAGCATTTGCATCATAAAACCGGCGCCTTCATGGCCGATGCGGTTGCGCTGCGGCACGCGCACGTTGTCGAGGAACACCTGAGCGGTTTCCGAGCTGCGCATGCCGAGTTTGTCTAAGTGCGGGCTGACGCTGATGCCCGGAGTGTTCATCGGCACCACAATTAGCGACTTGTTAACATGCGGTTTGTCGTCACTGGTGTTAGCCAGCAGGCACATAAAATCGGCAGAGGGCGAGTTGGTGATCCACATTTTGCTGCCGTTAATCACATAGTCGTCACCGTCTTTTTTGGCGTGGGTTTTCAGCCCGGCCACGTCGGAACCAGCGCCGACTTCCGATACGCCGATGCAGCCGACCATCTCACCGCTAATGGCTGGACGCAGAAACTCCTCGCGCAGTTCATCGGAGCCAAAACGCGCCAACGCTGGGGTACACATGTCGGTCTGCACACCGATCGACATCGGAATACCGCCGCAATGGATGGTGCCGAACTCTTCGGCAGCGACGATTGAGTAGCTGTAGTCCAGGCCCATGCCGCCGAATTTCTCTGGCTTGGAAATACCCAGCAGGCCCAGGTCACCGGCCATCTTGAAGATTTCGTGGATGGGGAATTGGCCGGCTTTTTCCCACTCGTCGACGTGCGGGTTGATTTCCTTGTCGACAAAGTTACGGACCGTGCGGCGCAGTTCTTCGTGTTCTTGGGTAAAAATCATTTTTATTCTCCGAAGGGTTACAGGCGAGCGACGCCGAAGGTGCTGGATTTAAGTGGCCGCACGGCCGCCTCGGCGCAGATGTCGAGCAAAAAGCCCAGCAGCTTGCGGGTGTCGCGCGGGTCGATCAGGCCGTCGTCCCACAGGCTGGCGGTGCCGTACAGCGCGGTCGATTGACTGTCGAGTTTCTGCGCAGTGACGGTTTCCAGCATGTCGAGCATCTTCGGATCGGCCGTTTGGCCCATCTTCAGGTGTTTGTCTTCGGTGACGATGCGCAGCACCTTGCCGGCTTGCGCGCCGCCCATTACGGCGGTCTTGCTGTTGGGCCAGGCGAAGATAAAACGTGGGTCCAGACCTCGGCCGCACATGGCGTAGTTGCCCGCGCCGTAGGAGCCGCCGACCACTATGGTCAGCTTGGGCGCGCTGCAATTGGCCACGGCCTGAATCAGCTTGGAGCCGTGCTTGATCACCCCGTTCTGTTCCGACTCGGTGCCGACCATAAAACCGGTGGTGTTGTGGAAGAACAGAATCGGCGTGTTGCTCTGCTCGCACAGCTGGATAAATTGCGCGGCCTTGGCGGCACCTTTCGGGGTGATCGGGCCGTTGTTGCCGATCAAACCGCAGCGCTGCCCTTCGATGGCCAAGTGGCCGCAGACAGTCTGGTTGTCGAACTCGTTTTTGAAGTCGAGAAACACTGAGCCATCGGCGATACGGGCGATGATCTCGCGCACGTCGTAGGGTTTTTTCGGGTCATTGGGCACTATGCCTAGCAGCTCGTCGGCTGGGTACAGCGGCTCCTGATAGGGCGTTTTAACCGGGGCCGGCAGCTGGGCATTCCACGGCAGCATGGCGACTATTTCGCGGGCGATGCGTACGCCATCGGCGTCGTTTTCGGCCAGATACTCAGCCGTACCGGCGATCTGTGCGTGCATCTCGGCACCGCCCAGTTCTTCGTCGGTGGCCACCTCGCCGGTGGCGGCTTTCAGCAGCGGCGGGCCAGCGAGGAACATCTTGGCCTTGCCGCGTACCACTACCACATAGTCCGACAGCCCCGGCTGATAAGCCCCACCGGCAGTAGAAGAGCCGTGCACCACAGTGATTTGCGGCAGGCCCATGGCCGACATGCGCGCCTGATTGGCAAAGCCTCGGGCGCCTTCGACGAAGATCTCTGCGGCGTAGTTGAGGTTGTAAAGCTCCTTTTTTTATTATAGTTATTAAGATAGTTAGTAAGATAGTTAGTAAGATAGACGACAGACAGAAAGATAGATAGAT
>JAIETJ010000009.1 GCA_019745275.1 Pseudomonadaceae bacterium | reverse complement strand
TCAGTCGGTGCAGATCACTACTGCCAGTCTGGAACGCCTGCCGAAGACGGTAGCGGCTGCGCAAAGCGTGCTGACGCTGAATAATCTGCAGTTCGGTCTGAGTCCGCAAACCAGTGTGCGGCTGGAAGAACAACGCATCGCCGCGCTGGACTTGGATAAGGAAGCGGTAGAGCTGGGCATGCAGGCTAAGGCCGAAGAGTTTAAATCGCAGGGTAGCGAGCTGTATCACAAGGTCTGAGATCAGCCGCTGAGGCGGGTTTTGGATTGGTGAAGGAACGGGCCGCGATGGCCCGTTTTTTTATGGGTGGGATTTGGTTTTTGGTTCTGTGGTGGTTGATTGTGAGTGGATGGAAACGGCCAGAAGCAGGCGCTTGAAATACGTGAAAAATAAATATCTACTCTTTTACCTCAGACTCTTAACCTAAGCGCAGAGCATCACAGCGAATCCTCACACAACCTTGAGCACAGAAGCTCTTACACATAAGCGAAGGAAGGACACCGTGTCAGAACACGCCGAAATGACCCCAGACGAGTTTTTCGCCTTATCTCTTGCGTTCATGAAAAGAGCACGAAGGTTCGGTTATGCGCAAAAGAGCTTGCTTGCTCTGTGTTATGCCGCGTTGATAGCTGCAATATTTATAAAACTTACGGGAGGACGTTCCACCTATGTTACGTCCCTTGGCCTTATCGGCGCACTGTGCGGTTTTGGTAGTATGTTTGTCGGCCATATAGCCAAACCAATCGTTGCAAAGGCTCAGGAAGTGGCAAAAGTTGTTGAGCGTCTACTGTCCAATACCAAAGAAGAAAAGGCCAGCTCCCCACTTCCAAAGATCCCTCTGACTATCGGCTTCGCCAATCTCTCAGGAGAGGACCTGGCAGGATTCGCGTCTGAGGATGAAGCAGTCTTGTCCTCGCTTTTTATTCGTTCAAAGGTAGTTCCCAGTCATCAGATACCGAGTGCCGAGATACTCTTCGTGTACGCCCATTTGAACGAGGATGGGACAATCAAAGGTCAAACAAACTCTAGCATCCGCCAAATCGTTGAACTTACGAACGCGTCGATCATCGTCTTAGCTTCGCCCAACTCGGCAAGCAGTATTCACAACGCGGCGGCTCTTCCTGGCCAAAAGACAGCCAATATCGTTTTGACGCTCCACCGGAACGGAAACGGATTTAGTCGGCTCTTTCATGAGTTATTTGAAAAAATGCGCGATGGAAAGGACATGCTTAGCGCTTGGGTCGAAGTTGCACCGCAACATCCGAGCGCCAACCCCACACATGCGCCCCAGACAATCCTCATAGCTGAGGGTGGGAAGATTGCATTTCCGCGCTGAAGGCATGAGAGCTGGATGTTTAGCAGTGTCTGCTTTGGGTTGTGGATTCAACCGTTCAATGCTTGTTGTTAGGCTTGTAGGCTGGATTGAGCGCAGCGATACCCAATAACGATCCTGGCATGGGTGTGTGGTGTATTCGCCGCTTGTTAATTGGCTTTGGCTAATGGTTTCGCCCTTACGGCGAGTCCCTTTTGGCAGTCGCCCCAAAAGGAACCAAAAAGGCTTGCCCCGCCATCCGGGTCTCGCTGCGCTCGACTCCCCTCACTTCATCATTGCTTCGCGGGCACGCTGCGACGGGCCATCCATGGCCCAACGCAACTCTCGCGGCATCCTGCCGCTCAGCCCACTGCGCAACGATTGCGTTCGGCCTGCTGAAGGGGCGTTGTCCCGGCCCGAATTGATTTGTTCGCGCTGTGGGGTTTTGGCTTTGAAAGCCTCGTAGGGTGGGTGCAACCCGCGAGTGTTGCAGTACTGCTTGATCCGTATGCGGGTTTCACCCGCCCTACATTTGCGGTGGAAAATGCTGCGCAGTTTTCCACCCCGCGCAATCGCCATGTCGCCGGGTAGGGTGGACAACGCGCAGCTTGTCCACCATCGGTTTAGGCCCGTTCGATTTTCTCCAGCGCTTGCTCCAGCGTGCTCACGGTGCGCTCGATGTTTTGCAGTTTCTCCAGTCCGAACAGGCCGATGCGGAAGGTTTGAAAATCCGCCGGCTCATCGCACATCAGTGGCACACCGGCGGCGATTTGTAGGCCTTGGGCGGCGAATTTTTGGCCGTTTTTAAAGCCTGCATCTTCGGTGTAGCAAACCACTACACCGGGCGCTTCGAAGCCAGCGGCGGCGACGCTGTTGAAGCCTTTGGCGCTTAGCAGGGCGCGCACCCGCTGGCCGAGTTCCAGTTGCTGGTCGCGGATTTTGTCGAAGCCGTAGGCTTGGGTTTCCAGCATCACATCGCGAAAGCGCGCTAGGGCATCGCACGGCAGGGTGGCGTGGTAGGCGTGGCCGCCTTGTTCGTAGGCTTGCATGATCTGCAACCATTTTTTTAGGTCGCAGGCAAAGCTGGTACTTTGCGTGGCGTTGACCCGCTCCACGGCGCGCTCACTCAGCATCACCAGGGCGCAGCACGGTGAGGCGCTCCAGCCTTTTTGCGGGGCGCTGATCAGCACGTCGATGCCGCAGGCCTGCATGTCCACCCACAAGGCGCCGGAGGCGATGCAGTCGAGCACGAACAGGCCGCCGACCGCGTGCACAGCGTCGGCCACGGCGCGCAGGTAGTCGTCAGGCAAGAGCATGCCGGAGGCGGTTTCTACGTGCGGAGCGAACACTACCTGCGGCTTTTCTGCGGCAATGGTCGTCAGCACTTCGGCCAGCGGTGCCGGGGCCAGCGCTGCTTGTGGGCCGGCAACCTGTGGGCGGGCTTTCAGCACTTGCACCGAGGTGGGGATGTCGCCCATTTCTAGAATCTGCGTCCAGCGATAGCTGAACCAGCCATTGCGGATTACCAAGCATTTTTGCCCAGTGGCCAATTGGCGTGCCACCGCTTCCATGCCGAAGGTGCCGCTGCCGGGCACGATGGCCACGGCGTGGGCGTTATAGACCTGCTTAAGGGTGCTGGAGATGTCGTTCATTACCTGCTGAAAGGCCTTGGACATATGGTTCAGCGAGCGGTCGGTGTAGACCACCGAGTATTCGATCAGGCCGTCGGGATCGATGCTGGGGAACAGTTTGGACATGGGTGACTCCAGATAAATAAGTGCGCGTGGCGCGACCTTGGCGCAACTGTGCGCAAATGACAATGCCCGGTGCTAAAGCTCATCCGAAGTTTTTACCTCGCCTGATTAGAGGCGCTGCGCTCACGGCTGCAAGGTGTAAGCTGCACTGATGACGAGCGTAGCCTTGGCCGCACGCTGCTATTAGTGACTTTGGAGCATCTGATGAACCGCGATGAAGATGTGCAAATCCTTGAGCGCGAAACCTGTTTTCGCGGTTTTTACCGGTTGGATCGACTGCAGCTAAGCCATCGCTTATTTGCCGGTGGCATGGGCCGGCCGATCAGCCGTGAGCTGTTTGTGCGCCACGATGCGGTGTGTGTGTTGCCCTACGACCCGGTGCGCGATTGTGTGGTGTTGATCGAGCAGTTTCGCATCGGCGCGCTGGATAAAAGCCCCAGCCCGTGGCTGATCGAAGTGGTGGCCGGGCTGATCGACAAAGACGAGCAGCCCGATGAAGTGGCGCGCCGCGAGGCGGTGGAAGAAGCCGGTTTGACCCTCGGCGAACTGTGGCCGATCAGCCAGTACTATCCCTCGCCGGGCGGCTCGGATGAGCGTGTGCATTTGTATGTGGGTTGCTGCGACAGCGAGGGTGCGGGTGGCATCCATGGTTTGGAGGAAGAAGGCGAGGATATTCGCGTGTTGGTCTGGTCGCTGGCTGAGGCGTTGGCGGCGGTGCGCGATGGGCGAATTAATAACGCCGCCAGCATCATCGCTCTGCAATGGCTGGCACTCAATCGCGACGAAGTGCGCGGACGCTGGGCATGAAATTGCTGCGCGAGCGCTACCGGCTCGACTTAGTCGAGCTGCAGGCCACTTGCGCAGCAAATTACGCGCGGCTAATGCGCTTGCTGCCGGATATGCGCGAGCATGTAGGCACTCGCCGCGTGGCACTTAGCCAAGGCGAGCACCTGCTCGGCGTGCTGGCGTTGGAGGTGTTGGAAGCCTGCCCCTACACCACCACCCTGCAATTGCGCCAAGAACATAGCTGGCCGTGGTTGCCCGTACCGCCGTTGCAGGTGCGGGTGTATCACGATGCGCGCATGGCCGAGGTGGTGAGCGCGGCCAGCGCCCGTGGTTTTCGCAGCACCTATCTGTACCCCAATAGCGCCATGCATCAGCCCGATGAGAAGACCCAGCTCAACCAGTTTCTCGGTGAGTGGCTGGGGCATTGCCTCGCCTGCGGCCATGAGTTGCAGCCAGTAATTTAAACGCAAGCGGTCACGCTTAACGCTACGCTCAAATATGCAGCGCCGTTTACTTGCGGTACGGTGCGGGTTTAAGCGTGGCTGCGGCAGATTTTCTGTGACCCTCGTCAACTTTGCGGGTTTACCCTGGCCCGTTCAAACCGCCATAATTGTCAGACACCTGCACAAGGAGACGGCCTTGCCGTGCGCCCCGACTGTTTCTGCCAATCCAGCCAACGCTAGCGCTGCCGATCAGTCGGTACTGCTGGTGCAGCTGTCCGACAGCCATTTATTTGCCCAGGCAGATGGCAAGCTGCTGGGCATGAATACCCACGACAGTTTGCAGCGGGTCATTGAGCGGGTGCTGGATGAGCAGCCGAGTATCGATTTAGTGCTGGCCAGCGGCGACCTGTCGCAAGATGGCTCGCCGCAGTCGTATCAGCGCTTTAACCAGTTGCTTGGGCAAATCCCCGCGCCGGCCCGTTGGTTCCCTGGGAATCATGATGATCTCGCGGTTATGCAAAACGTCTGCGCTGGCAGTGATCTGCTGCAGCCAATTATTGATCTGGGCAACTGGCGGATCATTCTGCTGGATACCTCGATTGCCGGTGCGGTGCCGGGGTTCCTGGCCGACGACCAATTGCAGCTGTTAAGCCAAGCGCTGCAAAGTGCCGGTGCCCGGCATGTGTTGGTGAGTTTTCATCATCATCCGGTGCCTATTGGTTGTCGCTGGATGGAGCCGATAGGCTTGCGTAACCCCGCTGCGCTGTTTGCCGTGCTGGATGCGTACCCGCAAGTGCGTGGCGTGCTCTGGGGGCATATTCACCAAGAGTTCGACCAATTGCGTAACGGCGTGCGGCTGCTGGCCTCACCCTCTACCTGCGTGCAATTTGCCCCGGGTAGCGAGGAATTTCACGTCGACCAAGAAGCGCCGGGCTACCGCTGGCTGCGCCTGCACGCCGATGGGCAACTGGACACCGGGGTGTCGCGGGTCAGTGGCATTCCCTTCGAAGTTGATTACAGCGTTAAAGGCTATTAACTTGCCGCGTGGCGCGGCATTGTTGCATCCCTCGATTTAGCGGCGCTCTTGCTCACAGCAGTTACGCCGGACTTTTAATGACTTCGATTCTCTATATCCACGGCATGAACAGCTCGCCGGCCTCTCTCAAGGCGCGGCTGTTACATGCGGCCATGCAGCGTTTAGGCTTGGCCGAGCACTTACAGGTGCCCGCCTTGGCCCATGACCCGCTGCAGGCCATGCAGCAATTAGAGGCCGCCGTCGCCCAGTTGGGCCGGCCGTTGCTGGTCGGCAGCTCGCTGGGCGGCTACTATGCGACCCACTTGGCCGAGCGACATGGCCTGAAAGCCTTGCTGATTAACCCCGCCGTGCGCCCACAATGGTTGTTTGAAGCGCATCTCGGAGCACAGCAAAACTATTACAGTGGCGAAACCTGGCAGCTGACCATGGCCCATGTGGCCGCCTTGGCCAGCCTTGAAGTGCCGGCGCCGCAAGACCCTGCGCGCTATCAGGTGTGGCTGCAAACCGCCGATGAAACCCTCGATTACCGCGCCGCCGAACGCTATTACCGGGCCTGCAGTTTGCGTATTCAGGCCGGTGGCGAGCATGGTTTTCGCGGTTTTTCGGCATGCTTGCCGGCGCTGTTGGCCTTTGCCGGGATTGATTCCGCGCTGTGGCGTGATGTCGACTTT
>JAIETJ010000022.1 GCA_019745275.1 Pseudomonadaceae bacterium | reverse complement strand
GTACTCGTCTTGGGCGTCGGCGATTTTGCCGTCCATCAGGGCTTTTTTGCGTTGCATGCGCGCCTTGTGGCGGGCGTCGCGTTCAAGCTCGGCGGGGGTCGCGGTCATGGCAATAGCTCCAGCCGCCGGCTTACGCAGGGCGACGCAATAGACACACAGAGGGATAACAGCGGGGCACAGTCTAACGGCATAGCAGCCGCAGGCCGGTACAGGGACTTGCGCATCAAAGCGTCTCCGTCGCGCCACCCGCGCGACCTTAGGGTGAGCGGCCGACGCCGAAAAATGCGCCAAGCCATGACTGCAACAGGCCGGTCTCCGGGCTTACGAGCGCCATGGGCATAACCACCATTGCAGTTATTGGGCTCGTCTACCGTTGCGGGGGCAGCGCCGGAATTTTCTTAATAATAAGAAGCACCGGCTTCCCTGTTTCACCCTGTTTGATAAGGCTCTGGAGCAGTTACGTAGAACGCGTAGGGTGGACAACGCTTTTTTGTCCACCGGTTGGCTGACCGGGATCTTAATGGGTCAACATAATCACGGTGGCCAACGCTTCGCGGTTGACCACCCTACGCACATAACTGACACAGCGCCGTTAATCAGGGCACCTGAAGCAGGCGCGCAGGTTAGATAGGCTTCAGGGCTGCGTCAATCGCCGCTTGCTGCAAGGGCTGGACGGTCGTTCTGGCGCCGCCTTAATCCAGCGGGCGCATCAACAATTCAGGCACTAACTGGCCAGCGATAAATTGTTGCTCGACCAGCCGAGTCAGCTCATCGCTATTGCGCACCTGATACCAAGCACCCGGCGGATACACGCTCATGGTTGGGCCCTGATCACAAGGAAACTGACACTGGGTGCGGGTGATATGCACGCCGCCTGCGCACTCCAATTTGCCCGCAGCCTTTAGCTGTTCGCGCAGGCTCTTCCATAACGGCAGCGCGCCGCGACGGGTACAGCGCGGGCCGTTACACAGCAATACCCGGTAGCTGTGAGTTGGGATGCACGACCAAGCGTGGGCGCTAGGTAACTCGGGCACGTTGACGCAGCCCAGATGCAGTTCGGGGCGTTCGATCAAGGCCACGGCGGCGGCAATATCGATTTGCTCACCCGACTTGACGCTGGCAACCAACAGCTGATCGGCCACCCCGAAAGGCGCGGCTAAACGCTGCAACTCACTGCGCAACCAATCCAGATAGGGGCTGCTGGTTTGCGGGTCGAGATCGAGCAGTAGCAAAGGCAAATCGCCAGCGTCGATACAGGCCGTAACCCGCTGCCAGAGGCCGTCGAAGCCGGCCGTGGTGTCGACGCTATCGGCCAAGGCCGAGGCACCGCGCAGGGCCAGCAGTTGGCGCTGGAACAGTTCCGCCAAGGAGCCGTGCGCCAAGTCTGGGCCGACAAATAAAACTCTGGCATAGGCGCGAACAACGGACATGGACACAACTCGGCAAACCAACGGCCGCGCAGTCTAACAGGCTGAACGCAGCTCGGACGTAGGTTGGACTCAGGAGCGCAGCGAACAGTCCGACGTTGAGCGCAGCGAACAGTCCAACAAATCAGCACACGCAAAAGCCCATGGCGTACTGCCTGCTGCGAGTACACCCTACGCTAAGCCCTACACAGAGCGCCCCTGCAACGCCGACCACAACGTCTCGACGCTACTGAACTCCCGATCCACTGCCGGCAACAGCGGCCGCGCCAGCAGCAGCACCGGCAAGCCCAGCTCACGGGCCACCTGCAGTTTGGGTTCGGTGGCCGTGCTGCCGCTGTTTTTGCTGATCAGCACGTCGAACTGGCCGGCGGCGAACAAGGCCCGCTCATCCTCAAGATTGAACGGCCCACGGGCGCCTATCACCGTGGCGCGTGCATTACCGGGGTGCGCGTCGAGGCTACGCAGGGTCCAGTACTGACCGGCCGGAATGCTATCCAAGTGTTCCAGTGGTTCGCGGCCGAGGGTGAACAATGGCCGCTGAAACGGTGCAAAGGCCGCACTTAGCTCGGCCCAATCGGCCAGCTCGCGCCAGTCGTCACCCGCCCCTGCCTGCCAGCCGGGACGCCGCAGTGCCCAGCAAGGAATACCGCTTAACTCGGCGGCGCGGGCGGCGTTAGCGCTGATCTGCGCAGCGTAGGGATGGGTAATATCCAGCAGCAAATCGATGCCTTGGGCATGGATAAAATCCGCCAAGCCTTCGCCGCCACCGAAGCCGCCAACCCGCAGCTGGCACGGCAGATCAGCCGGTTGCTTGCCGAGGCCAGCCAGGCTGTAGATATCCTGCGGGCCGAGGCGACGAGCGATGTTCAAGGCATCGCCGACTCCGCCGAGCAATAAAATTCGACTCATGGCAATTCCTGCGCTTGGCCGATAATCCGCCCTTGTCGATCAATGGCAAACACTTCCAACTGCACCTGCGCCGGCACTATGCCACGGGCAAAGGCCAAGGCATGCACGCACACCGCATCGCCCAAGGCCACGCCCACAGCACTGGCCAAGGCCACCGCCTGCTGGCTGGTATTGGCCGCGCAGATGGCCGCTTGTAGCTCCACGCCCGCGCCCAACTCAGCGGCCCAAGCGGCCAGTTGCGGCAGGTCGATGCTGGAGTGGCGGCTGTGTAAATCCATATGCCCGGCGGCCAATTTGCTGATTTTACCGAAGCCACCACAGAGGCTCAGCTTGGCCACCGGCGCCTTACGCAAGTGCTTGAGCACAGCACCGACGAAGTCGCCCATCTCGATCAAGGCCGTGTCGGCCAAGCCGTAATACTGACGCATGCAGTCTTCGCTGGCGTTGCCGGTGCAGGCGGCCAGATGGCTAAAGCCGTTGGCGCGAGCGACGTCGATGCCTTGATGGATGGAGGCAATGTAGGCCGCACAGGAAAACGGCCGCACGATGCCGCTGGTGCCGAGAATCGACAGCCCACCGAGAATCCCTAGGCGTGGATTCATGGTCTTCAGCGCCAGCGCCGCGCCGCCCTCGACGCCGATACTGACCTCGAAACCGCCGGCATAACCGTATTCGACGGCCAGTTGGCCCAGGTGTTGAGTAATCATCTGGCGTGGCACCGGATTAATCGCCGGCTCCCCCACCGGGGTGGTCAGCCCCGGCTTGGTGACAGTGCCAACGCCCTCGGCCGCATGAAAGCGCACCCCAGCTTGCTCACTCAACTGCACCCGGGCAAACACCAGCGCGCCGTGAGTCACGTCGGGGTCGTCACCCGCATCCTTGATAGTCCCGGCTTCGGCACCGGCGTCGCTCATTCGGCAAAACTGCAGGCGCATCAGCACTTGCTGGCCCTTGGGCAAGACTATCTCGACCGCATCAAGCGCCGGCCCACCGAGCAACAGCCGCGCCGCCGCCAAACTGGTGGCGGTGGCACAACTGCCGGTGGTATAGCCGCTGCGCAGGGGCGCGGCAAGTTCGGGAGTTTCGTCACGCATGGCGGGCTTCGTGGGCGTTAGAAGGTTGCATTGTAGGCCGAGCGAGCAGTGCTTGGGTGAAAGCCGAACATCCGCCAGAAACCGCCAGAGCCAAGGCAAAAGCAGCAGGCAAACTGGCTGAACCCAACTAGGCTGCAAGCAAGCCAGTTTTTGCCCAGCCACGTTGGGCGCTGCAGCAAAAGGAAGATACATGAGCGACGCCGCAGTGGTAATGAGCAAAATATTGGTGCTCGACGATGAGCTCGCCAACCTCGCGCACATCAAACAGCTGTGTGCTGACGCGCATTTACTCGGCATTAAGCCAAACCTCGATAGCTTTGGCGGGGTGTTAGAACTACTGGCCTCGAGCCTGGATTTGGGTGGTGTGCTGATTTATGAGAACTACAGCGGTCGGGGCCGGGGGCTATCAATGCTGCATATGATTGCTAATCTGCGCCCCGAGCTACCGATCTTTTTACGCCGCAACGCGGATGCACCGCCTTTAATCGACACCGATGCACGCGCTATCTGCGCGGCGTTTGACCTGAGCAATGTAGCGCCATTCAAGGCGGCCTTGGACGCCTCGATCTTCAGCCGCAGCTACCCAGTGCATCTGGTGCGCGGCATTACCGAACTGTCGCTGAGCGCGTTGCAAGCCATGTTCAAGAGCTGTTCGGTGAGCGTCGATAGCGCTTATCTGGTCAATGATAAAAATATTTATGGCGAGATTTTCAGCATGATGGCCATCGACAGCGACTGGTGCCGCGGTTACATGATGCTGCAAACCGAGGCCGGAGAAATGCTCGATTTACTGCGCAGCAGCGCCGCTGCCGATGCCCCCGCACCGATTTATCACGATCTAAATAGCCTGTTGGCGGAGGCGAGCAATCTAGTCTGGGGCTCGTTTAAAAATCGTTACGTGGGTAATCACGACCAAATACAAGGCCTTAAGCAAATCCAGGTGCCGATCATCATCAACCATCAACGGCGCTACATTTCCTTCGGCACCGACGCCCCGCAACTCTGCATCAAGTACAGTTTGACCCCGCGCAACGATCCACACGCAACGCCAGCACCGATATTCCAGCGCTTTGCTTTTAACCTGACGTGGGCACCCGAGCTACTGGACGAGAACGCTGCCTTTACCGCGCTGCTCGAGGCTGGTGAGCTAGAGGTTTTTTAAGCACCGCAACACCTCCAAAAAAAGCCAGCCCAGGCGCCATTCCCGCCCGCAAAGCCACGCATCGACACAGGCACCAACTCATCGACTGGCCAGTAACCGTTAACGCCAAAAAGGTTTGTCCAATTCGGCGTCGCGCTCGCTGGGCATGATGCCCGCATCCGCCAGCTGCCGCCCATCCAGCTGGGCCAGCTGCCGACGCGTGCGACTGTTGTGCAGCCAGAGCTGCACTCGGGCCAGCAGTCGCAAAGCCAAAGCCGTACGCGATGCAACCCGCACTGGTTCTGTTTGGATACTTTCAGTGACTACTGAGCGCGGCATAGCGCCTCCTGTGAGCCCCGGTTGGGCTGCTACCTATGGAGAACTATGGTGGCTGTCGATAGCCGCTTGCCGTCAGCTACAGCATCAGAAAATTGTGCTCATACAGTTAGCTCGTGCCGACAACTGTACTGCTGCCAGCGCGCGACGACTGTATGGCTAGAGTCCTAAACGGGGCTCTAACCCTTAAGCAAGGGCATCTGAAAACAATGGCGGGGCGTTGCTTAGTCGCTCTGTGCAGCCATTACCGATTGCCCTTGTCACGCTCCGGGTACATCCCTGCCAGCCGTGCAATCAAGATGGCCACAAACAAGGTGCCGCCAATTTGCTCCAGATTAGCCAAGGCACGCACCGACGCGTGCAGCGGGGCAATATCGCCATAGCCGGTGGTGGTCAGTGTGGTGTAACTAAAATAGATCATATCTTGCGGCGGTAGCGCCGTGACGACCGAACCGTAAAGGGTGAAAGCGCCCGGATGAAAATGCTGGGCGATCATATACAGGTAGACCCAAAGAAAGCCCAGCAACATATAAGCCGCCGCCGCACCGAACAGTTTGTCGGCACTCATCGCCTCGTCACTGAACACATAGCGCAGTAAATACAGCAGCGTCATGCTGTAACAGGCGCCGCCAAACACCCACGACAGCATCAAGTAATCGTTATCGGCAAACAGCAGCCCGGCCAGTTGCAAGCCAAGCACCGGTAGAGTGAAGAGCAGCGCTATGACAAACGAGCGCCGCGAGCGGCCAACCGCCGCCACAGCGGCCACCAACACAAACATATTCAACAGATTGGCGATTAAGCGACTCTGAATGCTCGGCAGGTCACCCAGTAACGGGGTGAGTAGGACGAATAGCAGCAGCGAAGCAAACAAGTAAATACTGCGCATCCGATACAACCAACCAAGGTGATGACGCAGGGTATCTATGAGCATTGGGGATTCTCGTTTAGTGATTCTGTGGCTGCGCCGTGTAGAGCGTTAATGATGTGGGTTGCACCAGCCTTACCTCTGCTTGTGCAGCTCCAACAAGGTGATCGGCAGCGCACTGCGCCAGGTGTCGAAGTCGCCCAGCGGTTTGGCCTGAGCCACTTGGATGCGGGTCAGTT
>JAIETJ010000064.1 GCA_019745275.1 Pseudomonadaceae bacterium | reverse complement strand
ACACGTAAACTGCGCTTTTGACTCGCTACGCTCGCCCTGCGGGCCAGCCTTTGGCTGTTACTCCGCTTCGCTGCGTTACGCCTGTTTTTGCCTTGTGACCCACATGGATGTGGGAAATGCAGCTGGCCCGCAGGAGCGGGCGTCGCACTAACCTTCGCTCGCTACGTTTTCACACCGTCTGCAGTGGCGGCGTTGTTATTTCATCCGTCGTGGGGAGCTTCTGCGTTTACTCATTAGACTCACAGCAGTTGAATGCCAAAGCGCTTAACTAACAGCGCAAACAACACAAAACTCACTGCACTGATCACTGTACAGGCCAGTAAAGTTGGCCAAAAACCTAAGCGCGGTAGCAACAGCGGGAAGGCCAAAAACATCGGCAGGGTTGGTACCACGTACCAGAAGGTGTACCAGGCATGGTTGGCAATTTTTTCTGTCGATTGGTTTTCTAGATACAGCCAAATCAAGCTGAGAATACTGATCAAGGGCAGGGCTGCTAGCAGACCGCCAAGCTTGTCGCTGCGTTTGGCCAACTCTGAAACCAGCACTACCACCAGAGCCGTTAGGGCGTACTTGCTGATGATCCAAGTCATGCAGTTCTGCCTATTCATGGGGCTAGCGGTTGACGGTTATAGCCGCCATTGCCGCGCAGTCGGTGCTCAGTTTTGTTCGTGCGACATGGCCCACACGGCGGCCTCAACCCGTGAGCGCAGGCCGAGTTTGTGCAGCAGGTTCTTCACATGCACCTTGACCGTGCCCTCGGTAATGCCCAGCTTGCGGCCGATCATTTTGTTGCTGTTGCCGCCGGCGATCATCTTCAATACCTGCTGCTCGCGCTCGGTCAGTTCGACCTGACTGGCCGCTTGCGGCTCGCGCAGCGCTTGCGCCAGTACCCGGGTCAAACCTGGGCTAATCACCAGTTCGCCGTGCAGGGCTTCGCGCACTTGCTGGATTAGTTTTTCTGGCTCCATGTCTTTCAGTAAGTAACCGTCGGCGCCATAACGCAGCGCGTCACGTACATCTTTCTCGGCATCCGATACGGTAAACAGCAGGACTTTGCCACTGTAGCCGACTTGCCTTAGCCGCTTGAGGGTTTCGATGCCATTGAGTAGCGGCATATTGTTGTCGAGCAAAATCAGTTGCGGTTGCAACTCATCGACCAAGGCCAAGGCTTCTTCGCCGTTATTGGCCTCGCCGACGATCAGGAAATCCTCTTCCAGCTCGAGCAGTTGACGAATACCACGGCGCATCATCGGGTGGTCATCGACCAGCATCAGGCGAAAACGAGGGGCGTTGTTTGGGTTACTCATACGGCAGATTCCTCTACATGACGGCCGAGAAAACCCGGTTTGAAACTGAGGTGAATGCACGTGCCGTGCGGCATTTTAGGGCTGACATTGAGTTGCCCCTGCAGGCTGCGTGCCCGTTCTTGCATGATGGTTAAGCCGTGATGTTGGCGCGGATCGCTACTTAGGCCGATGCCGCAGCCGTCATCTTCAATCAAAAGTTCCAGCTGTTCATTGCGCTGGCGCAAGTTAACCCGCACATGTTTGGCGCTGGCATGCCGGGCGCAGTTGGATAACGCCTCGCGAGCAATTTGCAGCAGATGTATCTGTTCGCTGGCATCCAAGGCGAAAGCCAGCGGCTCAACCTGCAGCAACACCTCGAAACTGCCCCGTTCGGCAAACTCACGCACGGTGTCGTCGAGCGCCTGATCCAGTCCGCTGCCGTTCATTTGTAAACGGAAGGTGGTGAGCAGCTCGCGCAATTGGCGGTAAGCGTTATTAATGCCTTCGCGAATTTCCTCGCTGACGGCAAACAACTGCTCGGCTGACTCGCCGCGGCGCATCAAGGTTTGCAAGCGACTGACTTGCAACTTCATATAGGACAACGCCTGCGCCAGTGAGTCATGCAGCTCGCGGGCGATCACCGTGCGCTCATCCAGCAGCAGTAAGCGATTGTCTTGCTCGCGCTGGCGTTCCAGCGACAAGGCGGTACCGACTAGGTCGGCCAGTGCTTGGATCAGCTCATTTTCCCAGTTCAGTGGCAGGTGGCCGTCGATAAAATTGGCGCTGAGTTCGCCCAAACTGTTGCCCTGATTGACGATTAAGAAGGTCTGCAAGTTAGGCTTGAGTTGCCGTTCACAAGTGGCGCAGTCGTTGCGCTGACAAATTTCCCGCGACTCGCTGCCGTGCAAGGCAATTAGCTGTTCGGCTGGTTGATTGGCGTTGCCATGCAGGCACAGGGTTAAACGCAGGCCCGGAATCAGCGCCTGAAAGTTATCGATGAGTAAATCCAACTGCTCGGCGCTGCTCAGCGAGCTGGCCAAGTGCCGGCTGCTGAGAAACAACAATTGCAGGGCTGCATTGGCGTGGGCCAGGTTGGCAGTTTTTTGCTCGACGCGGCTTTCCAAGGTACGGTGCGACTCCTCGATAGCATCGGCCATGGCGTTAAAACTCAGGGCCATTTCCCCTAGCTCATCCTCGGATTGAAACTCCACCCGCGCCGAATGATCGCCATCGCGGAAGCGTTCGGCGGCGTTGGTCAGGTATTGCAGCGGGTTGATTACATTGGTTTGCAGCTCGTACATGCCGATCAGCAGAATCAACACAGTCATAAATAACGCCGTGCCCTGAATGTTCTGCTGCCAGCCCTGTTTGCGTTCACTGCTTTGCTGCAGTTGCAATACGAAGAGGCTGAGTTGCTCGACGAAATCATCCACCTGATGCAGAAAACGCGGCTGATCACCGGCATCTAACGCCGGGCGTAACTCTTGTTCCCAACGCTGTTGCAGAGCCAGGTAGGCGCTGTGCAGTGGGGCTTGTGGGTCGACCTCAAGGACCTTCTGCAGGGCTTGGCTGTGCAGCCGTTGCTCCAGATTCGCCAGTTGCGCGTCGATCTCCTCGCTGGGTGCCTTAGCCTCAAGCTTCCAGCTCAGCCGGTAAGTGGCCATGCGCAACGAACCGGCGGTATTAATCGCGGCGGCGTCGTCTTCACTGAGCCAGGCAATCAAGCCGGCGCTGATGGCACTCGACAACGCCAGTACGGCAATCAGCAGCACGGCTAAACCAGCGCGCGCGGGTAATGAACTGCGCAGCCATTTCAGAGCCTGCATGGCGTTACTACCTCTAATGATTCTGGCCGCTCGAAGATGCTCATGTCGGCGCCTTGATATGTATCTAAGTTGCTGATTATAAAGGGAATGCTAGTAATTTTTGCGGCTATCACTTAAGTGGTAGAGCGGCGCAGGGTAGGCCACTGACGCCGGGCATAACTTGATCTGGGTCAATTGTAGCCTAGCCTTGAGTGCCTAGAGTTGGACCCATGTTAACTGTAAAAGGGCTCCGTCATGGCTAGTGTGAAGGTACAACAGGGGTTGGTGCTGGGGATGAGTACCCTAGCGTTTACCGTCTGCTTTATGGTCTGGATGATGTTCGCCATCCTCGGCGTACCCGTCAAAGAACTGCTGCAGTTAAACGAAACCCAGTTTGGCTTGTTGGCTGCCACCCCAGTCCTGACCGGCTCACTAATTCGCCTACCCTTGGGTCTTTTGACCGATAAGTTTGGCGGCCGGATCGTGTTTTTTGTGCTGATGTTGGTGTGTGTATTGCCGATCTACATGATCAGCATGGCCACCGAGTACTGGCACTTCTTGGTGCTGGGCCTGTTCGTAGGTCTGGCCGGCGGCTCCTTCTCGGTCGGTATCGCCTATGTGGCCAAGTGGTTTGATAAATCCACTCAAGGCACGGCGATGGGCATCTTCGGTGCCGGTAACGCGGGTGCGGCAGTCACCAAGTTTGTTGCCCCAGCGATTATCGCCGCCGCCAGTTGGCAGATGGTGCCCAAAGTTTACTCGGCCATCATGTTTATCACCGCGCTACTGTTTTGGTTCACCACCTTTGAGAAGAAGGAACATCTGGTACCCACTTCAGTGTCGCTGGCCGATCAGCTGCGCACCCTGAAAGACCCGAAAGTGTGGCGCTATTGCCAGTACTACTCGATCGTCTTCGGCGGCTATGTAGCCCTAGCCCTGTGGATGACCAAGTACTACGTAGCCGAATACGGTTTCAACTTGCAAACCGCTGCCTTACTGGCCGCTTGCTTCTCGCTTCCGGGCGGGGTGCTGCGTGCCGTGGGTGGCTGGATGTCGGACAAGTGGGGCGCCCATAGCGTGACCTGGTGGGTGATGTGGGTGAGCTGGATCTGCCTGTTTCTGCTGTCGTATCCGCCAACCGATTTGGTCATCCAAACCGTAACTGGTCCACGCAGTTTCCATATCGGCCTGAACTCGACTGTGTTCACCGTACTGCTGTTTGTTATGGGCATCGCCTTCGCCTTCGGCAAAGCCTCGGTGTTCAAGTACATCGCTAACGATTACCCAACCAACATGGGCGCCATCAGCGGCATCGTCGGCTTGGCCGGCGGTCTGGGCGGCTTCGTGTTACCGATCCTGTTCGGCGCGCTGGTGGACCTCACCGGCGTGCGCTCTTCCTGCTTCATGTTGATGTACGGGGTGGTTTGGGTCTCCTTGATCTGGATGTACCTCAGTGAAGTACGCAAAACCCCACTTATGGGAACGTAATGATGGGCAGTGGGGCGCAAGGCCCGCTGCCTAGCGATGCTTGAGTGGTAACGGTTTTTATTAGCTTTAGGAGAAAGACCATGTCAGCAGCAAAAAACTCAGCGGCGGGCCAAGCGCCCAAACAAGGGTCGGTGATTACCGAATGGCATCCGGAAGACAGTCACTTCTGGGCAACCACCGGCAAGGCGATCGCCACCCGTAACCTGTGGATCTCGATCCCGGCGTTGTTGTTGGCGTTCTCGGTGTGGATGGTCTGGAGCACGGTGATCGTGCGCCTCAATAGCATCGGCTTCACCTTTACTACCGATCAGCTGTTTTGGCTGGCGGCCTTGCCCGGTTTGTCCGGTGCGACCTTGCGGATTTTTTACTCCTTTATGGTGCCGATCTTCGGTGGTCGTCGCTGGACCGCAATCAGTACTGCCTCTTTGCTGTTGCCAGCCTTGTGGATGGGCTTTGCCGTACAAGACCCCAGCACACCCTTTAACGTGTTTGTGCTGATTGCCCTGTTGTGCGGCTTTGGTGGCGGCAACTTCGCTTCGAGCATGTCCAATATCAGCTTCTTCTACCCGAAAGCGCAGCAGGGTGCAGCGCTGGGCATGAACGCTGGTCTAGGTAACTTAGGCGTATCGGTGATGCAATTTGGCGTGCCGTTGGTGATCTCACTCGGCGTGTTTGGTGCCTTGGGTGGCGCGCCACAAACCCTGCCAGACGGCAGTCATCTGTGGCTGCAAAACGCCGGCTTTATTTGGGTGCCATTCATCTTGGCTGTAACTGTTGCCGCCTGGTTCGGCATGAATGATCTGGCCGACGCTAAAGCTTCGTTTAGCGAGCAAGCGGTGATTTTCAGCCGTAAACACAACTGGTTGATGTGCTGGCTGTACCTAGCCACCTTCGGCTCGTTTATTGGTTTCGCCGCTGGCTTCCCGCTGCTGATCAAAACTCAGTTCCCTGGTATCGATCCACTCAAGTTCGCGTTCTTGGGGCCGCTGGTAGGCGCCTTGATTCGTCCAGTTGGCGGTTGGTTGGCAGACAAAGTCGGCGGCGCAAAAGTTACCTTGTGGAACTACGTGGTGATGATTGCCGCGGTGTTTGGTGTGCTGCATTTTCTGCCAGTGGGCGGTGAGGGCGGCAACTTCTACGGCTTCTTGGCCATGTTCATGCTGCTGTTCATTACCACCGGCATCGGCAACGGTTCGACCTTCCGCATGATCCCGGTGATCTTCCGCACCCTGCACGAGCGCTTGAGCGCCGGCAAGGGCCGGGACGTGCAAGAGCAAGCGATGAAAAACGCCGGCAAAGAAGCCGCTGCAGTACTGGGTTTTAGCTCGGCTGTGGCCGCTTACGGGGCGTTCTTTATCCCGAAATCTTTCGGTACTTCGATGACCCTGACCGGCGGCTCGCAAATGGCCCTGTATGTGTTCATCGGCTTCTACGTCAGCTGCATTCTG
>JAIETJ010000014.1 GCA_019745275.1 Pseudomonadaceae bacterium | reverse complement strand
AGCTGACGCTGTAGAGGTCGTCTGGCAACTCGCTCAGTTGCGGTGGCTCGGCCGGCTCTAAACGCGGGCCGCTGATCTTGAGAAAACGTTGGAGCGCTAGATAAACCGGCTTTGGTTGGCCTTGCAGGTCGAGCAGACCGTAATACTGATCACGGGCGCCGGCGCGGCTGTCTAGGTCCGAGAGGGCGAACAGGAAGATTTTGTCGTAATCCAGCGCGCTCATTAATGCCAGCCTGCGCAAGACGTAATCAGCCTGGCCTTGTGGGCCGATGATAGGTTGCTCTTCCTTGGGGCCTGCATAGCTCGACCAGCCCCACTCGGTGGCCCAGATCGCCGGTGCTTGGGCGCCACGCAGCATCTGGTTGAGCTGTTGGCTACGCAGAATAAAGTCGCGCTTGCCGGCCTCGTCGCTTTCTGGGGTCTGTGAGTAGGGGTGATAGGCGACGATGCTGCCCAATTTTTGCACGCCGAGCTGGCCGAGGCTTTCCAGCATCAGCCCGCCCTTAACCGGCATCTGGCTGTAATAGGCCATGCCGGCCATCACTACCGGCTTGTCAGGGGCCACAGCCCGCAGGGCTTGAACGCTGGCTTGCAGCAGCAGGGCATAGCCTTGGGCGTCTTCCTTGGGGCGCCAGAATGCCGGCAGGTTTGGCTCGTTCCAGACTTGCCAGGCGTTTACGCTCGGGTAGCGCTTGGCCAGCAACGCCATGCGTGAGGCAAATATCTGTGGATCGCGCGGTGGATACTGATCCGGCGTAGCTGAGCCCACTGGTGCAGTGCTGGCGTGAGGGGCCGAGCCGACTAAGTAAAAAACCGATTTCAACTGGCGTGCTTGCAGTGCATCGACCACACCATCCAGTTCGCCGAAGCGGTACTGCTGCTCGGCGGGCTCGTGACGGTCCCAGTGGAGATCGACGCGCACCCACTGTAGATCGAGCGCCTGCAAACGCTGCATCTGCTGCTGGTACTGCGCCGGAGTGAACCAGAGAAAGTGCGCATTGACCCCCAGAAAGTCCTTCCAAACTACCGGTCGCGGAGCCTTCAGTTGGGTGGTTTCAGCCTCGGCCGGTTGGCCCAGATTGACTATTAGTAACAGTAAACTCAGCCCCAGCACAGGTAAGCAATAGAGGCTCTTGAGTAAACGCATCAGAATTCTCCGCAGACGCTGGAAAACAATTGGCGAAAACGCATGGCGGTGGCCGTCCATTGGCGTTCGGTGCCGATCAGGCTGGCACGCTCGGCCCATTGCTGGGCTAACTGCGGATTGAGGGCTAAGCGCGTGAGGCAGTCAGCCAGGGCCAGAACATTACCTTGCGGGTAGGTGGCGCCATTGCCGCTGGCGACTTCCTCGGCAAAGGCCCGGGCATCCGAGGTGATGGCGCCACGGCCGCAGGCGTTGGCCCAAGAGAGCGCGCCGCTGGTGCCACGCATCTCACCGAGCAAGCCGATTTTTTTCGATTCACGGTACGGCAGTACCATCACATGGTGCGCCTGGATGGTGGCGGCAATGGCGGCGGCGGGTAGGTCTAGCTGCCAGTCGAGGTGGTCTTGCAGCTGCAATTGCTGTGCGCGCGCGCGCAGTTCGTCGAGGTAGTTGCCGGCTGGACCGAAGGCCATGTCCGGTGCGGTGCCTCCGGCCATAGTCAGGCGCAGGCTGGCGCGCAGCTGCGGATGCCGCTCAAACGTCAAAGCTAGGGCGTCGAGTAGATCCTCAATGCCTTTGCCTCGGTAAATAAAGCCGAAATACAGCAGCTTGAGCGGTTGTAAAGGAGGCAGTGGCGACGCGGGCACGACTAGGTTGCCATGTGCGATGACGGCCCGCTGCTCGTCGCGTAACGCCATGCGCTTGGCCAGGCACTGCCCGCCCAGTTCGGTGAGGGTAATCAAGCGGGTCATTTGCCGGGCCAAACTGCGCTCTTCATGCAGGGTCAGAGGGTCAGCCAATAACGCGGCGACTTGCGGCAGCGGCCTTGGAAGGCGTTCGGCCAGTGACAGCGGCCACGGTAGGCTGGCGCGGCGCCACACCAGCCGCTCGGGATCGTGGACGGTGGCGGTCAACGGCAGCTGCGGGTAGCGCTGGCGCAAGCTGCGCAAGGCCGCAAACTCGCCCAAGCGACCACCGCCCAGCTCGGCATGGACCAAGTCGACCGAGGTCCAGTCGAAGTTCGTAAGTGCCTGCGCAAGCGCATGTGGATCACTGCCGCAACCGGCTAAAGGGGTGATTACCTCGAATCCACAAGCCTGCAACGCGGTGCGAAAATTCTCCGCGTAGTCGGCTATCCCGGTTTGTTCGGGAGGCAAGGGCGCGAGCAGGGCTATGCGCATTAAATCACGCTCCGCCAGCGTGCGACACGCTTGAGCAATGAATCGGGGATTTCGAAGCGCCGCCGGTTGAGGATGATGCCATTTACCGTCTTGTGGGCAATTGCCAGTATCGACAAAGCATGCTCTACCATCGGCACCGTGCTTTGCCGTGCCTCAATCACCAAGGCGATCAAGTCGGCCCGGCGCAGCTTGATAAATGCCTCTTGATTGGACAGCAGCGCCGAGGCATCAATCAGTACTATCTCGCCAGGACTGGCCGGTGCATCGCCACCCAGGCGCACCCGGTAGCCACGCTCTTGGAGCAAGGACTGGAGTTTTTCGGTAATAAAGCTCACACCCTCGCCTGGGCGGGCCGAGGTCAGGCCGAGGTTCAGGCCGCGCTGTTCGATCTGCTCAATCGGCAGCAGGCCATAGAGTCGGTAGATGCTGGCCATAAAGAACGGGCTAGTGGCCTGCTCGGCGCTATTGTCAACGTCCAGCAGTGTGGTCCATAACGGCACCTTGAAGGTGCTTTCAATTTGGTCACCGTCATGGATGCGCTGGTCCAGCAAGTAGCATAGATACAGGGTCAGCAGGCCAACGGCAAAACCGGCCGGCAGCGCCAGCATGAGAATTAGCAAGCTCTTGGGAAAGGTGCGGCTGGGGTTGAAGGTGGCGTGTTCGATCTGGGCAATGTTGCTGATCTGGCTATTGTCCAACTCACGATTGATGCGGGCTTTTTCCTGACTGTTGGCATAGAGCGCAAAGCTCTGTTCGGCACTTTGTAGTTGCATCTGCAATTGGCTAACTTGCGGCTCGTCGGTCAATACTTGGGAGCGCTCCTGGTGCATCTGCTTGAGGTGTTTCTCATAGTTGCGCAGTTGGCCGTTAAGCTGTTGTTCGCGCAGCTGCGCATCGAGGATTTGCTGCTTTAGATTGACCAGTAAGGCATTGGGCGAAACGTTGCGCGAGCGTTCCATGCGCTCGGCTTCGGCATCGATCAGGGCCTTTACTGCACTGATATTGGCTTCGATGTCACGCACCGGCGGCGCCTCTTCGCGATAGGTGCTGAGCAGGCGGGTACGCTCTAGGTTGAGGCCGTTGATTTTAAGTTTGAGGTCCAATTGATTGGGGTTGAGGCTGATTTGCCGCGTGGTGATGGATTCCGCTGGCAAGTGCTTGAGCTGCTCACGGGCACTGGCGAGAAAACTCTGCACCCCGGCCAGATCACTGAGAGCGCCGCTGCGCGCATCTGTCATCCGGTTGATCTGGCTAGTCAGGTTTTCCAAGCGTTCCTTGGCGCTGATGCCGTTTATTTTTAGCAACTGAACCTGTAACTGTTTTTTCAACGTATTGATCTGTTCGGCTACTTTGCTCCCCTCGCTTTCATAGAAGGTGTACAGGCTCTTGCGCTCCAGCGCGTGCAGACGCTCTTCCAGGTAGATGCTGACCCAGGTTTGCATGACTTTCTGGGCTACCGCCGGATTGTCCCAAGTGAAACTCAGCTCCATTACCGACGAGCCGGCTTCGTGGCTTACGCTAAAACTTTTCTCCAGCTTGGTCGCGAGGCGTTCGACTGCCGATTGCTCCTCGACAATGCCGAACAGTTGCAGGGTGCGGCGTAACAGGTCGAGCACCGCACCGGCAGCTTCTTTGAGGTTGTACTTGATTACCTGCCAGAAGCCTTGTGGCTGGTAGCTGGGTATTTCGTCCAAGTAACGCTGCGCCACCAGGTGCACGATGGTGCGCCCGGTGAGCATTTTTTCTTCGTCAACCACCGGATCACGCTGGGTGCTGGGCGAGATCAGGGTTTGCCGGTCGGCGGCCTCAATCGGTAAGGTGCTATTTTCCAAGCCTGGCTTTACCAGCAGGCGTGCCGTGGACTCGAATTTAGTCGGCAGTAAAAAAGCGCCGAGGATAGCCATTACGGCGGTTACACCGACAGCCCAGAAAAACTCACGGCGGAAGATAAAGAACAGGCGCAGCAAATCACGTAAGGAACGGATTTCGATCATGGCTCAAGGCGTTCCTATGTTATTGATGGTGTTATTGGTGTTGCCGCTGTTCTTCACTTCTTGTTGATTAAGGTCGTAGTTCAGACCCACACCTATGCCCTTGTTAACTGGGAACAGGCGGGTGAAATACATATCCACCGCCTCGACCGCACTGCCGATGCCCGATTGCGGCACATAAATGATGTCGCCGCGCTGCAGGGCCACCATAGGCCTGTCTGGGTCTTGCAGCATGCTGGCCAGACTGAAGAAATACAGCTTGTACTTGCCATCGGTGCCCGGCCGCAGCAGGGCAATGTTCTCGCTGTCGGCCGAGGGTAGCACGCCGCCGGAACCGAGCAGAGCCTGCTCCAGAGTGGCGTGCCCGACCAGGTCGAAGAAGGCGGCGTTGGGCACTGCGCCACCGATGAATACTTTGTTGCTGGGGGCTATGGCGATGTTGACCGTGACATTTGGCTGGCGATAAATCTTGCCCAGCTTGCCGCTGACTTCTTGGCCGACATCTTGCGGGGTGCGACCGTCAGCCTTGATCAGGCCCACGAAGGGCACGGAGAAATACCCGTCCGGGCGTACCACAAACAGGGTCATGTCGTCCTTCTCCGAGGGCTCCTGGGCATCACGCACGATGCGCAGTGTGTCGCCACTCTGGATGCGCACCTCTGGTGGTGGCAGATCGGCCAATTGGTAAGTTTCTTGGTGACGCAGCGCCAGCGCCTGCTGGTTTGGCAGGGGTACGTTGGCTGGGGTGGTGCACGCGCTAAGCAAAACTAACATCAGGCTGCACAGGGCAAGGCGAAACATAATTGTGCTCCTTGAAAAGATGAAAAGGTGATCAAACCCAGTAATTGGCAAACATACTGATTTGACGCTTGAGCTTCTGTGGCAGGTGCCGCTCGCGTTGACCGAGCTGATAACCCAGTAACTTCAGCGCGCTACGCATTAAGGCTGGGGGCATCTCTAACCAAGCTTTGGCCTGATGCAAGGCGCTTAATTCAGCCAAAACATAACGTTTACCCTCACCATCAGCAGCGCCAAAAGCCTGCTTAATCCAGGACTCTCGGCCGTAAAAAACACCTATATCGAAATAACGGCGAAACTCTTCGAGCAAGCGGTAGTCGTGCGAGTGATAAACCTGGGCATCGGCGGCGTAGCGTACGGCGTGGCCTGCCAGCAGCAGCTTGGCGGCGACGTAGGCGTCCTCACTGCCGATCACATCTGCGGGGAAGCCGCCAATACTGTGCAGCGCATCTTGGCGGTAAGCGGCGAAAGAGTCTGAGCTAAAACAGGTCTTGATGCCTAGCTCGGTGGCGTCCTGCAGGCGCTTGGTCCGAGCCATAGGTGGGTAGTTAAAATGACGGGCTTGGCTGGCCAGTAAACTGGCGCCTGGGTGAGGTAGTTGGCGGCCGTAGGCGACGGCAATATCATCCTCGCTGAAGAGGGCCGCGTGAATGCGTTCGAGAGCGTCTGGGCGCGCCGGAATGGCATCTTGGGTGAGAAAAATCAGCACCTCGGCATCCACTTGCTCGCTGGCCCAGCGGCGAGTGCCACCATGGTTGAAGCTATTCGCGGCGATCACTTCGACCCGCGCATCGGCGGCGCGCAGTCGCGCTACGGTGTCATCACTGGACTGGCTGTCGACCACCAAAAACTCATCTGGCTGCAACGTTTGTTGCGCCAGTGCCGGCAACAGGCGGTTCAGATAAGAGCCGGCGTTGCGGGTCGGAATGATTAGTGCGGTGCGCAT
>JAIETJ010000126.1 GCA_019745275.1 Pseudomonadaceae bacterium | reverse complement strand
CGGTCACATAGCCGCCAAAGTAGGCCGGGTCGTCGGAGTTGACCGTGACCTTAACGCCCATCTCCAGCATGTCGAGGATGTTGTGCTGGCCCATGTGCTCGAACACCTTGAGCTTGGTGTTGGACAGCGGGCAGACGGTGAGCGGAATTTGCTCATCGATCAAGCGCTGCATCAACCGAGGGTCTTCGGCGGCGCGCACGCCATGGTCGATGCGGCTGACCTTGAGCAGGTCCAGCGCTTGCCAAATGTATTCCGGTGGGCCTTCTTCGCCGGCGTGCGCGACCGCCAGCAAACCTTCGCTGCGCGCCTTGGCAAATACCCGTTGAAATTTGCTCGGCGGGTGGCCCTGTTCGGAGCTGTCGAGGCCCACGGCAATAAAGGCATCGCGAAACGGCATGGCTTGTTCGAGCGTTTCGAATGCGGCCTCTTCGCTGAGGTGGCGCAGAAAGCTCAAGATCAGCCCGCTGCTGATACCCAGTTGTTGCTGGCCATCTTGCAGCGCCTGCTGAATGCCGTTGAGTATCACTGCAAAGGGAATGCCGCGGTCGGTGTGGGTTTGCGGGTCGAAGAACGGCTCGACGTGGATGACGTTCTGCGCTTGGCATTTTTGCAGATAAGCCCAGGTCAGGTCGTAAAAGTCTTGCTCGGTGCGCAGCACATCGGCGCCGCGGTAATAGAGGTCGAGAAACTCTTGCAGGTTATTAAAGGCATAGGCTTTGCGCAGGGTTTCGACGTCGGCCCAGGGCAGGGCGATCTGATTGCGCGCCGCTAGGGCAAACAGCAACTCAGGTTCCAGCGAGCCTTCTAAATGCAGGTGTAACTCGGCTTTGGGCAGGGTGTTGAGCCAATGGTGCATAGCGGCCTCTCATGGGCAGGCGGAAATTGCTCTTAGTCTAGCGGCTCGGCCGTCGTCATGGCCATTCGTGGCAGGCGGCACTGGTGTTGGATGGCGGGCGCATGCTGGCTGGTTGAAAATTGCACAACTTCCCCAAGGCCACGTCTGACCGGCTTCGTGGCAGCCAGTGCAATGCTTATCCACAGTTTTATCCCCGTCAGACGGGGACAACTTTCACGCGTGGATAAAACCTCAGAAGGTGCGCTAGGCGGCGCGGGCATCAGGCAAAAAAATCAGTAAAAACAGCTTGTTATCTTGAATTTTAGGTTTTTTTAGACGGGCTGATCGAAAAACCACCAATCCGCTCTAGCGCCCATCTGCACTGGGCTGGCGCCGGCTATCCAAGGCTTATCCACAGCGCTGCACACAGAATGTGTGGGTGCTTTGTGTTTAACTTTTAAGCGGCTGAGTGTTACCTCTTGAGCCTTGCTCACGCGGTTGCGCGCAAGGCTCTAGAGGCCGGGCTTAGGCTTTGCTCGGCGGGGTTAGGCCGCAACCTTTGAGGATGATGTGCGTGAGGTTGGCAGTGGCCTTGGCAAAGTCTTCTTTGGTCTGGCGCGAACGTCCGCTGACCCGGCAGATGGAACTGGAGTGGTCGGCGTAATACTGGCTGCTGCCCCATAACAGGAAGATCAGGTGCACCGGATCTATAGGGTCCATCTTGCCTTGGTCGATCCACGCTTGAAACACGTCGGCGCGGCCACGAAACCACTCTTGGTAGTTGTGGTTGAAGTGCTCGCTCATGCACTCACCGCCGCTGATCACCTCCATGGCGAAAATCTTCGAGGCTTGCGGTTGGCGGCGCGAGAACTCCATCTTGGCGCGAATGTACTCGGCCAGCGCGCTGGCCGGATCATCCTCGGCGGTTAGGTTGCTAAAGGCGCTGTCCCATAGGTCGAGAATGTTGCGCATCACTTCAACGTAGAGGCCTTCTTTGCTGTTGAAGTAGTAGTGCAAATTGGCTTTGGGCAGGCCCACGCGCTGGGCGATGCTGTTCATGCTGGTGCCTTTGAAACCGTGCAGAGCAAATTCCTCGGCGGCCGCGGCGAGAATGGCTTGCTGATTTTTAAGGCGGATTTGCCCGGTGCTTTTCTCGGCTTTAGTGGGGCTTTTGCTGGCGCTAGTCATCGGTCATTCCATGGCTGTTCAGGAGGCGTGCGCATTGATACCGCAGCCTTCTAAACAGGGCAATAGGCTGTGCGATAAAACCTGACCATTGGCACACTATGGGCTTAAATAGTCAGCTTATTCAGCAGTCCTGCGCCATCATGTCGCAGCCTTAATTACTGCTGCTGGCCAGCGCTTCGAGAAAGCTTTCCAGCACCAGATGTGGGCGCCGACCTTTGCGGGTGACTGCGGCTAGGCTGACCTCGTAGAAACACTCGCTCGGTTTGAGCACGCGCAGCCGGCCCTGTTGCAGCCATTGCTGGGCGTAGTGGTCGGGCAGATAGCCGATATAGCGGCCGGTCAGAATCAAAAAGGCCATGCCTTCGCGGTCTGAGGCGCTGGCCGTGCAGTTGAGCACTTGGTAACAGGCTTGTGCCTCGGGCGGTAAACGAAAAGTTGGGGCTATGGCGTCTTGGGCGTGCAGGCGGGCGTCTTGCAGTTCGCTGTCATCCAGATAAAACAGTGGATGGCCGACCGCGCAATACAGTTGCGAACGCTCGCTGTACAGCGGCTGATATTCCAGCCCGGCCAGGGCGCTGGCGTGCGGCACCACGCCCACATGCAGGCTGCCATCCAGCACGCCTTGCTCGACTTCGGTGGGCGGGGTCATGCGGATTTGAATGCGCACCTCCGGGCCGCGCTCCTTCAGCCGTGCCAAAGCATGGGTGATACGCATATGCGGCACTGTGACTAAATTGTCGGTCAGGCCGATATTCAGTTCGCCGCGCAGGTGCTGGTGCAAACCATTGACCTCGGTGCGAAAACTCTCCAGCGCTGTCAGCAGTTGCAAAGATGACTGATATACCTCGCGACCTTCCTCGGTCAAGGCAAAGCCGGCGCGACCGCGCTGGCACAGGCGTAAGCCAAGGCGTTGCTCAAGGTCGCTCATTTGCTGGCTGATGGCCGAGCGACCAATGCCCAAGGCGCTTTCCGCCGCCGAGAAACCGCCGCACTCGACTACGCTGCGAAAGATCCGTAACAGGCGAATATCAAAATCACTGACTTGGGCCAGCGGAGTGGGGCGGCGTGTGCTCATGGTTCGGCTCTTTTGCGGGTGGCGATAGTGTCGGGCGGGAGGTCGATGTTTGTTTAGTGGATTCTTATCTAATGTTTGTAAAGCTTGAGTTTTACCGACTTTAAGCCTGTGGCAATTTAGCTGCAAGCTTAACGACTCAGTTCACCTAACGTGCGAGAGAGTTCCATGAATATGCCGCAGAACGCCAGCTCCCCAATGGCCAGCCAACTCAAGCTGGACGCCCATTGGGCGCCGTTTTCTTCGAACCGCAACTTCAAGCGCGACCCGCGCATCATAGTGGCGGCTGACGGCAATCATTTCGTTGACGACAAGGGTCGGCGCATTTTCGACAGCTTGTCAGGCCTGTGGACCTGCGGTGCCGGTCACTCGCGTAAAGAGATTCAAGAAGCGGTGGCCAAGCAGTTGGGTACCCTCGATTACGCGCCGGGTTTTCAGTACGGCCATCCTTTGTCTTACCAGCTGGCCGAGAAAATCATCGAGCTGACTCCGGCTGGTCTCGATCATGTGTTCTATACCGGCTCGGGTTCTGAGTGCGCCGATACTTCGGTGAAGATGGCCAAGGCATACTGGCGCTTGAAGGGGCAGTCGAGCAAAACCAAATTTATTGGCCGCGCCAAGGGTTATCACGGGGTGAATATCGCCGGCACCAGCCTCGGTGGTATCGGCGGCAACCGCAAAATGTTCGGCCAGTTGATGGATGTCGATCACCTGCCGCACACCTTGCAGCCGCACTTGGCCTACACCAAGGGCATGGCTGCCACCGGCGGGGTGGAGTTGGCCAATGAACTGCTGAAACTGATCGAATTGCACGATGCCTCGAACATTGCCGCCGTCATCGTCGAGCCGATGTCCGGCTCGGCTGGGGTGATAGTGCCGCCGGTGGGTTACTTGCAGCGCCTGCGGGAAATCTGCACCCAGCACAATATTCTGCTGATTTTCGACGAGGTGATCACCGCCTTCGGTCGTATGGGCGCGTGGACTGGCGCGGAATACTTTGGCGTAACCCCGGACATCATGAACACCGCTAAGCAGATCACCAATGGCGCGATTCCACTGGGCGCGGTAATCGCCTCCAGCGAGATCTACCACACCTTTATGAATCAGGCGATCCCTGAGCACATGGTCGAGTTCGGCCACGGCTACACCTATTCGGGGCACCCGGTGTCCTGCGCGGCGGGCTTGGCGACCTTGGAGTTGCTCAAGCGCGACAACCTGATCGAGCAATCGGCGGCCTTGGCGCCCGTGCTGGAAGAAAGCATTCATGGCCTCAAAGGCAGCAAGCACATCGTCGACATCCGCAACTGCGGCCTGACCGGCGCGATTCAACTCGCCCCGCGTGACGGCGATGCAGTGATCCGCCCATTTGAGGCCGGGATTAAATTGTGGAATGCCGGTTTCTATGTGCGCTTCGGTGGCGACACCCTGCAGTTCGGGCCTACCTTTAATACCAAGCCGGAAGAACTGGATCGCCTGTTTAACGCGGTTGGCGATGTATTAAACAATCTCGATTGATCATCCACCCTACACCGTGATCACCATATTTTTGCCAGATGGCATCGCGCCATCCGGCCTACAACTCTCGGAGCCTTTATGACTACCATCAAGCACCTGATTAACGGCGAGTTTGTTAACGATAACGGTCGTACCGCCGACGTCTACAACCCCTCCACCGGCCAAGTTGTGCGGCAAGTGGCCTTGGCCAGCCGTGCCACTGTGCAGCAGGCCATCGACGCCGCTCAAGCCGCTTATCCGGCGTGGCGCAACACCCCAGCGGCCAAGCGTGCGCAGGTGATGTACCGCTTTAAGCAATTGCTCGAAGCCAACGAAGCGCGCATCGCGGCACTGATCAGCGAAGAGCACGGTAAGACGTTGGAAGACGCCGCCGGTGAGCTGAAGCGCGGCATCGAAAACGTCGAGTTCGCCTGTTCAGCCCCGGAAATTCTCAAAGGCGAATACAGCCGTAACGTCGGCCCGAACATCGACGCCTGGAGCGATTTTCAGCCGCTCGGTGTAGTGGCGGGCATCACCCCGTTCAACTTCCCGGCCATGGTGCCGTTGTGGATGTATCCGCTGGCGATCGTCTGCGGCAATTGCTTTATCCTCAAGCCGTCCGAGCGTGACCCAAGCTCAACCCTGCTGATTGCCGAATTGCTGCTCGAAGCCGGTTTGCCTAAGGGTGTGATGCAGGTAGTGCACGGCGATAAAGAAGCCGTAGATGCGCTGATCGAAGCGCCAGAAGTTAAAGCCCTGAGCTTTGTCGGCTCCACGCCGATTGCCGAATACATCTATAGCGAAGGCGCCAAGCGCGGCAAGCGCGTGCAGGCACTGGGTGGGGCGAAGAACCACGCGGTGTTGATGCCCGATGCCGATCTGGATAACGCTGTTAGCGCGCTAATGGGCGCGGCTTACGGCTCGTGCGGCGAGCGTTGCATGGCTATCTCGGTTGCGGTGTGCGTGGGTGATCAGATCGCCGATGCGCTGGTTGCCAAGATCGTACCGCAGATCAAAGCGCTGAAAATCGGTGCCGGCACTAACTGCGGTCTGGACATGGGCCCGCTGGTAACGGCGGCGGCGCGTGACAAGGTTAAAGGTTATATCGACGCTGGCGTGGCCCAGGGCGCCAACTTGCTGGTGGATGGCCGCGACTTGATGGTCGCAGGCTGTGAGGAAGGCTTCTTCTTGGGTGGCAGCTTGTTCGACATGGTGACTCCTGAGATGACCATCTACACCGATGAAATCTTTGGCCCGGTGCTGTGTATCGTGCGCGTCAACAGCTTGGAAGACGCCATGCAGTTGATTAACGACCACGAATACGGCAACGGCACCTGCATCTTCACCCGTGACGGTGAGTCGGCGCGCTTGTTCTGCGACGAGATCGAAGTCGGCATGGTTGGCGTTAACGTGCCCTTGCCGGTGCCGGTGGCCTACCACAGCTTCGGCGGATGGAAGCGCTCATTGTTCGGCGACCTGAATGCCTATGGCCCGGACGGTGTGCGTTTCTACACCAAGCGTAAATCCATTACCCAGCGCTGGCCGCAGCGCGCCAGCCATGAGGCGGCGCAGTTTGCCTTCCCGAGTAACAACGCTTAAGTAACCCCGAGGGGGCTGGCCGTAAGGTCAGCCCCTTTTGTTTTTTGCGCTGCCGGGTAGCAACACCTGTAGGAGCAGCGCAACCGCTTTACGCAACAAACCAGCCGCGCGGGCGCGGCGTTGGTGCAGTGACCCGGTTCGCCGGTTGCGGCACCCCTTTGGTCAACGGGCTTGTGGCGGATAACCGCAAGTTGTCGAGGCCGCTGACCCAAGGGCAGCCCACTTCAACCCATTATGAAGAGGACTCGCTATGAACAAACCCCTGATTGGCCTACC
>JAIETJ010000025.1 GCA_019745275.1 Pseudomonadaceae bacterium | reverse complement strand
GTCGGCGAGCCAACCGTGTGTTCGGAAACCTGTGTTGGCCGGATCCGTTATCTCGGTGTGCTGCTGTATGACGCCGACCGGATTCTGGAAGTCGCCAGCACGCCGAACGAGCAGGACCTGTACCAGAAGCAACTGGATATTTTCCTCGACCCGTTCGACCCAGCCGTAATCAAGCAAGCCTTGCTCGATGGCGTGCCGCAGTCGGTACTGGACGCCGCGCAAAAATCGCCGGTGTACAAGCTGGCCGTAGATTGGAAGCTGGCGCTGCCGCTGCACCCGGAATACCGCACCTTGCCAATGGTTTGGTACGTGCCACCACTGTCGCCGATCCAGAACGCCGCCACCGCTGGCACCGTGGGCATGAACGGGGTTATCCCGGATGTCGACAGCCTGCGCATTCCGCTGCGTTATCTGGCCAACCTGCTGACCGCAGGTGATGTAGCGCCGGTGAAGCTGGCCCTAAAGCGTCTGTTGGCCATGCGTGCCTACAAGCGCTCCGAGCAAGTGGATGGCGTGCAAGACCTGAAAGTGCTGGAAGACGTCGGTTTAAGCGTCGCCCAAGTGGAAGACATGTACCGCTACCTGGCCATCGCTAACTACGAAGACCGTTTTGTGGTGCCAAGTGCGCACCGTGAATCCGCTTCCAGTGATGCATTTGCTGAGCGTTCCGGTTGTGGCTTCACCTTCGGCAGCGGTTGCAGCGGCACCTCGGACACCAACATGTTTGGTGCCAAGAAAGCCAACAAGCGCGACATCCTGAAAACCGTACAGTTGTGGGAGGACTGAGCATGCAAATCCTTAAAGTGATTTCTCTGCTACTCGACTACCCGACTGAGCAAATGGTGGCTGGGCGCGACGAACTGGATCAGGCGATTGCCGCCAGCCGTGAAATCAGCCCGGAGCAGCGCAATGCGCTGCACGAGCTGCTCGAACTGATCTGCGAAAACGACCTGATGGACGGCCAAGAGCACTACGGTGCCTTGTTCGGCCGCGGTCGCTCGCTGTCGCTGTTGTTGTTTGAACACGTGCACGGCGAGTCCCGTGACCGTGGTCAGGCGATGGTCGACATGATGGCGCAGTACGAAGAGGCCGGTTTTGCCATCGGCGTCAAAGAGCTGCCCGACTACATCCCGCTGTACCTGGAATACCTCTCTACCTGCGAAGACTTGGAGGCCCGCGAGGGCCTGGCGGATGTCGCGCATTTGCTGGCGATCTTGGCGGCCCGTTTGGATGAGCGCGAAAGCGCTTATGCCGGGTGCTTCCGGGCGTTGCTGCAAATTGCCGGGGTCGAGCCGCAAGTGGCCGTGGCCGAGGTGCGCGAGCAAGTGGCCGCCGAGGTGCGCGACGACTCGCTGGAAGCGCTGGACAAAATCTGGGAAGAGGAAGCCGTGGACTTTATGCAGGCCGAGCAGCAAGACCGCTGCCCGAGCCAGACCAGTCTGCCCGGCAAGGCCCGTGAAGAGTCGGCAATTCCGCTGCATTGGGTGGATTTCAAACAGGATGGGTTGGCCACTGAGCTGACCCAGGAGGCGCGTCATGTCTAGCTTAAATCTAATGCTGTTCGGGGTTTATCCCTATGTTGCGCTGGCCATCTGTCTGATCGGCAGCTGGGCGCGCTTCGACCTCTCGCAGTACACCTGGAAGGCTGGCTCGAGCCAGATGATGACCCAGGGTAAAGGCATGCGCATTGCCAGCAACCTGTTCCACGTTGGCGTGTTGTTTGTGTTGGCGGGCCACTTCGTGGGCTTGCTGACGCCGGAGCCGATCTACCACATGGTTATCAGCACCGAAAACAAGCAATTGTTGGCGATGGTTTCTGGCGGCCTGTTCGGCACTCTGTGTCTGATTGGCTTGCTGATGCTGATTAAACGTCGCCTGACTGACCCGCGCGTGCGGGCCACCTCAAGCACCTCCGACATCGTGATTCTGTTGGTGCTGCTGGCGCAGTTGGTGCTTGGCTTGCTGACCATCGTTGCCTCGACGAAGCACATGGACGGTTCGGTAATGGTGCTGCTGGCCGATTGGGCGCAAAGCGTGGTGACCCTGCAACCGGTCGCGGCGGCTGAAGCCATCAGCTCGGTGGGCTTGGTGTACAAACTGCACGTGTTCCTTGGTATGAGCCTGTTCGTGCTGTTCCCGTTCACCCGTCTGGTGCACATCGTTAGCGCACCGGTTTGGTATCTGGGCCGGCGTTATCAGATCGTCCGTCAGAAATAATCGGATCGGCTGCGCGTCGGCCATGCGAAATTGAACCGTAGGGTGGGCAACCGCGAAGCGTTGCCCACCATGAACATCTTGGTGGATAAGGCTTCGCCGTTATCCGCCCTACAAATCAACGCTTTTGGAGGTTGTCATGGCTTGTGGATGTGGTGGTACTAACGGCGGTTCCGGTGGTTGTGGCGGCGGTGATAAGCCAAGCGCGGCACCCGTTGTCGCAGCGACTTTGGCACAAGAACTAGCCCATGAGTTGCCGCCAGCTAAAGCGGCGGTGAGTGGTGTGGTGGAGTTCACCCCGCCAGCCTTGGCGACTATCGGCGAACCTGAGCCGCTGCTGATTGCCAGCAGTGAGCAGGATTGGCCACGAATTCGCGTTAATGGCGTGGCACTGACCCCGGATGCCATGGCCCAAGAACTGCAATATCACCCGGCTGACGAGCAGAGCGAGGCGATGTTTCTCGCCGTGCAAGCGCTGGTGATTCGCGAACTGCTTGAACAGCGCTGCAAAGCCCTGGATTTACAGGTAGAGGCCGGCGTCGGTGAAAGCAGTGAAGAGGCCGCGATCCGCAGCCTGATCGAACTGGAAGTGCCAGTGGCCGCACCCGATGAGGCCGCTTGCGAGCATTTTTACACCAGCAACTTGCCGCGGTTTGTCAGCGCACCCTTGTTGGCTGCCCGGCATATTTTGCTCGCCTGCACCCCAGAAGATGCCGAAGCGCGCAGTATCGCTCGCGAGCAGGGCCAAGCTTTGTTGCTGGAGTTGCAGCAAAATCCGGAACGTTTTGCCCAGTTGGCAATGGCGCACTCCGATTGCCCCTCGAAAGAGCAGGGCGGCGCACTTGGACAACTCAGCAAAGGTCAGACCGTGCCGGAGTTTGAGCGTCAATTGTTCCGCCAGCCACAAGGTCTGGTAAGCCAGCCGCTGGAAAGCCGTTACGGTTTCCACCTGGTGTTTGTCGATCAGCGTCTGGAAGGCGTGCAGTTGCCGTATAGCGCGGTGGCCGAGTCGATTCGCAACGAGTTGTATCAGCGGGTTTGGCAAAAGGCGGTGGCCCAATATTTGCAAAATCTGGTTGAAGCGGCCGACATCGAAGGTATCCATTTGGCCGGTGCGGCACTGATGCCGGCGCAGTAAACCGTTGGAGTAGTAGCAATGGGCAGCATGTTGCAGGACGGTTTTGGCCGTGAGATCGACTATTTACGCATGTCGGTCACCGATAGATGCGACTTTCGCTGCGTGTACTGCATGGCCGAAGACATGACCTTCCTGCCGCGCCAGCAGGTGCTGGGGCTGGAGGAGTTGTACCTGCTGGCCGAGCAGTTTGTGGCGCTCGGGGTGAAGAAAATCCGCCTGACTGGCGGCGAGCCGCTGGTGCGTAAAGGCATCGTTGGTTTGTGTGAGCGAATTGCCAGCTTGCCGGGCTTGCGCGAGCTGGTATTGACCACTAATGGCTCACAGTTGCAGCGTTATGCCCAAGGATTGCACACAGCTGGGGTCAAACGCCTGAACGTCAGCCTCGACAGTTTGGATGCTGATAAGTTTTTAGCCATCACCCGCAACGGCGATCTAAACCAGGTGTTGGCTGGGATTACCGCTGCGCAGGACGCCGGCTTTAAACACATCAAACTCAACGTTGTAGTGATGAAAGGCCGCAACGACAGCGAAGTGCCGGCGCTGGTCGACTACGCCGTGGCCAATCAACTGGACATCTGTTTTATCGAAGAAATGCCGCTGGGCACCATCAGCGAACACAGCCGCGCCGAGGCGTTTTGCTCAAGCAGCGAGGTGCGCGCCCTGATCGAACAGCGCTACAGCTTGGTCGAATCAGCCGAATCGACCCAAGGACCGTCGCGTTACTGGCGCATCCCAGGGGTGGAGAACACCCGCATCGGCTTTATCTCACCGCACAGCCACAACTTCTGTGGCAGCTGCAACCGCGTACGGCTAACCGCCGAAGGCCGCTTGTTGCTGTGTTTGGGCAATGAGGACGGGCTGGATCTGAAAGCCATCTTGCGCCGCTACCCCGGCGAACCCGCACGCATCCGCGACGCGCTGCTCGGTGCCATCGCCCGCAAACCGTGGGGCCACGAGTTCCGCCTGAATGATGAGGTGCAAGTGCTGCGCTTTATGAACATGACTGGCGGTTAGCGGCGGGGCCGCCGGCTCAGCGATTAGCTGACGCTTGGCGTTACAGCAATGCCAGCAACATCAAGGCCAAACCGGCGATACCCACGCCCCAGACGGCGCTGCGCAGGTAGGTGATACCCAGCCAATACACCGGCAAGTACACCACTCGGGCGCAAAAGAACACTTGCGCGCCGAACAGGGCTTGCTCGCCTAAACCGGCAACATGCGCGGTCAGGGCTAGGGCCACAAATAGGATGAAGTTTTCTTTGGTGTTTTGCGCAGCGCGCTCGGCTCGGTCACCTAAGGGCGTGGCTGGCGGCAATTGATCGCGGTTACTCAGGCCCACGCGCATGCCCGCCAGTGTCCATTCGCGGTTGCGCAGAACCGACCCAAGGATGACGGCGGCGAAGGTCAGCAGGGTCATGTAGACAACTAATTGCAGTAATGGGGTCATGGCGGGTTCCTCGATTATTGTTGGTTGGGGTCAATCAGATCCAGCGTCTAACGCGGGCCAGATAGGCACTGTACTCGGCGCCGAAGTGCGCGTTTAGAGCACGCTCCTCGGGAACAATTTGATAGCGGTTGATATAGCTCACAAACAGCGGTAGCCAGAGCAACGCCAGCACGTTGCCCAACAGTGCCGCGACGGCCAACAGCCACAAGAAGAATCCGACATACATGGGGTTGCGGCTATAACCGTAGATGCCATCGCTGACCACGCTTGAGCTGCTCTCAGGGCTAGTGGGATTGACCGTGGTCTGCGCCCGGCGAAACGCCAGCACCCCGGCGCAGGCAATGGTAGCGCCTACAATCGCCAGCAGAGTGGCCAGCAGCACTTGCCAAGCCCCGCTAAAACTGAGCGCAGGGGTCAAACTGGCTTGTAGCCACATGCTCACGGCGAACACTGCGACCAACGCCAGGGGCGGTATTTTTAATTCCAGTTGCTTCATCACGGCCTCCTTAAACGATTCAGCGCTAAGCCTAAATGAATTTGCTCCGCTGCTTCGAGCTTTTAATCGGCAAACAGCAGCGCCTCGCACAGGGGCTGCGGCCCGCCGCTGAGGCTGAATGTTGTCAATCATTGCGGCAGATCAATAAGCCAGCCGATAGCCGTGAGCGCGGTTTGCTTTATGGCCTTATAGCGTCATTACTTAGGGCCGATGTGCGCGGCCCGCGCCAAGTTGCTAATCCCTGTACAGGTACTCCTTCGATGCAACCAGCCGCCAGTCAGCCCAATGAGTTACAGCGCGTGGTGGCCATGCGTGAGGGCATTAAAGTGGTCGTTGCGTATGCCTTTCGCATCAATGTGCTGGGCCTTAACGCGATTTTGCTGGCGAAAAAATTTGGCGAGGCCGCCAGCGGCTTTGGGGTGATCTCCAATGAGTTGCGGGTTTTTGGACGCGAGTTGCGCGAGCAAATGTTGGCCTTGAACACCGGCAGCGTGCAATTGGTCAGCCTTGCTACACGGCAATTAAAACTGGGCCGGCAAATGCAGTTGCTGCAACAGGCCAACGCCGCCGTGCAACCGGCCGGCAAGCACATGTTGGCGGCGTTGGCCCTGCAACAGGATGAATTTAGCCGCTTGCAACAGGGCATTAGCGCCACCTTGCTGCACATGCATGAGCGGCTGGAGGCAGCGCGCGAGTCGTGTTTGTTTGGCGTGGTGATTGCTCGCTCGGCGCGCATCGAGGCAGCGCACGCCGGGCCAACCGGACAGGAGTTGTCGAGCACCTCCAGCGAGTTTGCCGCCCACGTGAATGAAGTCTTGCCCAATTTGCAGTTGCTCCAGCAGACCCTAGGACGCCAGCCATGAAAAAAGCCATCAGCATTTTTGAGTCCGGTAAACATCGTTGGTATGCCATTGCCCGTGATCCGCAGAGGCCGTCATTTATCATCGACACCAACGAGTACTTGATTACCGATGGCGAACAGGCGCTGCTAACCGATCCCGGTGGCATGGAGATTTTTCCCGCAGTGTTTGGCGCCATTGGCGAGGTGCTAGACCCCGGCAGCATTGGCACCATCTTCGCTTCGCACCAAGACCCCGATGTGATCTCCTCCTTAGCGCTGTGGTTGGCGTTTAACCCGGATATTTGCTGTCACGTCAGCGGTCTATGGAAGACCTTTATTCCGCATTTTGGCGGTAACGAGCTGAGCTTGCAGGCGATTCCCGATCAAGGCAGTGAGATCAAGTTGGGCCAACTCTCGCTCAATAGCATCCCGGCGCATTACTTACATTCCTCGGGAAATCTGCATCTGTACGATCCGGCCGCAAAAATTCTATTCTCCGGCGATCTGGGCGCGGCCTTGCTGCCGGGCGA
>JAIETJ010000153.1 GCA_019745275.1 Pseudomonadaceae bacterium | reverse complement strand
ACCAAGCCGGCTTCGATGGTTTTGCCCAAGCCCACTTCGTCGGCCAGCAATACCCGTGGCGCGCTGCGGTCGGCGACTTCACGGGCGATGTGCAATTGGTGCGCGATTGGCTGTGCGCGTGCGCCGCCCAAACCCCACAGGCTCGACTGCAGCAGTCGGCTGGTGTGACCGAGGGTTTGATAGCGCAGGCGAAACCAGGGCAGCGGGTCGATCTGCCCGGCAAACAGGCGGTCACTGGCCAAGCGGAACTGAATAAAGTTCGACAACTGGGTTTCTGGCATCGTCACCGCTTGGTGCTGGGCATTTAAGCCCTGATACACCAGCAAGCCATCGACATCGCTGACTTCTTGGACGGTGAGCTTCCAGCCTTCGAAGTGGGTAATGTCATCGCCCGGTGAGAAGCGCACGCGGGTAAGCGGTGCGTTACGGGTCGCGTACTGGCGGGTTTCGCCGGTCGCCGGGTAAAGTACCGTTAGCAGCCGGCCATCTTCGGACAATACGGTGCCAAGGCCTAACTCTGCTTCGCTGTCACTGATCCAGCGTTGCCCCGGTTGATACTGCGCCATGCGTGTCTCCCGCTGTGAAAAAGCCGGCTATGGTAACGGAACGCCGTGCGCAGGGCGACGGCACTTGCCGACTGGTTATAGGTCAAAAGTGTAGCTAGCTGTTTTATCTATGGTTCAAGTCAGCGGCCGAACGGCCGACAGTCTGACCAAAGGGTATGAGAATTAACCGCCATGTTGCCGCCAATCCCCCCACCGCTGGCTCCCGTTACCGCGCAGCAAGAAATACTTAGGGCGCGTCCGGATATTCCGCCGGTTGCACCGGTGTCGGCCAGCGCCGAAGAAAGTGCGGTGCTCTTGGATAAGCGCCACCCCCAAGAGACCGAGGAATTAATGCGTCAAGAACAGCGCCGTCAGCAGCAACGCCGGCGCGGCTACAGCGCTGAGCAATTGGCCGAGGGTGAGGTAGCGCCTGAAGACCAGCTACTTCTGGACGAGTTGCCAAGGCAGGGACTGTGGGTTGATGTCGAGGTCTAGCTGAGGTTGTGTGTGAGCTTATTTACTGATTTACCCCTGAGTTTGGCGGATGCCGACTTGCGCTGGCTGCCCGACTGGCTGGCTCCAGAGGTTGCCGACCAGTGGCTGGCGGAGTTGTTGGCACAAACCGCCTGGCAGCAGCCGCAGATTGTGTTGCGCGGGCGTCAGCACGCTGTGCCGCGCTTGCTGGCTTGGTATGGCGATGTCAGCTATAGCTACTCAGGCTTGCAGCATCAGCCGCTCAGTTGGACGCCACTGCTGGCGCAGATCCGCACGCAGGTAGAAGCTGCCGTCGGACAGCCGCTCAATGGCCTATTGCTTAACTACTACCGCGATGGCCAAGACTCGATGGGTTGGCACAGTGACGATGAGCCCGAACTGGGCCGCAATCCGCTGATTGCCTCGTTGAGTTTGGGTGGCGAGCGACGCTTTGATCTGCGCCGCTGCGGTAGCGGCCGGATTGAACATTCGTTGGCGCTCACGCATGGCTCGCTACTGGTCATGGCCGGCGCAACCCAGCATCATTGGCAACATCAAGTGGCGAAGACGCGCAAAGCCTGCGCGCCGCGCCTGAATCTGACCTTTCGACGGATTTTGCCGCCAACATGAACGATGACAATGTGATCGATTTAAGTCGTGAGCGTGATAAACGCGTGCATGACCGCCACGAAAAGCGCTTAAACGAGGTGCGTGAGGCGTTCGTGCAAGCCTTGCCGTTGGCTAAGGCGAAGAAAAAACCTAAGGGCAAGCCGAAAAAGCCTTGAGGCTTTCAGCGCCAACGGGTCACTTTTGTTGATCTGCGTCAGGCTTTGCATATGTGCTGTTTGGCCCGCGCCGGCGTATTGATCCGGGTCAATTATTGCCGGTCACACTGGTACTACCTTGTAGCCATCCAATTCTGGGTTTGAGCAAGCGAGGATGCAGCCATGTTCGTCGACGTAGTAGTGATAGCAGGTATCGGCACCGTCGGATTGATGGTGGCCTTTTTAGCGGGCTTCGGCTATTTCATCTGGAAAGATTCGCACAAGGTCAAAGCGGTCGCTAAGACCAAGTAGGGCGATTCTTTGTAAGCAGGGCACGCAAGGTGTTTTTAGGCGACTTCGGTCGCCTTTTTTAATCCTTGCGATTTAATTTTTAGCGGCTGTTAGAGCCCGCCGTTGGCAAGCTCTAGCAGGTGCTTTAGCCGATGTTGATGGTCGGCAGGGCGGGCAGTTGGATGCTCAGCGACTCGCGTGGGGCGAGTACTTCGGCTTCCCCATCGACCACCAGTTCATCGTTCTGGTTGAACACTCGAGTGGCCAGTTTGACTCGGCCTTTGGGCAGTTTTTCGAGTACTTCCAAGCGTACTTGTAGGGTGTCGCCGAATTTTACTGGACGGCTAAACTTTAGGCTTTGGCCAAGATAGATGGTGCCTGGGCCAGGCATTTGGCAGGCGATGGCGGCGCTGATCAGTGCACCGCTGAACATGCCGTGGGCGATGCGCTCTTTAAACATACTGGTCACGGCAAATTCAGCGTCCAGATGCACGGGGTTGCAGTCGCCTGAAGCCGCTGCGAATAACTGCACGTCGCGCTCCTCGACAGTTTTCTCGAAGCTGGCGGTTTGGCCGACTGTCAGGGCATCGTAGGGGAAGTTTTGAACCAGACTCATGCGGTTTCCTTGTTGGTTTTTGGATGGCTAGTTGGGCAGTGACGTTTGCTGGTCAGTGCTTGTTCAAGCCAGGCGATGAGGTCAGCGGTGACCTCATCGCGATTGGTTTCGTTAAGCAGCTCGTGGCGAGCTTGCGGGTAAATTTTTAATTGCAGTTGGCTGGCGCCGGCGTTGCTTAAGGCGTTGGCCAGGTCGTCGAGGCGCTTGCCGTCGCTGACCGGATCGCAGGCGCCACCGATGATAAATAGCGGTAAATTACTGTCGATTTGCAGCAGGCTGCCGCGCGGGGTGACTTGCTGCAAACCGGCGAGCAAATCGACCCAGTATTGATTGGTGCAACGAAAGCCACAGAGCGGGTCGTTGATGTATTTGTCTACTTCCGCTGGGTCGCGGCTGAGCCAGTCAGACTCAGTGCGGGTGGGTTTGAAAGCGTTGTTGAATGAGCCAAACGACATGAACTCGAGCAGTGCGCTACGCCCTGTTGGTCCGCTGCGCCAGCGCTCGAAGCGGGCGATCAGGCTTGCCGCACGGTACAGGCTAACTGGCTGGTAATTGGATCCAGACAGAATCGCGCCCTGCAGGCTGCAGCTGTGTTGCATTAAATAGGCTTGGGCGATGTAGCTGCCCATGCTGTGGGCCAGCAGAAAAATCGGTGCCTGCGGGTATTTTTGCCGAATGTGGTGGTTGATGCTGGCTAGGTCGCCAACCACCTTTTGCCAGCCATCGTGATCGGCGTAGTGGCCGAGTATCCCGTGTTCGGCGGTTTTACCGTGTCCGCGTTGGTCGTGGGCATATACCGCAAAGCCCGCTTGCACCAAGGCTTGCGCTAGGCGGGCGTAGCGGCCGCTGTGCTCGGCCATGCCATGGGCAATCATCACCACGGCTTTGGGCTCTTCTTCGGCAAACCAGTGATTAACGTACAGCGGTGTCGCGTCGCTGGCATTCAGCCAAAAGGCTTCGTGGTGCATGGCGGATCCTTGCGCTCGTTAGATAAGACATTCTGCACCGCTGGGCGGCGTTGGCAAAGTGTCGCTAAACAAATGCTCATGTTGAACTGTGTGGGTTGTCCGAGCGACTTATTGCTGGGTCTTGTCTAGTTGCTGCAGGCCTTGCTCGAAGACCTGTGGCCAGTTCTGTTGCTGACCGGGCTTAGCTGGGATAAAGCCAACAGACATTGGAGTGCGCTCCAGCACCTTGCCTTGCCAAGTGACAAGATTGGCCAGCTCAGGGTTCTGGCTGATTAGGTGTTCGCCAACGCGGCGCTCTAGCAGGATTAAATCAAAGCGTTTAGCGGCTAATTTACGTAGGTTAATCAGGTCGCTGGCACCGTCTTCGGGGATGAACCCAGCAGCCATGATGCTGGCCGGGTAGTCATAGCCGCGCGCGACGCCAACCCTGCGGCCGCGCAGTTCGCTTATATCAGTGAATTGAATAGGGCTGTCAGTGCGCACAAAAAAGCCCAGTTCGCTGTAGTCCAGTGGCCGTGAACTGATTAGGTTGGCGGCTTGGATTTCATTTGGCCAAAGCGGTAGCAGGCCATCATATTTTCCGTGGCTTAGTTGCAGTTGCGCGCGCGCCCAAGGCAAGACGTCGACATGCACGCTATTGCCCGTTGCGGCAAAGGCGCGCTCCACCAGCGCCAGCATGCTGCCGCCATTGCTCAGTTGCTGTGAGGTGTATGGAGGGTACTCCAAGGTTACCAAGCGCACTTCAGCGGCGGCTAAGGCGCCGCTAAAACTGATCAGGAAGGCGAAACAGAATTTTGCAGTACGCATAAGTTCCCTTGCAAAAAGTAATCGCAGCGCAGTCTTTCGAGTGTAGTGAAGGCGGATCTTGGGGTAAATCTAATAGGCAAGATTCAGCGCTTTAATAAGGTTGTCTTGGCTATTTGCGCCAAGCTTGTGAACTGTTAAGTTCGCGGTATCCCCGTGTGTGCGGGCCAGTAATCGGATTGGGAATAATAATAATGCATGCTGATTTTTGGAATGATAAGCGTCCGGCTGGGGTGCCCAACGAGATTGACGAAACAGCCTATAAGTCGATCATTGAGGTGTTTGAGCGCTCCTGCAAAAAATTTGCCGATCGCCCAGCCTTCAGTAATCTTGGGGTAACCCTCAGCTATGGCGGGCTCGATCGCCTCTCGGCGGCCTTTGCCGCCTATCTGCAAAAACATACTGACCTCAAGCCTGGCGATCGCATTGCGGTGCAAATGCCAAATATTTTGCAGTACCCGATCGCGGTGTTTGGCGCCTTACGTGCCGGTCTGATCGTGGTTAATACCAATCCGCTGTACACCACTCGGGAGATGCGCCACCAATTTAAAGACTCGGGCGTACGCGCTTTGGTGTATCTGAATGTGTTCGGTAAACATGTTGAAGAGGTGCTGGCCGACACCGATATAGAGTTTCTGATTGAAGCGCGCATGGGCGACCTGATGCCGAGCCTGAAGGGTTGGCTGGTGAATACCATGGTGGCAAAAGTCAAAAAAATGGTCCCGGCCTTCAAGCTGCCGCAAGCTGTTTCATTTAAGTCGGTGCTGAGTCAGGGTCAAGCCCATGAACTTAAACCAATCAAAGCTCAACTGAGTGACGTTGCTGTGCTGCAATACACCGGCGGCACCACCGGGGTGGCCAAGGGTGCGATGCTCACGCATGGCAATCTGGTGGCGAATATGCAGCAGATTCACGCGTGTTTGTCGCAGCTGGGGGCCGATGGTTCGCCGCTGATGAAAGAAGGTCAGGAGACCATGATCGCGCCGCTGCCGCTCTATCATGTGTATGCCTTTACTGCCAACTGCATGTGCATGATGGTGAATGGCAATCACAACGTACTGATCAGTAATCCGCGTGACATCGGCGCCTTTATCAAGGAAATGGCCAAGTGGCAGTTTTCCGCGTTGGTTGGGTTGAACACCCTGTTCGTTGCCTTGATGGATCACCCAGAGTTCAAGAAGTTGGATTTCTCCCACCTCAAAGTCACTAACTCGGGCGGTACGGCGCTGGTTAAAGCCACCGCGGAACGCTGGAAAGCCATCACCGGTTGTACGGTGGTGGAAGGTTATGGCTTGACCGAAACCTCGCCCGTGGCCAGCACCAACCCTTATGGTGATAAGGCCCGCTTAGGTACCGTCGGAATGCCAGTGCCCGGCACCACCTTCAAAGTTATCAATGATGATGGCGTTGAGCAGGCGTTGGGTGAACGCGGTGAGTTGTGTGTCAAAGGCCCGCAAGTGATGAAGGGTTACTGGCAGCGCCCTGAGGCGACCGATGAGGTGTTAGATGCTGAAGGGTGGTTGAAAACCGGCGATGTGGCGGTGATCGATCCGGATGGCTTTGTGCGGATCGTCGATCGCAAAAAAGACCTGATTATTGTCTCCGGCTTTAACGTCTACCCGAATGAAATTGAAGATGTGCTGATGACTCATCCGCAGATCGCCAGTTGTGCGGTAATTGGTGTGCCGGATGAGCGTTCTGGCGAAGCGGTTAAGTTGTTTGTGGTGGCGCGTGCTGGCGGCTTACCCATGGATGAGTTGAAAGGCTTCTGTCGGGAGAATTTTTGCGCTTACAAAATGCCCCGGCATATCGTTTTTCGTGAGTCGTTGCCGATGACCCCGGTGGGTAAAATCCTTCGGCGGGAGCTGCGTGACTTAGCCTAGAATCAGGGGTTTGTGTGGGTTTAAGTGAGTCGTAGCTGGATTCAAAAAATGACTGGAAGTTGATCTTTCAGTCATTTTTGTTACTGGTAAGCCGGCTTTTGCTGCTGGTCGGGTTTGTCTAAAGCTGCTACGCTCGGCCCGGTTTTTTGCCCGTCAAAAGGGCTAAAGCTGCACAAAATTTAAAAAATAATCGTCGCTTAGACGCTATAAAAATAGCTGTAGTTAGGAGAAGGCTTGCATGTCTGAGAACTTCTGGAAGGACAAATACCCTGCGGGCATTTCGACCGAAATCAATCCCGACCAGTTTGCTAACATTCAAGCGGTACTGAAAGAGTC
>JAIETJ010000047.1 GCA_019745275.1 Pseudomonadaceae bacterium | reverse complement strand
GGCTCGATGGAGCGGGCGATTGGTGAAACCGAGCGGCGCCGCGACAAGCAAATCGCTTTTAACCTGGCCAATGGCATCACCCCGCAAGGGATCTTCAAGGACGTGCAAGATATTCTCGAAGGCGCCGTGGTGCCCGGCTCACGCAGCAACAAGCGGCGCGGCATGGCCAAGGCAGCCGAGGAGAGCGCCCGTTATGAAAGCGAGCTGCGCACACCGGGCGAGATCGGCAAACGGATAAAACTGATGGAAGAGAAAATGTACCAGTTGGCCCGTGATCTGGAGTTCGAAGCCGCCGCGCAACTGCGCGACGAAATCCACAAGCTGCGCGAGCGGTTGTTGCAGGTTTAACGTTTGCGGCCAAAGATCATTAGTGACACGCCGCCCAAGGTGGCTAGGCAGGCTAGGCCGGCGATCAGGCTGAGTTGTTCGTTGAGCAGCAGATAACCCAGCAGCAAGGCTACCACCGGATTGACGAAGGCGAAGGTCGACACCAAGCTCGGTGGCACTTCGCGCAGCAGCCAGAAGTACGCCGGGTATACGCCGAGGCTGACCGGCAGCACCAAGTACAGCATCCACCACCATGAGTCTTGGCTGAGTTGCGCGAGGGTAAAGCCTTGCCAGTCACCATGCCAAAGCCCGAGCAGTGCCAGTACCGCAGCACCGATCAGCATTTGCAAACTCAGGCCCAGCCAACTGGAGCTGAAGGGTGGGCGCTGGCGCAGCAGCCAAGCACCGCAGGCCCAGAGCAGGGTCGCTAGCACTACAAGACTGCCGGCAAACCATTGCTCGGCGGTGGCACTGCTGCCGAGGCTGTTGCTCATCAGCAACACTATGCCGGCGCTGGCGATCAGTAGACCGAATATCACCCAAGCGGCCGGGCGCTCGCCCAATACCCATTCGAGCGCCACGCTCCACAGAGGTAGGGTGGTGTAGAGCATGGCCAGCAAGCCGGTGGGCAAAAATTGGTTGGCGTAAATCAGCGCGCCCTGACCGATGGCAATCAGCAACACCCCGCCAATCAAGGCGCTGCCCCAGTCGCTGCGCTGCATCTTGACGCGCGGGCGGCTCAAGGCCCAAGCCAGTGCCAGCCCACCGGCCAGTAGAAAACGCAAGGTGCCCAGCACAAAGGGTGGCAGTTCACGGAGCAAGAAGTGATTGGCCAGATAAGTTGTGCCCCAGCCGATATAAATAACGGCAAAGGCGGTGATGATTAGCAGCGTACGAGTGCGGGCGGTGGGCATAAGAACCTGACTGGCTTGCGTGAGGCGGGGTGCGTAGGGTGGGCTTTAGCCCTCCAAGACCTTGGTGTCGCGCTGTGGTGGGCTGAAACGCACCCTGCAGGCTAGGTGCTCTGCAGTGTGGCAAATATTGAGCGGTTGTTAGTGCGCCGCGCCCGCGCCACTGGTGGCTCCGGCCGGTAGATGGCGGGTGAACAGCACGGCCAACATGCTAATGGCGAGGGCAATGCCGATAAAATGGAAGGCGTCATTGTAGGCCATGATAGCGGCCTGCTGGTGGGTCATTTCACTGAGTTTGGCCAGTGCGGCCTGCTCACTGCCGAGTTTGTCGGCCCAGAAACTCAGGCGCTCGGCGACCTGCGGGTTGCTCGGCACCAAGGCTTCGCGCAAGTAGTCGAAGTAGGTTTTAGCGCGGTTATCGATCAGCGTGGCGATCAGCGCAATACCGATGGCACCGCCTAAGTTGCGCAGAATATTGAACAGACTGCCGGCGGAGCCTGCGTCCTCTGCGCGCAAGGATACGGTGGCAATTAAGGACAGTGTGACCATCACAAAGGGCAGGCCGATGGCGCGCAGAATCTGTATTTGGTTGAGCTGATCGCCGGCAAAGTCCGGGTTGAGCACCCCGGAGGCAAAGTTGGCAAAGCCAAACATGGCAAAGCCAAAGGCGCACAGCCACTTGGGTGAGATGCGCTGCATGATCAGCGGCACCAGCGGGATGATCAGCAACTGTGGCGCGCCCATCCACATGATCACTTCGCCGATTTGCATGGCGTTGTAGCCTTGGATTTGCGCCAAATACAGCGGTAAGGCGTACACCGAGCCGTACAAGCCGACGCCTAAGCCGACGCTGGAAATACTGGATAAACCGAAATTACGGTTGCCGAGGATACGCAGGTTGATCAGCGGGTTGTCGCGGGAGAACTGCAAGATCACAAACAGAATCATGCTGATTAAGGCAGTCGAGCCGAGTCCAACAATAAAATCCGACTCCAGCCAGTTGTTGCGGTGGCCCTCTTCCAGAAACACCTGCAGACAGCCCAGCCCTAAGGCCATGGTTAAAATGCCGGGGTAATCGGCGCTGTTGAGCAGGCTCCATTGGGTGGGTTTTTTATCCAAGCTGTACAGCAGCCCGGCAATCATCAGTAGGCCCGGCGGCACGTTGATGTAGAAAATGTACTGCCAGCCAAAGCTCTCGGTCAGCCAGCCGCCCAAGGTTGGGCCGATGGCCGGGGCGAAGGTGGCGGTTACGGCAAACAAGGCCATGCCTTTGGCGCGATGATGTTCGGGCAGTTTGATCAGCGTCATGGTGAACGCCAGCGGAATCAGCGCGCCGCCGGTAAAGCCCTGGAAGGCGCGAAAGACGATCATGCTCTCCAGGTTCCAGGCGGTAGAGCAGAGCAGCGAGGCGAGTAGAAACAGCGCCGACACCCACACCGCCATCCGCCGCGCGCCGAACACCTGCACCAACCAGGCGCTGAGCGGGATCATGATGATCTCGGCAACCAGATAGGAGGTGGAAATCCACGAGCCTTCTTCGAGGGTGGCCGACAGCGCGCCCTGAATGTCTTTCAGTGAGGCATTGGTGATCTGGATGTCGAGCACCGCCATAAAGGCGCCGAGCATCACGCTCATTACCGCGATCCAATCGCGCCGCGTGGGCTCGCCGACGGGTCGGATGAGTGCGTCAGCTGCCACTGTTGGTGGCCTTGATCGAGACCTTGACCTGTACCGACATGCCCGGACGGATTTTGCCTTTGAGCGGATTGTCGGCGGGGAAGGTCAGCTTGACCGGAATGCGCTGCACCACCTTGGTGAAGTTGCCGGTGGCATTGTCCGGCGGCAGTAGGCTGAACTGCGCGCCCGAGGCGGCAAACAGGCTGTCGAGGGTGGCTTGAATGGGTTGGTCTGGGTAGGCATCGAAGATCAGTTCGGCGCTTTGGCCCTCATGCATCTTGCCGATTTGAGTCTCTTTAAAATTGGCTTGAATCCAGATGTTTTGATCGGGTACTACCGACATCAGGTAAGCACCAGTTTGCACATATTGACCATTACGCGCGGCGCGCTGGCCGATGATGCCACTGATCGGTGCGCGAATTTGGCTGCGGCTGAGGTTGAGTTCGGCTTGCGCCAGTTCGGCATGGGCATTGCTGATTTGCGCTTCGAGGCGTTTGAGTTCGGCATTCAGTGCGGTTACTTGCTGGCGCTGGGCTTGTAAGTCTGCTTGTGCCTTGCTCACCAGTGAGCGGGCCACGCGACTGTCGGCGGCCAAGGTGGTGACCCGCTCCTCGGATACATAACCCGGCTTGCGCAGCGCTTGCGCGCGGGATAGGTCGATCTGGGTGCGCCCGAAGGTGGCCTCGCTGGCACCCACATCGGCTTGACCTGCATCAATCAGGCTGGCTTGCTGGGTGAGTTTGCTGCGCGCTTGCAGTAATTCCGCCTCGCGGCTGTCGAGTGCGGCCTGAGCGCGCTCGATGGCTAGGCGAAAGTCTTCGGGTTCCAGCTCCACGAGCACATCGCCTTGTTCGACGTGTTGGTTGTCAGCGACCAATACCTTGCCGACTCTGGCGCTTAATTGGCTCGAGACGCGGGTGATTTCACCCTGCACATAGGCGTTGTCGGTGCTTTCGATAAAGCGCCCAATCAGCAGCCAGTGGGCAAAGAAACCGCCGACGACTAGGGTCAGCAACGCTAGAAAAATGAATAGACGACGTTGCAAGTGGGCGGACATGAAAAGACTCAACTGACGATTGGCAGGATAGCGGTAAATCTAGCAGTGTTCCCTGCATGCTTGTAGTCGGTACACTTCGGAAACTTTGTTGCTTATGGGGAACAATCATGGGGCTGGATGATGCCTTGATCTTTACTCGGGTCGTCGAGTGCCACAGTTTCACGCTGGCCGCCTCGGGTTTGGGCATGCAGAAATCGACGGTGAGCCGGCGAATTGCCTTGCTGGAGGAGCGCTTAGGCGTGCGTTTGCTCAATCGCACCACTCGCAAGCTGCGCCTTACCGAGGTGGGGCAGGCCTATTACGAGCGCTGCCGGCAAATCATGTTGGATTTTGCCGAGGCCGAGCAGGCCGTGATGCAGTTGCAGTTGCAGCCGTCTGGGTTGTTGCGCATTACCGCGCCGATCGAGTTCGGTCAGCTGTTTTTAGGTCGGGTGCTGGGAGCTTTTATGCGCGAGTATCCGGAAATTACCGCCGAGGTGGAGCTGACTTCGCGCCGAGTCGATCCGGTCGAGGAGGGCGTGGATATCGCCATGTTGGTTGGTCAGCCGCAGGACTCGACCCTGATTGCCCGGCCATTGCTGATGAGTGCGCGGAGCTTGTGCGCCAGCCCGGCCTATTTGCAGCAGCATGGCACGCCGCAGGTGGTGGGGCAGTTGAGTGAGCATCGAGCGATTTTGCTGCCGTCCGACTCGCCGCGCTACTGGCCGTTGCTGGGGCAGGCGGTCGCCTGTCAGCGGGTGTTGTCGTGCAATAACATTACTTTTGCCCGCGAAGCGGCGTTGGCCGGGGCAGGGATTGCCGGGTTGCCGCTGATGATTAGCCGAGAAGAGGTTGCCAGCGGCCGGTTAATTGAGGTGTTGCCTGCGGCGCAACTGCCTAGCGCTGAGATCTTTGCGGTGTACCCGTCGCGGCGATTTCAGACCATGAAAGTTAAAGCCTTTCTGGATTTTTTATTGGCTAACTTGAGCACGCAGCTGGGGGCGTTACTGGAGCCTCGGGTGGTGAGCCTGTAAGATTCAAGCTTTGATTGATCTGCGTTATTACAAGCTAACCGCCGAGAGTTTCCATGACCATTGTTCGTACCCGTATCGCGCCATCGCCAACTGGCGATCCGCACGTTGGCACCGCCTATATCGCGCTGTTCAACCTGTGCTTTGCTCGCCAGCACGGCGGCCAGTTTATTTTGCGCATTGAAGACACCGATCAGGTGCGCTCCACGCGTGAATCCGAGCAGCAGATTTTTGATTCGCTGCGCTGGTTGGGCATTGAGTGGGACGAGGGCCCGGACATTGGCGGTCCACACGGCCCGTATCGGCAAAGCGAGCGCAGTGAAATCTACAAAAAATACGCGGATGAGCTAGTCGCCAAGGGTCATGCGTTCCCGTGTTTCTGTTCCTCTGAGCGGCTAGACCAAGTGCGCGCCGAGCAGATGGCCAATAAGCAGACGCCGCGTTACGACGGTCATTGTTTGCATCTGGATCCAGCCGTTGCGCAGCAGCGCATTGCCGCTGGTGAGGCGCACGTGGTGCGTATGCAGGTGCCGACCGAGGGCGTTTGCGAGGTGCCAGACATGCTGCGTGGTACGGTCGAGATCCCGTGGGATCGCATGGATATGCAGGTCTTGATGAAGACCGATGGCTTGCCGACCTACTTTCTCGCCAACGTGGTCGATGACCATTTGATGGGTATTACCCATGTGTTGCGCGGTGAGGAGTGGCTGCCGTCGGCGCCGAAGCTGATTAAGTTGTATGAGTACTTCGGCTGGGAGCAGCCGATGCTGTGCTACATGCCGTTGCTGCGTAACCCGGACAAGAGCAAGCTGTCCAAACGCAAAAACCCGACCTCGGTGACCTTCTACGAACGTATGGGCTTCTTGCCGCAGGCGATGCTTAATTATCTCGGGCGCATGGGTTGGTCGATGCCTGATGAGAGTGAGAAGTTCTCGCTGGCTGAGATGATTGAACACTTCGATATTCAGCGCGTGTCTCTCGGCGGGCCGATCTTCGATATGGAGAAGCTGTCTTGGCTGAATGGCCAATGGCTGCGCGAGTTGAGCGTCGAAACCTTTGCCGCCGAAGTGCAGAAGTGGGCATTCAATCCTGAGTACCTGATGCAGATAGCGCCGCATGTGCAGGGCCGGGTCGAGACATTTAGTCAAATTGCACCGCTGGCTGGGTTCTTCTTTGCGGGTTCAGTGCCGTTGGATGCCAAGCTGTTTGAGCACAAAAAACTCTCGCCTGAGCAAGTACGCCAACTGATGCAGTTGATTTTGTGGAAGCTCGAAGCGCTGCGTCAGTGGGAGAAGGATCGCATCACTGGCTGTATTCAAGCGGTGGTTGAATCGCTGGAATTGAAACTGCGCGACGCTATGCCGCTGATGTTTGCCGCTATTACCGGGCATGCCAGTTCGGTGTCAGTGCTCGATGCGATGGAAATAATCGGCCCGGATATGACCCGTTTTCGTTTGCGTCAGGCTCTTGAGTTGCTCGGTGGTGCGTCGAAAAAAGAAGTTAAAGAGTGGGAAAAGCTTTTTGCGGCGATTGCGGGCTGATAGCCCTCCGGCCGCCGGTGTGTGCCGGTGGTCGGGGCTTAAGTGGTTGTTATGGCAGCATAAATAAAGTCTGTTAAGCTGAAATAGTGTTGACAGGGGTCTGGGCTGCGCTTAACATGCGCCCCGTCCTTGAATGGGGGTATAGCTCAGCTGGGAGAGCGCTTGCATGGCATGCAAGAGGTCAACGGTTCGATCCCGTTTATCTCCACCAATTCTTGAACCTAATGCTGGCC
>JAIETJ010000102.1 GCA_019745275.1 Pseudomonadaceae bacterium | reverse complement strand
AGTCACCGATATCGCCCTGCACGAACAGATGGCGCGCATCACCGGCCAAGCTACTGAGATTTTCTAGATTACCGGCGTAGGTCAATTTATCCAGATTGATGACCAGCTCATCCGACTGCGCCAACCAATCCAACACAAAGTTCGCGCCGATAAAGCCGGCGCCGCCAGTCACTAAAATGCTCATAACTATTAATTCCCTTACGGCGTCACACCATTAACAAACATAACCAACAGCCCTATCCATAGACCAACGTCTAACGGCGCCAGCTAGCAATCTCGCCATAATACCGAGACGGCAACAAAAATGATGCCGTACCCAGGCAAACAGTCGCTCTTATGCACTCCGACGCATGCCTGCCATCAACGCTTTTACCCCGCAAACTTGCACACCGGCATTTCCCAACTACATTTTTACTGCCGCGCAAACCCTGTCACCAGACTGCAACACTGCAGCGCTAAAACATTCAGTTACCTCTGTACAAGGCCCATCCGGCAGACAGTTGACCCAGGTCAAGCGCCCCTGCTAGCTTCCGGCATGTACTGTTATCTGACTAATTGATCAATGGAGATGACCATGGCGGACTCGTCGCAAAAACTCAAACTGGGCGCGCTGATTGCCTTGGTGGTTGGCTCGATGGTTGGCGGTGGGATTTTCTCGCTGCCGCAGAACATGGCCAACAGCGCCAGCGCCGGGGCCGTACTGATCGGCTGGGCGATTACCGCGGTCGGCATGCTGACCCTAGCCTTTGTGTTTCAAACCCTCGCCAACCGCAAACCAGAACTGGACGCCGGCGTATACGCCTACGCCAAGGCCGGTTTTGGCGACTACATGGGTTTCTCCTCCGCGTGGGGCTACTGGATCAGCGCCTGGCTGGGCAACGTCAGCTACTTCGTGCTGCTGTTCAGTACCCTCGGTTACTTCTTCCCGATTTTTGGTGAAGGCAACACAGTCGCGGCGGTGATAGGCGCATCTGTAGTGCTCTGGGGCGTGCACTTCTTGGTGCTGCGCGGCATTCATGAAGCGGCCTTTATTAACTTGGTGACCACCGTCGCCAAGATGGTGCCACTGGTGTTGTTTATCGTCATCGCCGCGGTCGCCTTTAAGCTCGACGTGTTCACCTCAGATTTCTGGGGCAAGGGCAATATCGAACTGGGCAGCGTGATGGACCAAGTACGCAACATGATGCTGGTAACTGTCTGGGTATTTATCGGTATCGAAGGTGCCAGCGTGTACTCCGCCCGCGCCGCCAAACGTTCGGATGTCGGCAAGGCAACAGTGATCGGTTTTATCGGTGTACTGGCCTTACTGGTGATGGTTAACGTGTTGTCGCTGGGGATCATGAGCCAACCGGAATTGGCCGGCTTGAAAAACCCATCGATGGCCGGCGTGCTTGAGCATGTGGTCGGCCACTGGGGCGCGGTTCTGATTGGTGTGGGTCTGGTGGTGTCGCTGGCCGGCGCTCTGCTGTCGTGGACCTTGCTGTGTGCCGAGATTTTGTTTGCCGGCGCCCGCGACCACACCATGCCGAATTTCCTCAAAAAGGAAAACGCCAACAAGGTGCCGGTTAATGCGCTGTGGCTGACTAACGGCCTGATTCAACTGTTTTTGATCATCACCCTGTTCAGCAGCTCGACTTACCTCAGCCTGCTGTACTTGGCCACCTCGATGATTCTGGTGCCGTACTTCTGGTCGGCGGCCTACGCCTTGCTAATCGGTGTGCGCGGCGAGTCGTACGAGCAAGATGCCAGCGAGCGCAACAAAGACCTAGCGATCGCAGCAATCGCCACTATTTACGCGATCTGGTTGATCTACGCCGGCGGCATTCAATACCTACTGCTCTCGGCCTTGCTCTACGCGCCAGGGGCCATCTTGTTTGCCAAAGCCAAGCGCGAACAAGGGTTGGCCGTCTTTACCAATATTGAAAAAGTGATTTTCGCCGGCGTGGTCTTAGGCGCGCTGATTGCTGCCTACGGCCTGTATTCCGGTTTCCTGAGTATCTGATCCGTAAAAAGGAGTAATTTGCATGAGCACTGAAAAAATCAAACTCGGCGTCCATTCCGAAGCTGGCAAGTTGCACAAGGTGATGGTTTGCTCGCCGGGCTTGGCGCACTTGCGCTTAACCCCGAACAACTGCGATGAGCTGTTATTCGATGACGTGATTTGGGTTAATCAGGCCAAGCGCGATCACTTCGACTTCGTCACCAAGATGCGTGACCGCAATATCGAAGTGGTCGAGATGCACAACCTGCTCACCGACGTGGTGCAAAACCCCGAAGCCCTGAAGTGGATTCTCGACCGTAAAACCTCGGCCAACCAAGTCGGTTTAGGGCTTGGCCAAGAGCTGCGCAGCTGGCTGGAAAGCCAAGAGCCACGCAAACTCGCCGAATACCTGATTGGTGGTGTTTCAGGTGCCGACCTCAGCGCCGGCGGCGGCAGCGACTTGGCCAAGATGTTTAGCGAGTTCTTGGGCGAATCCAGCTTTATTCTGCCACCGCTGCCAAACACCCAGTTTACCCGCGACAATAGCTGCTGGATCTACGGCGGCGTGGTGCTCAGCCCGATGTACTGGCCAGCACGTCGGCAAGAAACCCTGCTGATGACGGCGATTTACAAGTTCCATCCGGACTTTGTAAATGCCGACTTTAAAGTCTGGTACGGCGACCCGGATGAAGACCACGGCGCAGCCACCTTGGAAGGCGGCGATGTGATGCCAATCGGCAACGGTGTGGTCCTGATCGGCATGGGCGAGCGCACCTCGCATCAAGCCATCGGCCAACTGGCACTCTCTCTGTTCAAAGGCGGTGCGGTTCAGCGGGTAATTGTCGCGGGTTTACCTAAATCCCGTGCAGCCATGCACCTAGACACCGTGTTTAGCTTCTGCGACCGCGACCTAGTTACCATCTTCCCAGCGGTAGTTAACCAAATTGTCGCTTTCAGCATTCGTCCCGACGAAAGCCGGCCGGGCGGCATGGACATTCGCCGCGAGCCTAAGTCATTCCTCGACGTAGTGGCCGAATCGCTGAACCTGAAAAAACTGCGCGTGGTGCAAACCGGCGGCGACAGCTTTGAAGCCGAACGCGAGCAATGGGACGACGGCAACAACGTGGTTTGCCTGGAGCCAGGGGTCGTGGTCGGCTACGACCGCAACACCTACACCAATACCCTGCTGCGTAAAGCCGGGGTGGAAGTGATCACCATCAGCGCTAGCGAACTCGGCCGCGGGCGTGGCGGCGGCCACTGCATGACATGTCCAATCATCCGCGACCCAATCGACTATTAAATAAACCTCGGCGGTTCTTATCCGACCGCCGATCACGCCAAAGCTTATGCAGTGGCGGCGTTAGAACTTTAATTTCTCAAGAGGAAACTCGTCATGGCTTTCAATATGCACAACCGCAACCTGCTCAGCCTGATGCACCACACCAAGCGCGAGCTGATGTTTCTGCTCGACCTGTCGCGCGACCTCAAGCGCGCCAAGTACAGCGGAACCGAAGCCCAGCACCTGAAAGGCAAGAACATTGCGCTGATCTTCGAAAAAACTTCGACCCGCACCCGTTGCGCCTTCGAAGTGGCCGCCTATGACCAAGGTGCCAACGTCACCTATATCGACCCTAACTCCTCGCAGATCGGCCACAAAGAAACCATGAAAGACACCGCCCGGGTACTCGGCCGGATGTACGACGCCATCGAATACCGTGGCTTCAAGCAGGAAATCGTCGAAGATCTGGCCAAATTTGCCGGCGTGCCAGTATTCAACGGCTTGACCGACGAATATCACCCGACCCAGATGCTCGCCGACGTGCTGACCATGCGCGAGCACAGCGACAAGCCGCTACACGACATCAGCTACGCCTACCTAGGCGATGCCCGCAACAACATGGGCAACTCACTGCTGCTGATCGGCGCCAAGCTCGGCATGGACGTGCGCATCGCCGCGCCCAAAGAGCTGTGGCCGCTGGAAGAGTTCGTCGAACAGTGCAAGGCATTCGCCGCCGAGAGCGGTGCGCGCATCACCCTCACCGAAGACCCGCAAGAAGCAGTCAAGGGTGTCGACTTTATCCACACTGATGTTTGGGTCTCCATGGGTGAGCCAGTGGAGGCCTGGGGCGACCGGATCAAGCTGCTGCTGCCGTATCAGGTCAACAGCGCCATGATGAAGGCCAGCGGCACTCCGCGCACCCAGTTCATGCACTGCCTGCCGGCGTTCCACAACACCGACACCAAGGTCGGCAAGCAACTGGTGGCGCAGTACCCGTTCCTCGCCGACGGCGTGGAAGTGACCGAAGAAGTGTTCGAGTCGCCAGCCTGCATCGCCTTCGACCAAGCGGAAAACCGCATGCACACCATTAAGGCGGTGATGGTCGCCACCCTCAGCAACGTCTAGCAGACTGTTGAAAAACTACCTGCGTTGGCAATCCTGCGTTAAAAACAGGCTCGGAATGCTCATTTACAGCCAGTAAAATCCGCGTCCTCGCCTGTTTTTGCCTTGTCTTGCCTGCCTCGCCTACGTTTTTCAACGGCCTGCTAATCGCCGCTGCAAGCTAGGCTGATACATAGCCAAAGCCCGTTTTGACTCAGGACGTAGGGCGGACTCAGGAGCGCAGCGAACAGTCCGCCAGCTGTGCGTGCCCATGGCGTACTGCCTGCGGCGAGTAGGCCCTACGCTTGCAGCCCAACACGTATTATTTTTGCTTCAGCCCCAAGGGTGGAAAGCGCCGCTTGCGGGTTTTCCACCCTACCAAGGAGAAAATTCATGCGTCTAGTGATCGCTTTGGGCGGCAACGCCCTGTTACGCCGCGGCGAAGCCATGACCGCCGAGAACCAGCGCGACAACGTGCGCATCGCCTGTGAGCAGATCGCCAAGATCGCCACCGGCAATGAGCTGGTGGTGGCCCACGGCAACGGCCCACAAGTGGGCCTGCTGGCCCTGCAAGGCAATGCCTACGATGCCAAGAACCCCTACCCGCTGGACGTGCTCGGCGCAGAAACCGAAGGCATGATCGGCTACATGATCGAACAGGAACTGGGTAACCTACTGCCGGTCGAGGTGCCTTTCGCCACCTTGCTCACTCAAGTTGAAGTCGATCCAACTGACCCCGCTTTCCAGAACATGAGCAAGCCTATCGGCCCGGTTTATCCGAAGGCCGAAGCCGAGAGTCTGGCCGCTGAAAAAGGCTGGACCATCGCCCCGGATGGCGACAAGTTTCGCCGCGTAGTGGCTAGCCCGCGCCCCAAGCGGATCTTCGAAATTCGTCCGATCAAATGGCTGCTGGAGAAAGGCACCATCGTCATCGCCGCTGGCGGCGGCGGGATTCCAACCATGTACCAGGACGGCAAACTGGTGGGCGTGGAAGCGGTGATCGACAAGGATCTGTGCTCGGCCTTTTTGGCCAAGGAACTGGAGGCCGACTTGCTGGTGATTGCCACCGACGTGGACGCGGTTTACATCGATTGGGGCAAACCGACGCAAAAAGCCGTGGCCCAAGCCCATCCGGATGAGCTGGAGAAACTCGGCTTTGCCGCCGGCTCCATGGGCCCGAAAGTGCAGGCCGCCTGCGAATTTGCGCGCGAGACGGGTAAGGTGGCGGTAATCGGTTCGCTGCCGGATATCGAAGCTATCGTCCGCGGTACGGCGGGCACCCGCATCAGCACTACCCTCGCCGGTATTAGCTATCGTTGACGTGTAGGGCGGGTGCAACCCGCCGTGCAGGCGCTACGCGATTACCCGCACCGTGAATGACCGATGCGGGTTACACCCGCCCTACCCGCTATTGACGATCAGTTAAGCCCCGCACAAGGACGCCAGCATGGCCGATGCCAGCAAGAAAATGAGCCTCACCGCCCTGACCACCTTGGTGGCCGTAAATATGATGGGCTCGGGCATCATCATGCTGCCATCGAGCATGGCGCAGATCGGCGCCGTGTCCTTGCTCTCATGGATAGTCACGGCCATCGGTTCGATGGCGATTGCCTATTGTTTTGCTCAGTGCGGCATCTATTGCCCACGCGCCGGCGGGATGTCGGCGTATACCGAGGAGGCGCATGGCAAGTCGGCGTTCTTCCTTTGCTCGTACCTGTACTTTCTCTCGCTGGTGATCGGCAACGTGGCCATCGGCATCTCGGCGGCCGGCTACTTAACACCCTTCTTTCCGTGGCTGGGTAGCGGCGCTATTCCGTTGTTTATTGGCACCGCCGGGTTAATTTGGCTGACCACCTTGGCCAACTTCGGCGGCCCGAACATTACTGGCAAGCTCGGCTCTATCACCGTCTGGGGAGTCATTATTCCGGTCGCCGGCCTCAGTGTGATTGGCTGGCTCTGGTTTGACCCGGCCGTCTTCGAGCAGGCTTGGAACCCCGGCAATCTGGCCATTAGTGATGCCATCACGCAGAGCATCCCCTTAACCCTCTGGGCGTTTTTGGGCATGGAATCGGCGGCGCAAAACTTCGATGCGGTCGACAACCCCAAGCGCAACGTGCCGCTGGCCTGCTTGTTCGGCACCCTCGGCGCGGCGGTGGTGTATGTGCTGTCCACCACGGTGATCCAAGGCATAGTGCCGAACGCCGAACTGGCTAACTCCAGCGCGCCCTTCGCCTTCGTGTATGCGCGGATGTTCAATGACGGCATCGGCAATATCATCATGGCGCTGGCGGTCATGGCCTGTATCGGCTCACTACTCGGCTGGCAATTCACCTTGGCGCAAACCGCCAAGGTCACCGCCGACCAAGGCTTGTTTCCGAAACTGTTCTCGCGCGTTTCGGCGCGTAACGCCCCTCTGCTCGGGCTGATTTTTTGCGGCGTAATGCAAACCTTGGTGGCGCTCTCGACCATCTCGCCAAACGCCAGCGCGCAGTTCAACAAGCTGATTAGTTTGGCCGCCGTGACCAACCTGATTCCCTATATCACCTCGCTCTCGGCCCTTTTGGTGATCATGTACAAGGCCGAGGTGAGCGTGCCGATCTTCCGCCGCAACAGCCTGATCATGCTAGTCGGGCTGTTCTACTGCCTATATGCCCTATACGCCTCAGGGCTGGAAGCGGTGTTCGGCGCAACCTTGGTGATGGCCTTTGGTTACCTGCTGTTTGGCAGTATCGCCAAGCGCTTTGTCGACAGCCTCGACAGCTTGCACAAATCATGAGGAGCCACGCGATGCACCCGACCCTTGCGCGCCGCGCGGCGACCTTACTGCTGCTGGCCCTGACCAGCTGGCCGCTGCACGGCCAAGCCGACACCCTGCAACGGATTCGCAGCAGCAATAGTTTCACCCTCGGCTTTGTCCCCGGCGACCCACCCGTCTCCGATGGCGACAGTCTGAATGCTCAGGGC
>JAIETJ010000068.1 GCA_019745275.1 Pseudomonadaceae bacterium | reverse complement strand
TATGGCAAAACGGCCAACGCGCCAGCAGCGACGTGAAAGCCTTGGCGGCCGGGCATATTAACGAGTTGAATAACAAGATTGCCGAGCTAATCGGCCTACGCGACAGCCTGCAACAACTGGTGCACAACTGCCACGGCGACGATCGGCCGGATTGCCCGATCATCAAGGAGCTGGAGTCGGGCTGTGGGCGTAGCTGGTAGTGGATGATGTTAGTGACGCGGAGGGGGCCGTTATCGGCCATTAGCGGACGCTCAAGATTGATCTGGGCGGGGTGAGTGGAGTCGGCTAAAGCCGGCCCCTTAATCAAACGTTAGGCGTCTATCACATGTCGATCAAGGCGCCCCAGCAGTCTCAATCGACCCTAGTATCGAAGACATGCCTGAGGTCGACTCTTGGCTGACTGTGCTCTATCACCAGCGACTGTTTCTGGCCCTAGCTGCGTTTCTTAAGGTACTAATCGCGGTAAGGTTACGGTTACCTCAGTGCGATTATAAGCGTCTGAAGCCTGCATCTTGATGCTGCCCCCCTGAGCCTCGGTGAGCAGTTTGGCTGAGTAAGTACCTATGCCGGTACCGTCGATTTTTCCGGACGTGACAAATTTTTCAAAAAAGCGCTCGCGAATTTCAACGGGTACCGCTCCTGTGTTGGTGAACATTATGTGCATCGATTCGTCCTGAAATAGGCAGATTTGAATTGCGCTGCCATCGGGGGCGGGTTCGCATTCTTTTGAGGCGAAGCCGAAGCCTAGAGCCGCTAAGTGAACGATGCCCGTGTTAGGTCTAGCGTTGCTTACTTCACCAATTCGTCGAAATAGCGACAAACCAATTGGTAGAAGCGCGTCACGTGAACCGGCTTTTCACTTTGGTAAGCATGCACGGCATGTACCGGCCAATGCGGGCCGGTACATTGGGGGAGTACCCGCACCAGCTCACCGCTTTGCAACAGCGGCTTGGCGACGACGTCAGGGATTAACACCAGGCCCATGTTTCGCAAGGCCAGCTCGATCGCTCCGGGCAGTGTATTGACTTGGGCAAAACGATTGAGGTTGACGTTGGTTTTGTCTGCTGTCCCCACTTGCAGCACGGCCATGTTGCGTTGCTGCCAACTGGCGGCAATCCAACGATGTTCGGCCAGCTCCGACGCTGTCTTGGGTATGCCATTGCGGTGCAAGTACAACGGGGTCGCGCAAAACACTTCAATCATTTGACCTACCGGCAAGGCGCGATAGCTGCTGTCAGGTAACTCGCCCGCATGGATCGCCACATCCAGACCATGTGCAACCAGATCCAACTCGCTGTCGCTGGCGATCAGTTCGGGTTCCAAGCCGGGATACTCTTGGCAAAGCTGCTCGATCGCTGGCAGCGTCACATTGGAGGCCAGCGCGTGGGGGAACGTCACCGCGAATCGTCCCTTGGGGGCGACGCCAGCTTCAGTAACGTCAGCAAGCACCATGTCGAGTTGATCGTGCAGTAGCTGACAGCGTTGCAGTAGCTTTTCACCCAATGCGGTCGTCGCCACGCCGCGGGTGGTGCGGTTGAGCAAACGTGCGCCGATATCCAACTCCAAGGCTTTGATCTGCTGGCTGACCGCCGACTTGGTGATGTCGAGCTCCTCGGCCGCCTGAGTGAACGAGCCTTTGCGAGCCACCACGGCGAACACCATCAGTCGGGATAAGTTTTTTATATTGTTCATAATTTCTTAACTATAAATTAAATATTCGAATGTTGTTTAAATAATACTCCTTCAATACGCTTACACCCATCTGAACCAGACCTGTTGCAGCGGGGCCAACAGACCGCCTCCGTGCATGATTTTTACGGCCTCAACCCTCTAAGGAAAACCCATGCTATCTGCCTACAAACTCAGTCTGCCCGCGTTGACCATCGAAACCGCGTCACCTAGCGCCGCCGCGCTGCTCAAGGGCGCACAAGCCAACTTTGGTTTTATTCCCAACATGTTCACCCATATGGCACATGCACCAGGCTTACTTTCGACTTACTTCCATGGCTACGAGCAGTTCCGCGCCAACTCCGACTTCACCGCCGTTGAGCAAGAGGTGGTGTTTCTGGCAATCTCGATTGAAAACGGTTGCGAGTACTGTGTGTCGGCCCACAGTTTGGTGGCCGATGCTATGTCCAAGGTGCCCACCGAGGTGACTAATGCCCTGCGCGATGGTAAGCCGGTGGCCGATGCCAAATTGGCCGCGCTGGCCAACTTCACCCGCACCATGGTGGTCACCCGTGGACTGCCAGCCCGGGCCGCCGTTGCCCAGTTTCTGGCAGTGGGTTATACCGAGAAGCACGTTCTGGAAGTGATTCTGGCTATCGCCGTTAAAACGATCAGTAACTACACCAATCATCTGGCGCACACACCCGTGGACGCCGCGTTCGCGTCACGCGTCTGGAAAGATTCCCGAGCCACCAAATAAGACTCTCACAGCGTTCGGCTCCGGCGCTGTAATCCCACCACCATTTCAAGCCAAAGAACTCCTATGCCCGCCTACATTACCGTGAATTTCACGCCCATCGACAAAGAAAAATTGGAACAGTACGGAGCTGCCGTGCCTGCGACCTTGGCCACCTACTCCGGCGAATACTTAGTGAAGGGCCCTGCTGAGCAACTGTTGGGTGACACCGACTTTCAAATGCAGGTGATCCTAGTTTTCCCAACCAAAGAGCTGGCCACTAGCTGGTACTACTCGCCCGATTACCAGGCCTTGATGCCGTTACGTGACGCCGGGATGCGCTCCCAGTTTCAATTAATCGAGGGTTAAAGGTGGCTGGCTCGCATTAAATATCGAAGGTCTGAATGCCTACTCGCCGGTTTCTGCCAGTCGTCACCGGCAGCTATGGGTCGAAAGCAGCCCTCTAGGATACCCAACAAAGCTTAGGCAACTACCCGGTGGGCAATGCTGCGCAGTTGCCCACCCTACCGATCTCGATAGTTCGGCAAGGTGGGCAAGCTTTTAGAACCGCGTCAGTTCACAGCGCCAGTGTTACTGCATCCACGGCGGCGGTGGCGGCTCGTCATGCGGCGCGTCGTCGGCATTTAATACCGCGATGCGCCGCGCTTCGTCGGCCAGCGCGGCCTTGATTTCGCGCATGACTGCGTCGATATCGGCGGCGTCTTCTTCCTCGGCAAATTCACCGGTCAGCTGACTGCTCGGGGTCAGCTTGCCTTCCTCAAATAACGCCCACATTTCTTTGGCGTATTTGGTGAATTTCAGCTCCGGGGCGAACTGGCCAAAGTAATCGGCCATGTTGCGCACATCGCGCTCGAGCATCGAGAAGGCGTGGTTATTGGCCGCCGCATCCACCGCTTGCGGCAGGTCGATAATCACCGGGCCTTCGGGGCCGAGCAGCACGTTGAACTCGGACAAGTCGCCATGCACTAAGCCTGCGCAGAGCATTTTGACGATTTCCTCGATCATAAAAGCGTGAAACTCACGCGCATCATCGGGGTGTAAATCGACGTCATTCAGGCGCGGTGCCACCTCACCGTTTTCGGTGGTGACCAGCTCCATCAGCAGCACACCCTCAAGAAAATCATACGGCTTAGGCACGCGCACACCGGCGCTGGCAAGGCGAAACAAGGCCGCCACTTCGGCGTTTTGCCAGGCTTCTTCTTGGCCTTTCCGGCCATGCTTGGAGCCATTCGCCATGGCCCGGGCATCGCGGCTATTGCGCACCTTGCGGCCTTCTTGATACTCGGCGGCTTGGCGAAAACCACGTTTGTTGGCTTCTTTGTAAACTTTGGCGCAGCGCAGCTCCTCACCACAGCGCACCACATAAACAGCGGCCTCTTTACCACTCATGAGTGGGCGGATCACCTCATCAACCAGACCATCTTCGATCAAGGGTTCAATGCGTTTTGGCGTCTTCATCGGGCTTTACCGGGGCTCCTGTGCAACTCAAATGTAACCAATGCAGAGCAGCCTGAGCTGTTGCCTAAACGTGCCGTGTCACACCAAGTTGCGGCGCTGAAGACCTTTACCAAGGTTTTCAGCCAAGCGCAAAACGGGGCACTTACGCTCGCCATTGTGCCAGCGTGATTCGCCTTGGCAAGCCCAAAGGTACAGCCAACAATCGACAAGGCGTCGATAGGCGTTTACCCGCGCTTAATTCTGCCCCGCAAGCCCTCCGGCAATCGCGCAAATACAGCGCCGCACCCCTTACCACAAAGGCTGCGAGCAAAAAAAAGGCGGCACCGCCAAAGCGGGCCGCCAAATATCACGGGAGTGATGCGTTAGTAACCGCTAGCAGCACGGCTGCTGGCGATCAGACTAATCGTTGGATGCCGCCTCAATGATCGCCGTCACACCTTGACCGCCGGCGGCGCAGACCGAAATCAGGCCACGCCCTTTGCCGGCGACCGATAGCAACTTAGCCAGGTTGCCGACTAAGCGCCCGCCCGTGGCACCAAAGGGGTGACCAGCCGCCAAGGAACTGCCTTTGACGTTCAGCTTGCTGCGATCGATCGAACCCAACGGCTGCGCTAGGCCCAAACGGCTTTGGCAGTATTCGGCATCTTCCCAAGCCTTAAGGGTGCACAGCACTTGGGCGGCGAAAGCTTCGTGAATCTCGTAGAAATCAAAATCCTGCAGGCTCAGGTTATTCCGAGCGAGCAGCCGAGGCACCGCATACACCGGCGCCATCAACAGGCCTTCATCGCCTTTAACAAAGTCTACGGCAGCCGCTTCACCATCTTTGAAATACGCCAAAATCGGCAAGCCGCGAGCCTTGGCCCACTCTTCACTGGCCAGGAGCACCACCGAGGCACCGTCGGTGAGCGGCGTCGAGTTAGCGGCAGTCAGGGTGCCGTGCGGGCCGCGTTCGAAGCACGGTTTGATGCTCGCCAGCTTTTCTAAGTTGATGTCTGGGCGCAAGTTTTGGTCGCGGGTCAGGCCACGAAACGGTGTGATCAAGTCGTCGTGCCAGCCTTCGGCATAGGAGGCCGCCAAGTTCTGGTGACTGAGCACCGCCAGACGATCTTGCTCGTCACGCGGGATGGCCCAACGCTGCGCCATCAATTCGCACGACTCACCCATCGACAAGCCAGTACGCGGCTCGCCATTGCGCGGGATCGACGGGGCCAAGTGGCGCGGACGAATCTTCATTAAGGTTTTCAGCTTGTCGCCGGTGGTTTTACCGCGGTTAGCCGCCAGCAAAATGTGCCGCAGTTCCTCATGTACACCAATCGGCGCATCTGAGGTGGTGTCCACCCCGCCGGCGATGCCGCAATCGATCTGCCCAAGAGCGATTTTATTGGCCACCAAAATCGCTGCTTCCAAGCCAGTACCGCAGGCCTGCTGCAGGTCATAGGCGGTGGTTTCTGGCGACAAACGCGAGCCGAGCACGCACTCACGGGCCAAGTTAAAGTCGCGCGAATGCTTAAGCACCGCGCCGGCGACGAAATCGCCGATCCGCTCGCCATGCAAGTTAAACCGCTCAACCAAACCATCTAGAGCGCTGGTGAGCATCTCTTGGTTGCTGGCAGTGGCATACACCGTATTAGAACGGGCGAATGGGATACGGTTGCCGCCGACGATGGCGACCCGACGCAACTGGGTCATGCAAGACTCCTTAAAAAGTACAGAACAGCGCAATAACTGCGAGCAGACTAGCCGCCTGAGCGGCCCGAGCATTGGCCGGCTTGCCACATTCGCGGTCAGCACGGTCAATTGCGCAATGCGGCTAGCTGGGTAGAGTGACGGCACTTTCTTCCATTTAGCTGGGTGCCCGAGCATGTCCGACCGTTATTTAGCCTTTGCCAACTCTAACTTTGGCCGCCGTGTGGTCAGCACCTTGGGCTTGCCCGCCCCACAGCGTTTAGAGCGCTGGCAGGCCGGCCGCTCGCAGCCGGTCGGTGGCGCACTGTTAATCAGCGCCAACGGCGCCCTCGCCAGCGCCGCCAGTGCTTGCCTGAACAAACTCACCAGCGACAGCTTTAGCACCGTCGAAGGCACCTTTGGTCTCCCGCGCTGGACTGCCGAGCACGGCCCGAAACTCAAGGCGCTGATTTTTGATGCCAGCGAACTGAGCAGCTTTGAACAGCTCATTGAGCTGCGTAATTTCTTCCAGCCGGCCTTTAAAGGCTTGGGCAAATGTCCACGAGTAGTGATTTTGGCCCGCCCCCCGGAAAGCCTGAAAGACCCAATCGCCGCCAGCGTGCAGCGCTCACTGGAAGGCTTTAGCCGCTCATTAGGCAAAGAAATTCGCCGCGGCGGCAGCGTGCAACTGCTGTATGTCGGCAAGGGCGCCGAAAACCAACTGGAAGGCGCGCTGCGCTTCTTTCTCTCGCCAAAAAGCGCCTATGTATCCGGCCAAGTATTGCGCCTGAGCCCCTGCGCCGCTCAAGTTAAAGACTGGACGCGGCCACTGGCCGGCCAAACTGCCCTGATCACTGGCGCCAGCCGGGGCATAGGCGCATCGATCGCCGAAGTGTTGGCCCGCGACGGCGCCAAAGTAGTGCTCTTGGATGTACCACAAGCCAAAGACGCCCTCATCGCCCTGGCCGCACGCCTTGGCGGCCAAGGCGTAGCGCTGGACATTTGCGCCGCAGATGCGCCCGCGCAGTTAGTTGCCGCCCTGCCCGACGGCGTCGATATCGTGGTGCACAACGCCGGCATCACTCGCGACAAAACCCTGAAAAACATGAGCGATGCGCTCTGGGACTCGGTGATTAACGTCAACCTGCGCGCCCCGCAAGTGCTCACCCAAGCCCTACTCGACGCCAATAAACTGCGCGACAACGGCCGGGTGGTGCTGCTCGCCTCGATCAGCGGGATAGCCGGCAACATGGGCCAAACCAACTACGCGGTGAGCAAGGCCGGGCTGATCGGCTTGGCTGCCGCTTGGGCACCGACCTTAGCCAAGCGCGGCATCAGCCTAAATGCGGTGGCTCCAGGCTTTATCGAAACGCAGATGACCGCCGCCATTCCGCTGGGCATTCGTGAAGCCGGTCGGCGGATGAACTCCATGAGCCAAGGCGGCCAACCGCAGGATGTCGCCGAAGCCGTGGCTTGGTTCGCCCAACCCACCTCCGGCAGCGTGACCGGCCAAGTGCTGCGGGTTTGTGGGCAGAGTTTATTGGGGGCTTAAAGGCTTATTTGCGCACATAAAAAAACGCCGAAACAGGCTTTGTAAAAGGCTATGTACCCGTTAAGTGTTGCGACCGTATTAACGGTCAAAACGCGAAACCTGTAGGCGCGAGCTTGCTCGCGATGCTTTTGCCGTCAGTGATTTCCGTCAGGCAGCCGCAGGAGCAGCTTGATGATGGACTTGCTCAAGCGCCAGCAATCTGGCTCCTACAAAGGGCTGCGCGCATATCCAACAGTTAACGGGTA
>JAIETJ010000128.1 GCA_019745275.1 Pseudomonadaceae bacterium | reverse complement strand
TTGTAAACGAACACCGGTTTGTCTTGGCCGATGCGGTAGGCGCGGTCGCTGGCTTGGGCTTCGGTGGCCGGGTTCCACCAAGGGTCGAAGTGAATCACGGTGTCGGCGGCGGTGAGGTTTAAGCCCGAGCCGCCGGCTTTCAGGCTGATTAAAAACACCGAGGCCGCGCCTGCTTGAAACTGCTGCACCGGGGTGCGTCTGTCCTTGGTGCTGCCGGTGAGTTTCAAGTAGCTAATGTGCCGGGCCTTGAGCTCCTGTTCAATCAGGCTGAGCATCGAGCTGTACTGGGAGAACAGCAGCACTCGGCGGCCTTCGGCGAGCAACTCGTCGAGCATCGCCAGCAGGGCGGTGAGTTTGCCGGAGTCGTGACGGGTAAAGGTGGCCGCCTGATCGCCCAGTAAGCGCAAGTCGCAGCAGCATTGGCGCAGCCGTAACAGGGCTTCGAGGATGACGATTTGGCTGCGGGCGAAACCTTGCAGGGCGATTTCGGCGCGGACTTTCTGGTCCATCGCCAAGCGCAGGGTTTCATAGCGGTCGCGTTGCAGCGGGGTCAGCTCAACCCAGTGGGTAATTTCGGTTTTCGGCGGTAACTCGGGGGCCACTTGCTCCTTGGTGCGGCGCAGCAGGAAGGGTTTGATCCGCCCTTGTAAATGCGCCAGGCGTTGCTGGTTACCGAGCTTCTCGATCGGCGTGCGGTAGTGGCGGGTGAAACTTTTACTGTCGCCGAGCCAGCCGGGCATCAGCACATTAAACAGCGACCACAGCTCGCCCAGATGATTCTCCAGTGGCGTGCCGCTCAGGCATAGGCGTTGCCCGGCCTGCAATTGGCCGGCAGCCAGCGCCGCTTTGCTGCGTGGGTTTTTGATGTTTTGCGCCTCATCAAAAATCAGCAGGCTAAACGCCTGAGCGGCTAAGGCGGCGAGGTCGCGGGGCAGCAGGGCGTAGGTGCTGAGGATGATGTCGTGCTCGCCCAGTTGGCTGAACAGCGCCCGGCGTTGGCTGCCATACAGGGCCAGCACCTTGAGCTGCGGAGTGAAGCGGGCGGCTTCGTCTTGCCAGTTGGGGATCAAGCTGGTCGGCATAATAATCAGCGCCGGCTGGGTTAAGCGCCCGGCGTTTTTTTCGCTAAGGATATGCGCCAAGGTTTGCAGGGTTTTGCCCAAGCCCATGTCGTCGGCCAGCACCCCGCCAACTTGCAGCTCGCGCAGCGCTTGCATCCAGGCCAGCCCCTGCAGCTGATAAGGGCGCAACTCGGCCAGTAAACCCGCAGGTGCCTGTAATGGCTGTGTGGGCAACTGTTGCAGGCGTTGGGCAAACCCGCGCAGGCGCTCGCCACCTTGCCAGTTGAGGGCCGGGCCTTGGGCCAGGTCGTGCAGGCGGGCGGCGTCGGCGCGGGCTAAGCGCAGCTGTTTAGGCTCTGCGCCGGGTTGGCTGGTGTGCTCTAGAAACAGTTCGCCGAGATTGGCCAGCAACGGCTTTAACCGGGCCAGCGGCAGCGCCACCCGCTGTTGGCTGTGCGGCAGTTTGACCAGTAATACTTCGTCATCGTGACGCTGGGCGATGGCGCTGCCGTTCAGTAGCCAAGGCGTGTGGCGGATCGCTTGGAGCAGAATCGGCAGCAGGCTGATGCGCTGGCCGTCGACCTCGATGCCCAGCTCCAAATCAAACCAATCCAGCGTCGGCGCTTCAGTAACCTCGGCGTACCAATCGGTAATCGCCAGCAGGTTGAAGTGAAAATCGGGGTGCATCTCGATCTGCCAACCCTCGGCGCGCAACTGCGGCAATTGCTGCTCGATAAAGCGCAGCCAGGCAGCGTCGCTGGGCAGCTCAAAGTGCTCGCCGGCATCCACCGGCAAGGCGTCGCTTTGGCGCAGGGCGATATGCACGCCGGTGTGCTCTAAACGCTGGCGCAAGCGGGACTCGGCGCCAGCGTCGCGGATGATCCGCAGCAACAGCGTGGGGTTGGCTTTGTGCAGCAGGTCTTTGACCGGTTTGCCGAAGGTGCGCACGCCCTGATAGTCGAACGCCAGCGCGGCGCGGTGCAGGCTTTGCTCGAGCATGCGGCCTTTGCGCGCATCAAAATGCATGCGCACCTGACTGCCGAGAATCAGCAACGGTTGTGGTGTTAGGCCTTCTAGCCGTTGTTCGAGTGGCACGCCGGCGCTGTTGCCTGAACTCAGCGGGCTGGCGCTACTGGCGTTGACGCTGAGGGTTGAGCGCGGCGCGGGCAGGCCGGCGCGTTGTTGGGCTTCAAAGGTCAGCAGGGCGGCCACCACATGCTTGCAGTTATAACGCACCGGGCAACTGCAGCGGCCATCCACGCGCCAGCCATCGGCTTGCACATGCAACTGAATATGCTGGCGATACACCCGCCCGGCCGAGCCGTCGCAACAGGCCGCGAGGATATTGTTATCCAAACTCAGCAGGCGGCTGCGGGCCTGCTTGGCATAGCTAACGCCGCGTTGCAGGTCGCCATCGCCAATGCCCGCCTGCCAGTCGGCCTGGCGTAACTGGAGAATGTCCAGGGCCATTAGGGCTGTTGCATCGGTGCAAAGTTGCGGTTAGACATGGGCGGCTGATCGGCTGCAAAGCCGTCAATACTGCCACAGACATGGCGTAATTAGGTCATTCACCGGCTCGGGTCTATCTTTAGCGGCAGCGCCGGCGAGACTGGCCAAACGTTAACAGGTTAAGGGTTGTACTTGTCTATGAGCGGGCTTCCTTAACCTAGGCGGTCAGTGGTACTGGTTTGAAAATTTAATAGTCGTTACCTGCAATGGATGAATGATATGCCGCTTAAACAAAAGCTCTGCACTGCCGTACTCATGCTGGGGACGCTTCAAATGACCCCGCTGTTTGCCGAAAGTCTGCAGCTGAATAGCCAAGTTGCGGCTGATGAGTCGCGCTTGCTGGGTATTTTCAAGCAGCTGCATGCGAATCCAGAGTTGTCCATGCAGGAGTTTGCCACTGCGGCTTTGATCGCCAAGGAGCTCAAGGCCAGCGGTTATGAGGTGCAGACTGGGATCAATAAAACCGGCGTAGTGGGTGTTTTGAAAAACGGCCCCGGCCCAGTGATTATGTTCCGCGCGGATATGGATGCCTTGCCCCTGAAAGAGGAGTCCGGTTTGCCCTATGCCAGCAGCAAAACCGGCACCACCTTGGACGGTGTGCAGAGCGGCATTGCGCATGCGTGTGGTCATGATGCACATGTCACCTGGCTAATAGGGGTTGCCAAGGTCATGGCTGAGCAAAAAGCCAATTGGTCTGGCACCCTTGTGCTGCTCGCCCAGCCGGCGGAAGAGGCCTACAACGGGGCGGAAGGTATGGTGAGCGACGGCCTGTATGCGAAAGTCCCCAAGCCCTCGGTGATTTTTGCCGCGCATACCAATCCCGTCTGGCCGGCGGGTGCGGTTGGTCTGGGGCAAGGTCGGCGGCTGGCCGGTGCCGACGGGATGAATGTGATCATTAAAGGCGTCGGCGGCCACGGCTCTACACCGCATGCATCCAAAGACCCTATTGTGATGGCTGCGCAAGCCATTCTGGCTTACCAAACTATTGTCAGCCGGCGTATCGATCAAACCGAGCCGGTGGTGTTGACGGTTGGGGCTATTGACGCCGGCACTGTGGGTAACATCATTCCCGATAGCGCCACGCTGCGCTTGAGTATTCGCTGGTACAGCCGCGCCGCCCGCGACCAGATCATCGCGATGGTCAAACAGATGACGGATGCCATTGCGGTTGGTAACGGTATGCCGAGCGAGCGTATGCCGGTCTATGAAAGCACCTCCACTATCACCCCGGTTATTAATGACGATGGGCTAGTCGCCCAAGTCCGTCCTGCTTTGGCGGTCGCCTTAGGCAAGGAAAATGTCTATCCCGGTTTGCCCATGCTGATGGGTTCGGAAGATTTCCAAATGCTCGGCGAACCGATCGAAGGCGTGAAAATTTTGCACATGGAAGTTGGGGTCGCGAAGCCTGAGGTGGTAAGTGGATTTCTGCAGCAGGGCAGCACGCCGGCCTACATGAATCACCATCCAAAATTCCAAGTCGAGCTGCCGGCCATTGCGGCAGGCGTGAAGGCCAACTCGGCGGTGTTGCTGGAATTGTTGAAAAAAGCCCCTTAAATAGCGGCGGTGCGGCGTTAGCTGGTCAGGTGCCGATGCTCGCGCAGGCGGGCCATTTATAGGCTGACAGCCGCTGGTTAGCCTATAAATGCCCGACTAAGGCCACGCGATACTGCCCCGGTGTGGCCTGAAAACGGGCGCGAAAGCGATTGCTTAAGTGGCTGGCGCTGGCAAAACCGCAGGCTAGGGCGATTTCGCCAATCGGCAGGGGGCTGTGCTGCAATAAATGCGCGGCGCGCTCTAGGCGGCGGCCGAGCACGTAGCGATGCGGCGGCAGGCCAAAGCTCAGGTTAAACATGCGGGCGAAATGATAGGGCGACAGCGCCACCCACTGCGCCAGTTGCTCGATGCTCAGCGGCTGGTCGAGGTGCTGCTCGATGGCCTCAATCAACCGCTTGCGCTGGTGCGCCGCCAGCCCGCCTTTTACCTGCAACTGGCTGCGCCGGCCGCTGTGGCTGAGCACGCTGTGGTCGAGAATCGCGTTGGCCAAACTCGAACACAGCAGGCGCTCGGCCGGCTCAGCCCAGTCGAGTTGACTGAGTGCGTGAAAACGCGCGGTTTGCAGCGGCTCATCGATAAAGGTGCGCTCTTGCAGTTGCACCTCACGCGGCTCACGGTCGAGCAACCGCACGCTGCTGAGGGCGAACTGCTCGACGCCAAAGTACAGGTGCACAAAGCGCAAATCACCGTTCACCACCCACGCCGATTGATGCTCGGCCGGCAAAATACACAGCTTGCCGGGCGCGCCCTTGTGGCTCGGTTGGTCGCGCCTGAAGGTGCCTAAACCGCCGTTTAAATAACAGCCGACGGTGTGATGCCCCGGCGTGCTGTAGCCGGTAGCGTCATGGGCGTTCGACCAAATCGCCGCCGCCAAACCATCGCCCAGCGCCGCGCCACGCTCAAGCTTGGCGCGTGAGTGGCTGAGGGTGTTGAAGACTTGGTAGTGGGCAAGCGCGGGCATAAGGGCTCCTCTAGAACCAATGCTACCGCGCTAAATGCAGAACCACAGCGCCGGGCGACGAAAAAGCGCAGCTTTATGCAAGTGCTTGCCCAGTGGCTAGGTTCAGGGCTGGCTGGCCAGTGCTGCTTTGCTGTTGCGCTGTTGCTCAATCAACTGATCGGCCACCTGCAAGGTATTTGACCAACCGCCGGTTGAGCGGGCGTCGAAACGGTATTTACCCTCGACGATCAGGGTCGGCACGCTGTTGACCTGATAGGCCATGGTCAGGCGTTTGGCCGTGGCCACTTGGCCGACCACCGCGAAGGAATTGTAGGTGTTGAGAAAGACGTCTTTATCCACGCCGAGGGGGGCGAGCACGCTGGCCATTTCATCCGTGTCGAGCAGCTTTTTACCGTCCTTGTGAATGGCCTCGAACATGGCGTGATGCACGCGTGGCTCGACGCGCATCGCTTCTAGGGTCAAAAACAACTGGCCGTGCGCATCCCACTTGCCGCCGAACATGGCCGGTAAACGCTTGAAGGTTACGTCTGCGGGCAGCTTGGCGACCCACGGGTTGAGCAGCGGCTCGAATTTGAAGCAGGCTCCGCAGCCATAGCCAAATAACTCGACGACTTCGATCTTCTCCGGCTGCGTGAGCGCCACGGCGGGGTTTATTTCGAGGTACTGCTGACCGGCTTGCAGGCTGCTGGCCTGAGCGTTGAAGCTGCCCAGTAGGCTGCTGAACAGTGCGGCGTAGACAAGACTTTTACGCATGGAGGCTCCGGAGTAAACAAAGGTTCGGGGAGCTTCGACATGCCGGTGCTGCTGATGTTCCTGAGTGAAAGGTTAACTAATGTTGCGGCTCAAGCGTAGGTGTTGATGCCGCCTTTGGCTTGCAGCCAGTTGCGATAGGTGCTGAGTGATTCGGTCTGCTCCTTGCCGTTAGAGCCTTTGAACGCCAGGCGCGTGTCCTGCTGCTTATCGAGCATTTTGTCGACTTGGTTGAGTAGGCGCGCGGCGTCATCGCGATCCAAGCTGGCTACGTCTGGCAGTTGCAGGGTTTTTTTCGGGCTGGCATTGGGGCTGGCGACGGCTTGGCTGCCGCTGCTGTTGGCCAGCGCTCGGAACAGTCCGCCCTTGTGCTGACTGGTCAGTGAGGCGGCATACTTTTTCAGATCGCCGATGGGGTCTTGCGAGTCTTTTTTCGGCTCGCTATTGGTTTGCGTCGTGCCGGTCTGGGCCTGTTTAAGGCCCGGAGTGCCGTAGTTGGAGGGCAGAAAGCGGCTGATTATGCTGGTCATGGTGTACTCGGTCTTGATCCTTCAGTACCGAGTTCAATGCAGGTTTCACGCCAGCGGTGCGGTGCCGATTATTCGTACTCTGGCGATGGTTTCTGGGTTATTGGCCGGCAGGCATTCACCGCTGGGGGCCAAGGATTGCCTCCGGCGGTTGCAGCAGCGCGTGGCTAATTGCCGTTATCAGCGCTGGCTGGCGGGTTTGTTTTTGATGGTTTTGAGCAGGTCTTCGGGGGTAATAAAACCGACCATGCTGGCCGCGCTGCCCGATTGCGGCAGGTTGAGGATGTGCCCTTTGATCTTGCCGATGATGTGCATCTCGCACGGCTTGCAGTCGAATTTTAGGGTGAGTACTTCGTCCTGATGGATCAGCTGCATAGGCGCCACCTTGGTACGCACGCCGGTCACGCCCTTGGCCTGCTTGGGGCACAGGTTGAAGGAGAAGCGCAGGCAGTGTTTGGTGATCATCACCGGCACTTCGCCGGTTTCTTCATGGGCCTCGTAGGCCGCATCGATCAGCTGCACGCCGTAGCGCTGATAAAATTCCCGAGCCTTGGCGTTGTACACATTGGCCAGAAAAGTCAGGTGCGACTCGGGGTACACCGGCGCCGGCACGCTGACCGGTTTGCGGCTGCCACGTGGGTGAGCGGCGACACGCGCTGCGCTCAGTGCCTCGATGGCCTCGCGGCGCAATGCCTTGAGTTGCGAGTTGGGCACAAACCAAGCCTGCGCCGCGTCGATCTCGACTGCCGTGCTGTAGTAAATGGTGGTACCCAGTTTGCTCAGGGTGTCGCCCAGTTGCGTGCGGGCTTGCTCGGCATCTTTGGCTGGGCCGAATGGCCCACTGAGGCTTACCGAAGCGCTGATGCCTTCGGCGCTGCTGATGTTCAGAGTCAACTGCTGCTCAGTCAGCTGCGCCTGCCAGCTCACGGCCACCCGACGCTCGGCCGAGGTCTTCAGCAAGGCTTGCTGCCAGTTATGGTCGAGGTTGCGGTTGAGCACGTGATTAGGGCGCAACTGCTGCAGTTCGGCCGGCATCTCATTGGGCGTCAGGCGGTACTGCCATTGGTTGACACCTTCGAGTTCAAAGTGCGCCAGTTGCTCCACGGTATTCACCCGAAAGCCCACCACTTCGCGCTTGTACAGCACGCTCAGGCCATCGCCATTGT
>JAIETJ010000006.1 GCA_019745275.1 Pseudomonadaceae bacterium | reverse complement strand
CCGCGCTTCTTTGCCTATATCGATGCGGTGTTGGCCCGTCGCCCGGAATTGGTCGAGTTGCGCGAGTTGCTGGCCAGTTTGCCGGTGCTGGACGTGCCCGCATGAAAGCGATGATCCTCGCTGCCGGCAAAGGCGAGCGCTTGCGCCCGCTGACCCTGCATACGCCAAAACCCTTGGTGCCGGTGGCCGGCGTGCCGTTGATTGAATATCACCTGCGTGCCTTGGCGGCGGCCGGCGTCACCGAGGTGGTGATTAATCACGCCTGGCTGGGGGCACAGATTGAGGCGTACTTAGGCGACGGCGCGCGCTTTGGCCTGCACATTGTGTATTCCCCGGAGGGCGAGCCGCTGGAAACCGGTGGGGGCATTTTGCGTGCCTTGCCATTGCTCGGCGAGCAACCGTTTATCTTGGTTAATGGTGATATTTTTACCGACTATTCCTTCACAAATTTGGCGCTCGCTCAACTGGGTCGCCCGTTCTTGGGTTTGGCGCATTTGGTGCTGCTGGATAACCCCGCGCACAACCCGCAGGGCGATTTCACCCTGTTAGCGGATGGTCAGCTAACCAATGCCGAGCCGGGGCAGCCGAGCCTGACCTACAGCGGTATCGCCGTGCTTAGCCCGCAGCTATTTGCCGACTGTCAGCCCGGCGCTTTCAAGTTGGCCCCCCTGCTGCGCCGGGCGATGGGGCAGGGTTTGGTCAGTGGCGAGCGCCACGCGGGCAGCTGGATCGACGTGGGCAGTTATGAGCGTTTGGCGCAAGCCGAGTCGCTGGTCGCGAGTCGCTAAGGTGTATTGGCCTATCACCGTACTGTGCGCGCTGGCGGGCATGTTGCTGGCCAGCATTCCCGGTGCGTTGCTCGGTGGTTTGCTCGGGCAGATACTTGATCGACGTTGGGACATCAAATCATGGGCCGACTTGCGCCGGCGCATGCAGGGCATCAGCGGCCCGCGTGAGCAGCAATTGCTATTTGCCTTGCTGGGCCGGCTGGCGAAAAGCGCTGGCGCAGTAACGGCGGTGCATATTCAGCAGGCGCGCAATGAAATGACCCGTTTGCAGCTCGACGAACCGGCGCAGCGCCGCGCCATTGCCGCCTTTACTCGCGGTAAGAGTGATGCGCAAAACTTGCGTCGGCCGTTACGCCGGCTGCGCGCCAATCGCCCGTTGGTCGACGACTTGGTCCGCGCCTGTTGGCGCATGGCCTGGGCTGGTGGGCAAGTGGCGCCCGCGCAATATCAGCTGATTATTGACTGCGGCGAGCATCTGGGGGTGCAGCGCGATGCGCTGCTGGCGCTGGGTGCGCCCTATGCGCGGAGCAGTACGGTGGCCAGCGCAGAAACGCGTGAAGAGCTGGAGGCCTTGCGGGTGTTAGGTTTAACGGTGGAGGCCGAGGCCCTGGAAATTAAACGGGCCTATCGGCGTTTAGTCAGTCGCTATCATCCCGACAAACTTGCCGGCTCGGGCGCTAACGCTGCGCAAGTGCGCGCCGCTACCGATAAAACCGGCGAGTTGCATCGTGCCTACGAGCTATTGCGCCGGCGCCGTGACTTTCGTTAAACCGCTAATTTAAGGTTTGCTGGCGGCTGGCTGCGCTTGCACTTGTAAACTCAACCAGCCGCGAATGCGCCGATACAGCTGCTCTTGCTCGGTGGCAGGGTCGCCCGGCAGCGCGGCCATGGCGATCTGAATATAGCTCGGGCTGGCTTGCCGCTTACTGGCTTGTAGGCGCTGCCGTGCTGCGTCACGTGCCAATGGCAGGTCGCGGTAGTAAAAGTCGCCGACGGCCAATTGTAGTTTGGGCAGCAACTCACTCAGTTGTGGGTTGAATGGCTGGGGCAGCTCGGGTGCGACTAAAATTACATTTTTGATCGGCGAACTGGCGTGTTCGCTCAGGTAGCGCGCCGCCCAATAACCGCCAGTACCGTGGCCGAGCAGGATGATGCTGGCGGGTTTCTGCTGCTGAGCAAGCTCAATGCCCGCTTGCACTCTGGCCAGTACTCGTTCGGCATGTTGCTCTGGGGTTTCGCGCACGCTGGCGGGCTGGCTGTTGGCGGGTTCGGCTGGGGCTGGCTGGTCGGGCGCTGCGGCGCCGGGTTGTGGCTGTGGCTCTGGTTCTGCGCCTGTACTGGCGGCGGGTTTGCTGTCCTCGGTAATCGGCTCGGTAGCCGCTAATGGGTCTGGCAATGTCAGGCTTAAGGTATGCCAGCCGGCATTCGGTAGCTTACTGCGCAGCGGGCCAATAGCCTGCGGCCAGTCAGCGGTTTCGCCCGCCCCGGGCAGTAAAATCACTACGCCCTGCGCCTCGCCTTTATTGGCCGGCAACCACAGGGCTAAAAAACTCTCCTCGCCGGCTTTTAACTGTTGTTGCTCGCCTTGCGGCAGGCGCTCTTGCAGCGCCAGTGCTTCGGCTTGGCTGCGCTCAGGCAGCGCTGCGCGTTCGCTACTGACGGCGGCCGGGGTGCTGGCAGTGTCCGGTTGCTTGCTTGGCTCTTCGCCGCAGGCCAACTGTGCGCCGAGCAGCAGCGCCAGAAACAGTGCGGTAGTTGTCGCGTGCCGGCGGGCCATAGCTGCACTCCAAATGCTGAGTAAATAATGCTTGCAGCCTAACGGGCGCAAGGCGGTTTGTCAGTTCGAGGATACCTCAGTGGTGAGCCCGTAACTCCGTGCCAACGATTGGTCGTGCGCCATCTCTAGCGAGTCTCGAGTCGCCCGCTTAGAGCCTTGTGGATGCGCATCCGCTACAATGTGCGCACTCTGAAGCGGCCAGCCGAATTCGCTTGCGCGGCCATGGCCTAACTGCTTCTGCTTACTCTGCCAAAATAGGTGCGCCATGCAACCTTTCGCTATTGCTCCGTCGATTCTTTCCGCCGACTTCGCCCGCCTCGGCGCTGAAGTCGACAACGTGCTGGCGGCGGGTGCCGATATCGTGCACTTCGATGTGATGGACAACCATTACGTGCCCAACCTGACCATCGGCCCGATGGTCTGCACGGCGCTGCGCAAGTACGGCATCACCGCACCTATCGACGTGCACCTGATGGTTTCGCCAGTTGATCGCATCATCGGCGACTTTATTGACGCCGGCGCTACTTACATCACCTTCCACCCGGAAGCGTCCGGGCATATCGACCGTTCCTTGCAGTTGATCCGCGACGGCGGCTGTAAGGCTGGCTTGGTGTTCAACCCGGCCACCTCGCTGGATAGCCTCAAGTACGTGATGGACAAGGTCGACATGATCTTGTTGATGAGCGTGAACCCAGGCTTTGGCGGGCAGAAATTTATCCCCGGCACCTTGGATAAGTTGCGTGAAGCGCGGGCCTTGATCGAAGCCTCTGGGCGCGAGATTCGTCTGGAAGTGGATGGCGGGGTGACGGTGCACAATATTCGCGAAATCGCCGCCGCCGGTGCTGACACCTTCGTGGCCGGGTCGGCGATCTTCAATGCCCCGGACTATCAAGCGGTGATCGCGCAAATGCGCGCCGAACTGGCGCTTGCCCGCGGATGAATACTTCAGTGCAAGGTGGCTTTGAGCGTTTATTGCCCGGCCGCCTGCCACGCTTAGTGATGTTCGATCTAGACGGCACGCTGATCGACTCGGTGCCGGACTTAGCCGCCGCCGTTGACCAAATGCTGCTCTCCCGTGGCTTGCCTGCCGCGGGTGTGGCGCAGGTGCGCAACTGGGTCGGCAATGGCGCGCGGGTATTGGTGCGCCGCGCCTTGGCTGGCGACTTAGAACACAGCGCTGTTAGCGATGCCGATAGTGAGCAAGCGCTGGCGCTGTTTATGCAGTTTTACGCCGACCATCATAGTCTGACCGTGGTCTATCCCGGCGTGCGCGAAACCCTTAAATGGCTGAAGAAGAATGGTGTCGAGATGGCGCTGATCACCAATAAGCCTGAGCAGTTTGTCGCGCCGTTATTGGATCAGATGCGCATTGGTCGCTACTTTCGCTGGATCATCGGTGGCGATACCTTGCCGCAGCAAAAACCCGATCCGGCGGCCTTGCTACACGTTTTGCAGTTGGCCGAAGTGGCCGCCAGTGAGGCGTTGTTTGTCGGCGACTCACGCAGCGACGTGCAGGCCGCCAAAGCCGCCGGCGTGCTCTGTGTGGCCATGAGTTATGGCTATAACCACGGCGAGCCGATTAGCCAAGAGTCGCCGGCGTTGGTGCTCGACGATTTGCGCCTGTTATTGCCGGGCGATGCCTGCCCGGATGCGCCCGGTTGCACCGAACTAGCGGCTGCGCTACCGTTGCCGGATAACCTATCATCCCCCCGGCCAAGAGAGCAGATCGTGGTGGTTAGCCGTACATACAGCGTTATCAATTCAGCCTTGAGCAAGGCCGCGTCGCTGCTTAAAGCCTCGGCCCGCTGGCGTTGGCGCGGCTGATTGGAATTGCGCCGCGCTGTCGGCACCTTTATCTATGTGTTCCAAGCTTGATCTAATTACCGCGTGTACTCACCGCCGGATTAGATCGGTTTTTAAGCCCCGAGGCTGATTATGACCCGCGAAGAATTTTTGCTCTTAGCCGCAGACGGCTATAACCGTATCCCTGTGTCTTTCGAAACCCTGGCTGACTTCGATACCCCGCTGTCGTTGTATCTAAAGCTGGCCGACGCTCCTTACAGTTATTTATTAGAGTCGGTGCAGGGCGGCGAAAAATGGGGCCGTTACTCGATCATCGGCTTGCCGTGCCGCACCGTGCTGCGCGCTTATGAACACAGCGTGACGGTCAGCGTCGATGATGTAGTCGTTGAATCGCATGAGTGCGAAGACCCGCTGGCCTTTGTCGAGGCCTTCAAAGAGCGCTATCAGGTGGCCCCTATCGCCGGCTTGCCGCGCTTCAACGGTGGCTTGGTCGGTTACTTTGGCTACGACTGCGTGCGTTACGTCGAGAAGAAGTTAGCCAAGTGCCCGAATCCCGATCCGCTCGGTAACCCGGACATTCTGTTGATGGTCTCGGACGCCGTGGTGGTGTTCGATAACCTCGCCGGCAAGCTGCACGCCATAGTGCTGGCCGACCCCCATGAAGCCGAGGCTTTTGAGCGGGCGCAGGCGCGTTTGGGTGAATTGCTCGAGCAACTGCGCCAGCCGATCACCCCGCGTCAAGGCTTGGATTTGTCGGCCCTGACCGATGCGCCGGAGCCGCTGTTTCGCTCCAGCTTTAGCCGCGAAGATTACGAACGTGCGGTCGATACCGTGAAGGAGTACATCCTCGCCGGCGACTGCATGCAGGTGGTGCCGTCGCAGCGCATGAGCATCGACTTTGCCGCCGCACCCATTGATCTGTACCGGGCGCTGCGTTGCTTTAATCCAACCCCCTATATGTACTTTTTCAACTTCGGCGACTTCCATGTGGTTGGCTCCTCTCCGGAGGTGCTGGTGCGGGTCGAAGATGGCCTGGTGACGGTGCGCCCGATTGCTGGCACGCGCCCGCGCGGCGCCACCGAGGAGGCCGATTTGGCGCTGGAGCAAGACTTGCTCTCGGATGCCAAAGAGATCGCCGAACACCTGATGCTGATCGATTTGGGTCGCAACGATGCCGGCCGTGTGTCGGAGACCGGCACGGTTAAAGTCACCGAGAAAATGGTCATCGAGCGTTATTCCAACGTCATGCACATCGTCTCCAACGTCAATGGCCAGCTGAAACAAGGCCTCAGTGCGATGGATGCGTTACGCGCCATCTTGCCGGCCGGCACCTTGTCCGGTGCGCCGAAGATTCGTGCCATGCAAATCATCGACGAACTGGAGCCGGTCAAGCGCGGCATCTATGGCGGCGCTGTGGGTTATCTGGCCTGGAACGGCAATATGGACACCGCCATTGCGATTCGCACCGCGGTGATCAAAAACGGTGAACTGCACGTGCAGGCCGGTGGCGGCATAGTCGCCGACTCGGTGCCAGCGCTGGAGTGGGAAGAAACCCTGAACAAGCGCCGGGCGATGTTTCGCGCCGTGGCCTTGGCCGAGCAAACCCACAAAGCTCGCGGCTAGTCACAACCGAGCGGTTTGCGCTTCAGCGCAGCCGTTCGGTGATTGGCTCAATCACTGCCTGCGGGCATGGGTTTAGCGCCCTATTTTTGCTGTTTCTGCTGGAACCTCTGTATGCCTGCTGCCGTTACCCCCTCTGCCTTGGCCGTGTTGCCGGAGAACTACAAAGCCTTGCTGTATGTCTTGGCGTTGTCGTTTCCGGGGCAGAGCAAAACCGCCTTGGTACGCCAGTTGCGCGACATGGGCGCACGCGCCACCGCCGCCCGTGCCTTCGATGCGGTGGCGCTGAACGAGATTCTCGAACCGCTACAGCGGCTCGAGTGGCTGAGTCATAGCGGCGGCGCGGGGCAGCCGATTTGCCTGTTGCCGGGGCGGCGCAATTTGGTTTTGCAGCAACTCAGTAGCGACGCCAGTAAAAGCCAATGGCTGGAAATTCTCCGTGGCAGCTTGGTGGCGCCGCGTACCGCGTGGGATGCGCCGACCAAAGAGTTTCAACTGCAAAGTCTCTGGTTGGCCATGCTGCAGGGGCAAGCCTTCGATTTGCAGCAGTGTCTAAACCGTTTAGAAGACTGGGAAGTTGAAGCCCCAGCTCAGCAGTTGCTCGCCGATGAAGCGGGTAAGCAGGTGTTTGCCAGCCTGTTCCCGGCGGTGCAATGCCTGCTGCTGGAGGATTATCTGCAGCTGCTGAACTGCAATTTGCAGCAGGCCGACGAGCCCTATCGACTCGGCTTGATGTTGCTGGCGCGCAATCCCGAACATGGCGATTTGGCCCTGCAGTTGTTGCAGCAGGCGCTCTGGCGCGGCGACTGGCAGCAGTTCGCGGCGCTTGGTAATAGTGCTCTGGCCGTGATGCAGCAATTTATCGCCGGAGTGCTGGCGGGCAGCTACGCCCCGGCCTTGACGGTGTTGCACGAGTGGACGGCGTCGATTAAGCGTCAGAGCAAAAAGCGCAAGCTGGATTTGCCGCCGGTAATCAACGGGTTCTATTGCTTAGCCCTGCTCGCCAGCGGCGATCCGCAGCGTTATCCGACGCTTAAACAAGCGGTCAACCTAGGGGTTAAGGAGCGCTACGGGCGCGGCTATCCGGCCTTATTGTTGTTGGTTGAGCAATTGCTGGGCAGCAGTAAGGGCTTGGCGCAGGATTTCGACGGCTTCGTCGCGTTTAATGGTTTTGATGGTTTATTGCTGGCGCTGGCGCTGTACTGGGCGGATGCCGAAGTGGTCCGGCGCCCCGCGTGGCGGCTGCAGTTAGAGGCCTTTGCCGGGCAACTCAGCGCGGACGGTTATCACTGGCTGGCCGCCGAAGTAGAGGCATTGTTGGCCCAGCAGTTCGGCCACAGCTGGCAGCCGCCGACCTGGTACAGCGCTAAAGGCTTGCAACCCTTGGTGGGCATTTATCAGCGCCAAGAGGCGTGGCAGCATGCACTGACCGCGCTGGCACTGCTCAATCCGAATAAGGCTACGGCGACGGCCGTTAAATCCAGCACCAGTCGCATCGCTTGGCTGATTAATGCCAGCACCTACGCCACCCACATTGAGCCGCGCGAGCAAAAACTTAGCGCCAAGGGCCAATGGAG
>JAIETJ010000125.1 GCA_019745275.1 Pseudomonadaceae bacterium | reverse complement strand
TTATTTGAGCGCCCGCTACCGCTGGGCAACGAGCGCGACGCCTATTTAGGTGCCAGCATCGGCATCAGTTATTACCCCAGCGACGGACAAAGCGCCGATGAACTGATTCGCAATGCCGACGCCGCGCTCTATCAAGCCAAAGCCGAGGGGCGCAACACCTACCGTTTTTACACCCAAGCGCTGACCGAGCGGGCGCATAACCGCTTAAGCATGGAGAGCAAGCTGCGCCAAGCGATCAAACAAGGCGAATTTATCCTGCACTACCAGCCGCTGGTCGACACCCATAGCGGCCGGCCGCTGGGCGTCGAGGCACTGGTGCGCTGGAACAGCCCCGAGGGCATGATCTCGCCGGCCGAGTTTATTCCGCTGGCCGAAGACACCGGACTGATTGTGCCGATCGGCACTTGGGTGCTGCGCGAGGCCTGTCAGCAAGCGCAAGCCTTGCGCAACCAAGGGCTGCTGTTGGAAACCGTGGCGGTCAACCTATCGCCCCGGCAATTTCGCCAAACCGATTTGCTCCAGCAAGTGCGTGACGCCCTAAGCGACAGCGGTTTACCGCCGCATTGTTTAGAGCTGGAAATTACCGAAGGCGCGCTGATGGACGATGTGGCGCAAACCCAAGCCAGCTTGCGTGCCTTGAAGAGCCTCGGTTTGCGCTTAGCGGTGGACGACTTTGGCACCGGCTATTCGTCCTTGGCCTACCTGCGGCGCTTCCCGCTGGACAAGCTAAAAATCGACCAAAGTTTTATGCATGGCGTACCCGAAGACCACGGCAACATGGAGATAGTCGCGACCATCATCACCCTCGCCCGCAGCCTAAACTTAACCGCCATTGCCGAAGGGGTGGAGACTGCCGAGCAACTGGCAGCACTGCGCACACTGGGCTGCGAGCAATCCCAGGGTTACTTCTTCAGTCGACCACTGCCGCTGGACGCGCTGCGTGAATGGCTGATTAATAGCCGCCAGTCCAGACCGTCTGAAAACGTAGCGAGCGAAGGTTAGGCAAGGCAAAAACAGGCGCAACGCAGCGAAGCGGAGTAACAGCCAAAGGCTGGCCCGCAGGGCGAGCGTAGCGAGTCAAAAGTGCAGCTTACGTGTTGTAAATGAGCATTTTGAGCCTGTTTTTAACGCCGCATAACCGAGCGCAGTAGTTTTCACACAGCCTGAGTCAGTCGGTTGATCCAGATCATGGTGGCATTACGGGTTAGGCCTACACTGCAAGCTCTTACTTGCGAGGTGGCCTTTATGAACATTGTTATTCGTCCGCTGACCATGGCGCGTGGCAATTGCTGGCAGGTACGCATGGATCAACATAGCGTGAGCTTTCGCAGCGAAACCGAAGCGCGGCATTTTGTTGATACCCTGCAAGCGCGCCTCCGCGCCCCGCACGCGCTGCCGACCTTAGAGCAGCGCGTAGCTAGCTAAGTCGTTGGTTCAACGAGTGCCGCATGCCGCGCGGTGAACAGCGCACTGATCACCGCCAACATGGCGCACAGGCTAATCACCGCAGCCATCGGCTGGGCACTGCCGTTATGCAGCACACCCACCAATGCCGAAGCCGCCGCCGCCAAGCCAAACTGAATAAACCCCAGCATTGCTGAGGCGCTTCCAGCATGCGCCGCCTGGCCTGCCATTGCGCAGGCCGAGGCATTCGGTAGCAAGCAACCCAAACTGGCCACCACCACGAACAACGGCAGCAACAGCGGCCACAGTGGTACCGGTTGCAGCAGGCTAACGGCCAACAAACTTAAAGCGCCGGCCAAATACAACCAAACCATGCGACCTAACCAATACGCCGGGCCATGCCGCCGCAACAGCCACGAATTAACCTGCGCCATTAAAATAAAGCCTGCGGCGTTGCTGCCAAACAGCCAGCCATAGTGTTGCGCCGGCACCTGATAGAGTTCGATAAACACGAAGGGCGAACCGGCGATATAGGCAAACATACCAGCCATCACCAAGCCCCCCGTCAGCGCATAACCGACAAACTGACGGTCCTTCAACAGACGCAAATACTGTGCTGGTGCCGCCCGCAGGGAGGCCGGCGTGGAATGCTGGGCCAAGGTTTCCGGCAGCCAGCAAGCCACGGCCAAACCACAAAGCGCACTAAACAGGGTTAAACAAATAAAGATCGACTGCCAGCCAAACTGGCTCAGCAATACACCGCCGGCCAAGGGCGCCAAAATCGGCGCTAGGCCCATCACCAGCATCAACTGGGAAAACACTTTGGCCGAGGCCAGCGGATCACACAGATCGCGCACCACGGCGCGGGCAATCACCATACCGGCACAACCGCCGAGCGCCTGTAAAAACCGCGCAGCAATCAGCCACTCCAGGCTACTGGCCAGCGCACAGACGACCGAGGCGAAGCTAAACAGCAGCACGCCAAAAATCAGCGGCCGGCGCCGGCCAAAGCGATCGGCCAAAGGCCCGTAGATGAGTTGCCCGCTGGCCAAACCGACGAAGTACACCGCCAACGTCAGCTGCACCCGCTCCACATCGGTAGCAAACGCCAGCGCCAAGGCGGGAAAGCTGGGCAAGTAGAAATCAATCGCCAGTGGCCCAAAGGCGCTCAGAGCACCCAACAACAATAAAATTCGCAGATTCATCTTCACACTCGCGGCTAGCCGTAATCAGTAACTGACAAAAACGACAACGCCGCCAAACTCACGTTTGGCGGCGTTGTGTAAGGCAAAGTTACTCGCCGGGTTCGGCTACTGCTTTAACCTTTTTGGAGCTGAACAAGCCGGAGAACTTCTCCACCAACACATAGAACATTGGGATAAAGAAAATCGCCAACACAGTAGCCGCCAACATACCGCCGATTACCCCAGTACCAATCGAGTGCCGGCTGTTGCTGCCGGCGCCGCTGCTGAGCACCAACGGCACACAGCCGAGGATAAACGCCAGCGAGGTCATGATGATCGGCCGGAAGCGCATCTTCGCCGCATGCAGCGCGGCATCCATCAAGGCCATGCCCTCCGCCCGCGACTGCACGGCAAACTCGATGATCAAGATGGCGTTCTTGGCCGCCAAACCAATAAGCACCAACAGGCCAACTTGGAAGTACACGTCGTTACTCAAACCAAACATCCATACCGCCAACACTGCGCCGAACACCCCGAAAGGCACCGCCGTAACCACCGCTAGCGGCAGGCTCCAGCGCTCGTATTGCGCGGCCAAAATCAGAAACACCATCACCAAACCAAAGATAAACGCGATGCTGCTGGAGCCTGATGCTGCCTGCTCCTGATAGGCCGAGCCAACCCAGGCGAGGTGATAATCGCTGCCCAAAACTTCCTTAGCAACCTCCTCCATGGCCTTCAGTGACTGACCAGAACTGTAACCCGGCGCCGGCCCACCAATTACCTTGGCCGAGGCATAGATATTGAAGTGGGTGAAAATATTCGCCCCCAGCACGCGGGTTTGTGTCACCAGCGCAGATAGCGGCACCAAGTTGCCCGAGGTTGAGCGCACAAACACTTTGCCAAGGTCGTCAGGCTTGCCACGGAACTCGGACTCCGACTGCAAGGTTACTTGCCAAGTACGGCCAAACTTATTGAAGTCGTTGACATAGTAGTTACCAAAGGTCGACTGCATAGCGGTAAACACGTCGGCAATCGGCACACCTTGCGCTTGCGCTTTGGTGCGGTCGAGCTCCACCCGATACTGCGGTACGCCAACATCGAAGGTGCTGCGCAAGCCAACCAACTCTGGGCGCAACTTCGCCGCGGCGATAAACGCGTCGGTTTTCGCCGCGAGCTGCTCGGGGCTGACGCCAGTTCGGTCCTGGATGTAACCCTCAAAACCACCCGTGGTACTCATGCCGGTAATCGCTGGCGGGTTAAACGACAAGACCAAGCCGTCTTTCTCCGACTGGCCCATGCCCATAAAGGTGCGGGTCAGATTCATCGCGTTCAACTCAGGGGTGGTGCGCTCTTTCCAGTCCTTAAAGGTGATGAAAGAAACCCCCACGTCGCTGCGATTACCCGAGGTCAGCACGTCGTAACCGGCCAAGGTCACCACGTTTTTGACGGCGGGGTGCTCACTGAGCTTTTTATCGAAGCTGTCGGTTAGCGCGCTAGTGCGCGACAACGAGGCGGCTGGTGGCAAGATATAGGCGTTTAATACATAGCCCTGATCTTCATCCGGCACCAACGAGCTGGGCACGTGGCCAAACAACAACACGATTAGACCAATCATCCCGGCAAATAAACTCACGCCTAACAGCGAGCGCTTGAGAAAGAAACTCACGCCCTTGCCATAGCCTTCGGTCACTGCGTCGAAGAAGCGGTTAAACCAGCGGAACGGGGCAATCGGTTGATGATCGGCGTGATCGGCCTTGAGCAGAATCGCGCACAACGCTGGCGATAGAGTCAAAGCCACTAGGCCGGAAATCGCCACCGAAATGGCGATGGTAATCGCGAACTGCTTGTACATCTGCCCAGCCAGACCACCGAGAAAGGCCACTGGAATAAACACCGCGCAGAGCACCAGCACCACGGCAATAATCGGCCCGGTCACCTCTTCCATGGCTTTAATGGTGGCTTCACGCGGCGGCAGTTTCTCGTCGCGCATCACCCGCTCGACGTTTTCGATCACCACAATGGCGTCGTCCACCACAATGCCGATGGCCAGCACCAAGCCAAACAGGGTCAGCAGGTTGATCGAGAAGCCCAGCGCATACATACCGGCAAAGGTGCCGACCAAGGCCACGGGAATCGCCAACACCGGAATCAGTGTGGCGCGCCAGTTCTGCAAGAACACAAACACCACCAAAATCACCAACAACAATGCTTCAACGAAGGTATGCAGCACTTCTTCGATAGACACATTAACGAAAATGGTGGTGTCGTAAGGGATGGTATAAGCAATGCCTTTAGGGAAGCGCGTGGCCACCCGCTCCATGGTGCTACGCACCAACTTGGCGGTTTCCAGCGCGTTCGCGCCGGGGGACAAATACACCCCGAACACGGCGCTTTGCTTACCATTTAGCACGGTCGACATGCCGTAGTCTTGCGCGCCCAATTCAACCCGTGCGACATCTTTGAGCAGTAAGCTGGCACCCGTGCTATCGGTGCGCAGGATGATATTTTCAAACTCCGAGGGTTCGGAGAAGCGCCCGTCGGTGGTTACCGTGTAAGTGAAGTCTTGCCGAGTGGCCATCGGCTCCTGACCAAAAGTGCCGGCGGCAAATTGCGAGTTTTGCTTTTGAATGGCATCCGACACATCCGAGGGGGTCAAGTTGAACTGCGCCAGTTTGTCCGGCTTGAGCCAGATGCGCATGGAGTAGTTTTTCGCGCCAAACTGAGCCACATCGCCCACCCCAGGTAAGCGAGCCAACTCATCAATCACGTTAATAACGCCGTAGTTACTGATGTAGGTTGGAGTAAGGCTATTATCCGGTGAAGACAACACCACCATTTGCAGGATGTCGGAAGACTTTTTCTTGGCTACCACACCTTGCCGGCGGACTTGCTCGGGCAACTGCGCCAGCGCCTGCTGTACGCGGTTGTTAACGTCGGTGGTGGCCTGATCCGGATCGGTGCCCACATCGAAGTACACTTGCAGAGTCATGTTGCCGCTGCTAAACGAGTTAGACAGCTGGTAAATCATGCCCTGCACGCCGTTGATTTTTTGCTCCAAAGGCGCGGCGACGGTTTCGGCGATTACCTGAGCACTGGCACCGGGATAGGTTGCGGTCACTGCCACCTGCGGCGGCAAGATTGGCGGAAACTGGGAGACCGGCAGCTCTTTGATCGAAACCAAGCCGGCCAAGGTAATTACAATTGAGATGACCGCAGCGAAGATCGGCCGGTCAATAAAGAAGCGAGAAATCACGGGCAACGCTCCTTATGGCTTAGCGGCAGGAACTGCCGCCGGGGCGGCACCGGTGCTGACAGGCATGTCCGGGCGCACTTTTGATATGCCTTCAACAATCACCTTCTCCCCAGCCTGCAGCCCGCTTTTAACAATCCAGCGATCAGCCACTGTGGAACCCAGCGTGACCGGCCGCAGATGGGCGATGTTTTGCCCATCCACCACAAACACGGCGGTGCCCGCAGGGGTTTGCGAAATCGCCCGCTGCGGCACGGAGATGGCATCCGGGATGCTCAAGCCTTCAATCAGCACCCGCACAAACTGGCCGGGAAACAGTTTCAAATCTGGGTTAGGGATTACCACTCGCGCACTCACGCTGCCAGTGCCGGTGTTAATTAAACTGTCGATAAAATCGACATTACCCTTAAGCGGGTACAGCGAGCCATCGCCCATTTTCAACTCGGCGGTGAGCTTTTTGCCATCCGGCAAGCGTACCGTACCCGCCTGAATTTCGCGGCGAAAACGCTCGGCGTCGGCGTCTGGGTAAGAGAAGTTCACATACAGCGGGTCGAGTTGGGTGATGCTGGTCAGCAAGCTGGCGTTCGGGTCGCCAGCCACCATCAAGCTGCCTTCAGATACGGTTTCTTGGCTGCTGGCACCGCTAATCGGTGCTTCAACGGTGGTGTAGTCGAGGTCAATCTGCCGCGACTGCACGTCGGCCTTGGCCGACTCGAGGTTGGCTTTGCTTTGCTCGTAGTTAGAGGTGGCGTCATCCAGCTCTTTTTCACTGGCAAAACCGCGCTTTTGCAACTCACGGATACGCTTAAGTTCGCGCTCAGTTTGCCAAGTACGCGCCTGCATTTGCGCCTGCGAGCCCTTAGCCCGAGCCAGTGCCGCCTCATAGGGCTTAGGGTCGATAACAAAAAGCACCTGCCCCTTCTTGACCTTACTGCCCTCGACATAACTGCGTTCCCGCAAAATGCCATTCACCTGAGCGCGCACCTGCACCTGCTTATAGCCGGCAGTCAGCGCCGGGTATTCGAGCACCAACGGTTGGCTCGCCACCGCTACCACTTCCACACTCACCGAAGGTGGTGCAGGCGTAGGGGCTGTTTGCGCGGGAGCGGCGGCCTGCGCTAAAGAACTGAGCAGCAGGCTAAGGGAGAAACCGCAAACTGCAGCGTGGCAATGGCGACTAAAGGGCATATCGTCGTCTCCGTGACGGCTAATTGAACATTTATGCACCGATGGTACTGGGCTGAACGATGCATGGGAACCTTATTCCCTGCGCCTTATAGCTTGTCTCTTATTTCGCCCCTACGGCCTGCACCCGGCACTTGCCGTCTCGACCGTCTGCGCCCAAGCTCTAACCATATTGATTCTGCGATCGAGGTGGCTATGCCCAAACTTGCCCTGTTGCTACTGGCTCTCGCCCTAGCGCCCCTGCACGCCAGCGGCGATCCGCTGATGAACTATGGCGTGCTGATTATTTCGCGCGAGCGCTTAGAAGTAGCAACGCCTTGCGATATCGGCATTTACCTGCAAAACCAGCTGGTCTCGCGCCTCTACCAAGGCGACTCTGCCTCGTTTAATTTACCGGCCGGGCCGGTGTCGGTGCGCATGGGCATGCTCGGCGGCACGGGTTGCATCCCAGCGTTCACGCAAATTCGCGGCGAGGATATTCAGCTACAAGCCGGTGAAATTCGTAAATACCGCATCGCCCTCACCGGCAATGGCCTGCACCTAATCGCCGTGCCAAGTAGTCAATAAAGGTTTGACCTTGCCCTTAGGTTAAGGTTGATCCTGTATCACCGACACCTAGGAGCCGAACATGCCCAGCCAATTT
>JAIETJ010000005.1 GCA_019745275.1 Pseudomonadaceae bacterium | reverse complement strand
ATCGGCGTCGGCTTTTGGCTACGACGCCGTTTTAAGCAAGTTAAAGGCAGCGAATAAAGCCTGATTTAGCGCTGGGCAATCGCCACGCGCGACAACCACAGCAGGCTGCCAAGGCTATAACCCGCCAGCAGCAGCCAGCCGCCATTGGCCAGCGACAACAACCCGGCACGCTCCAGGCACACCAGCAACGGCACGTTCAGCGCTAAGCGTAACCATTCCCAGTAGCGCGCCGCTGGTCGGCTCTCCAGCCACACCCCGAAGCTGTATAAGCTCAGCGCCAACCAGCCCAAACTGGCCAGTAACAACTCAGTCGTCAGGCTCGAACTGAGCACTAGCAAATAACTCCCCGCCAACACACTCAAGCCAAACTGCAGCGCAACATAGGCTTTTTGTGCGCCACTGAGCGGCACCTCGTACTTCACAAACTGGCGTAAATCGAGTTTAGCCAGCGGGTATTTGGCGTCCACATCGGCAGGCCGCCAACCGGTGCGCATAAACCAAATGCGTAGTTTGTCCCAATACGACTCGGCCCGCCGCGCATCGCTGTATAGCTGGGCGTAAAACTGCAGGTTGGCCCACAGCGGATTCCAACTGGCCAGCGGTCGGGTGACTCCGTAAATAACCGGATGCTCGTCTAGCTCCTCCTGAAAGGTGCCGAACAGACGATCCCAGAGAATAAATACGCCACCATAATTGCGGTCCATATACACCGCGTTTTGCGCATGGTGCGCGCGGTGATTAGAGGGGCTGACAAACACCCACTCGAACCAGCCAAGCTTAGGGATATGCCGGGTGTGCACCCAAAACTGATAGAGCAAGTTCAATGCTGCCACGCTTAAAAACACCAGCGGCGGCACACCCAGCAGCGCCATCGGCAAGTAGAAAATCCAGCCGAAAATAAACCCAGTGCTGGTCTGCCGTAGTGCGGTCGACAGGTTGTAATCCTCACTCTGGTGGTGCACTGAGTGCGCAGCCCAGAGCACATTGCGCTCGTGCCCAAGACGATGGTTCCAGTAGTAGCAAAAGTCGTACAGCACAAACGCCAGCACCCAGACCCACAGCGGCTCGCTGGGGATGTCGAAGAGCGCCAAATGCTGCCAAGCGAAGGCATAGGTAAGCAGACCAAGCCCCTTGGTCAATAACCCGCTGATCTGCGACAGCACCCCGGCACTGAGGCTATTGATTGCATCGGCGAGGCGATACGTGCTCACCCCGCGCCAGCGATCGACCAGCAACTCAAGGGCAATTAACCCCACAAAAAACGGTATCGCATAGACAATGTAATTCATCGGACACCCACGGCAGGCTCACCCAGTAGCGGCGCGATTGCTTTGCTAAGCCCGCGCCCGGTTGCCGTTAAGCCTAGTCGGGCCTGCGCCGAGCGCCGCGACGGCAGATGCCAAAACGAGCGGCATTTGGCGACAGGCAGCGATCCACCGGGTAACACCATACAACCGGCTGATTGCGCCAACCGCCGTGGCAGTTATGCCGTACGCTGGCTAAATCCACAGCACTGAGCCAGTCTCAGCGCTCCTGCCCTCCTGCTTAGGTCCGCCATGTCTACCGCCCCCTTCGAACTTACCGCTGACCTGCAAAGCGCCTTGCACAGTTTTTTTGAGCGGATTCCGTTCAATAAGGTACTGGGCATCGAACTGGGCGAAATGAGCGCGCAAAAGGTGCTGATGTACTTGCCGATGAAGCCCGAGCTAATCGGCAACTTCGTCCACGGCATCTTGCACGGCGGGGTCATTTCTTCGTTGTTGGACGTAGCCGGCGGCGCCATGGCGTTGATCGGTGCCTTCGAGCGCCATCAACACCTGTCGGCCCATGAGCGCATGAGCAAGCTATCGAAACTCGGCACCATCGACCTGCGCATCGACTACCTGCGCCCCGGTCGCGGCCAACGCTTCACCGCCCATGCCGTGCTGCTGCGCTCGGGCAACAAGGTGGCGGTGGTGCGCACCGAACTGCACTCGGACGACGGCACACTGGTGGCCGTGGGTACCGGCACCTATCTGTGCGGCTGACAACCGATTGAGCAACGACGGCGCACGGCTATGCCGCGTTACTCTCAACCACCGGTTGGATTCACTCGTTGCAAGCGGGTGAGGATCCGGTCGAGGGCATTGGCGAAGGCTTGCTTGTCACGCTCGCCATAAGCGCCCTGCCCACCGCCCATTTGCCCTTGTTCGCGCAGGTCGGTGCACAGATTACGCAGTGCCAAGCGATCGCCCATGTTGCGCTCGTCAAACTCTTTACCACGCGGGTCGAGCGCCGCTACGCCTTTTTTGATCAGCCGATCAGCCAGCGGAATATCGCTGCAAATCACCAGCTCACCGGGCAGCGCGTGCTCGACTAAATAATCGTCGGCGGCATCCGGCCCGCTCGGCACCACGATCAACTTCACGCAGGCAAACGCCGGCTTGATTTGCGCCTGACCGGCCACTAACACGACCTCGAACTTACGCTTCAGGGCGAATTTGACCAACTGATCCTTGGCCGCTTTCGGGCAGGCATCGGCATCAATCCACACGCGCATCCTTAAGCCCTCTGCCGCCACCAACTGCGGCCGTACAACAGCGCGACACCGAGCAACGCGACACTCTGCGCGCCCAGCGACCAAGCATCCGGGTGGATTCCCAACCAGTCAAACTCAAAGAACCCTACCGGGTGCGCGCCGAAGATGCCGGCCTCTTGCAGGGCCTTCACGCCGTGCCCGGCATACACCACCGAGAGCACGCAAAGCAGCACAGCGTTAACGCTGAAGAAGGTCGCCAGCGGCAATTTGGCGCTGCCGCGCAAGATCACCCACGCCAACAACACCAGCAGCAGCAAGGCCGTGCCGGCACCCGCCAAGACCATGCTGTGGCCGCTCGGGCCGGCTTGCAGCCAGAGGGTTTCGTAAAACAGGATGACTTCAAACAGCTCGCGGTACACCGCAAAAAACGCCAGCGCGGCAAACCCAAAGCGCCCGCCACCACCTTGCAGATGGCCACGAATGCTCGACTGCCAGGCAGCGGCGTGGCGGCGATCGTGCATCCACACGCCCACCCAGAGCAGCACCACACTGGCAAATAGCGCCGTGCCACCTTCCAGCAGTTCACGTTGCGCGCCACTGATACTGATCACATAGGCCGCCAGCGCCCAGGTTGCCACGCCGGCCAACAAGGCCAAACCCCACCCCACATGCACGCTGCGCAAGGAACTTTGCTGACCGGTATTGCGCAAGAAGGCCAAGATCGCCGCCAACACCAAAATCGCTTCCAAACCTTCACGCAGCAGAATCATCAGGCTGGAGACGTAGCTCAACGAGGCGCTCATGCTGCCGCCCTTAAGCAATGCGCCCGACTCATCGAGGTAGCCTTGGGCGAGCGCTAATTGCTCGGCCACTTGCGTCTGCGGCAAGCCGTCTTGCAGGGCTTGCCGATAGGCCATCAGCGCTTTCTCGGTGGTTTTGCGCAGCTCTGGATTGAGGTTATTCAGCGCCCCCTCCACCAGCTCAAAACCTTCCAGATAAGCCCCCACCGACAAATCGTAAGCCTGCTCACGCTCGCCGCTGACATAGGCCGCCAGGCTCTTATCGAGGGTCACACGGGTGTGTTCAAGCAGCTGTTGTGGACCGCGCTGACTGGCCGGCGGCTTAGCCCGCAAGGCTCGAAAGCTGGCGGCGGCATCCACACCTTGGGCGGCGAGAACTTGCGCCGGGGTCCGCTCAACCAACTCGGCCAAGGTAAAATCACTGGCCATTGCAGTAACCGGAGCGGCACTGAAGCCGGCGATATAGCTGGCCAAATCCCAACGCTGACGCTCGTTCAACTGATCACTAAAGGACGCCATGTCAGTGCCATCAATGCCCAAACCAAGGGTATTGAACAAGTCATATAAGCTCAGATTGTCCAGCCGTGCGCCGTTGTGCAAATTCGTCGGTGGCGGCTGCATGCCCATGCCGGCAGGGCCATCACCCAAGCCAATAGGGCCATGGCAAACGCTGCACTGTTCGGTATACAAGGCTTGACCGCGTTGCGGATCGGGAGTGATCGCCGGTAACAGACTGACTTGATAAATCGTGCTTAAGCGCATGGCCAAGTGCCGAGCTTGCGTCGACACCCCAGCGCCATCCGCGCGCTGCTCGACCGCCTGACGCAACTGCGCCACTCCGGTTTCCAGCTCGCCGCGCTGCGGATCGGCTGGCAAACTCAGCAGCAACCCCTGCAACACCCCGAGAAACTCCAACTGCTCGCGGTACTCGGCCGCATCCAGCACCTCACCGGCAGCCACTGTGGCGGGGTAATCGGCGCCCAAATAACTGAGTAAATGCAGCGCCCGCGCCGATGTCTCAGGAACATCAGCAGCACTGGCGGGCAGGTTGAAACAGAGCAGGCTGAGCAGCGGCAGAAAGATCCAGCGAGGTAAACGGGGACGCATAACCAAACCCAAATGAGAATCGAATTGATTAATTATCCGCCGCTCACCCGCGCGACTCAAGGTAAAACCTTGTGACCGGGTGTCGCAGGCGTTGCACCTGCTGACCTTTACCGGCCGCCAAGCCGCTAGCCCTTAGTAATCAATCGAGTAACTCATGGCCACCGTACGACCTTCGGCCGGAATACCGGACATCTTACCGTAGGTGGCCACCGCCTCTTGGCTGTACACGGTTTGGTAGTCACGGTTGAGCATGTTGTACAGGCCGACATTGACCTTACCTTGCGGCAGTTCAGTTTGCGCAATCAAGTCCAGCACCGCATAGCCTTGAATTTTCGCTGCACTGGTCGCGCGCACATTACTGTCATACGTGGCTTTTAACGAGTCGTCATAGGCGCGATCGGAGCCGCTAATGGCCAACATTTGCAGGCGTACGCTTTGCCCATTGCGGTTATTCCACTCGCCGAACAGCGTCGATTTCAACGGTGTCGCACGGTAGGCATTGAGTTCACGCCAAGTGCCCGAGCTGTCTTTAAATTGCCCGCGGGTATAGGCCAGGCTGCCGCCCGCCGACCAGTTAACCGTCAGCGGCAAGCTCAATGCCGCTTCAGCACCGTAGAAGCGCTCATCGGTGTCGGCCACGTTGACACTGAAGTCGCGTTGAAACTGCACAACTTTGTCTGAGCTGTTGTAGAAACCGGTGACATTGGCGCTGCCAGTGTCACCAATTTGTGTGCGCCAGCCGGCTTCGATGCTGTCCACGGTAATCGGGTCGACGTTTTCGCTTTTAACCACAAAGCCCGGCTGCACATCGCGCAGGGTGCGCTGCATATCCGGCAAGCTGAAGCCTTGCGAATAATTAGCAAACAACTGCTGGGAGGCGTCTAGGTCGTACACCGCGCCGAGGTTAAACAAAGTGGCATGGTGCTTCACATCACCCGAAGCGATATCGGCGGTGGGGTAATTCAACCGGTATTGCGCTAAGTAATCGGCAAACAACAGCTCGGATGTTGGCGTAAACGATGAACTGGAGCTTTCTATTTGCTCAAAGCGCACCCCGGCCTTGATCGCCAGTTGCTCGGTAATGCGGGTGCTCGACTGAGTGAATACTCCGATGGTTTTCAACTCCACATCCGGGCCAAACGCATATTGCTTGCCGGTTGCCTGATACGCCGTGCCATTACTCGTTTGAAAACCCTTGAGGCTCATGCCGTCGGCCGACTGGCTGTCTTTTTCCCGCTGCAAATCGACCCCATAGGTGAGCTCGACCGGCTTATCCACGAGCCTAAAGTTGGACTGCATGGCGGTCATTAAACCAACCACATCCACCTCAGACTCCGACTGCAACACCGCGTAAGCATTACCCAGCAACGCCCGTTTTTGCCCGTTAGAGATAGGCAGCGAGGTTACGAACTGCTGCGTGCGCGGTGTGCCTAGATACGAGGCAAAAGGGAAAAACCGGGCAGTCTCTTTGCGGTAATAGGCCTCAGCCGTCAACTGTTGGCCGAACACATCTTGGTTTTCATAGGTGGCGCTGAGGTTATAGCGCTTAGTGAAGGGCTGATCGTCCAGTTGCAGGCCATGCACGGCATCCAGCGAAGGATCCAACTTGGGATTAAACAGGTAAGACAAATTTTTGCCGTAATCCGGCGCGTAATCGGTGTCTTGCTCATCGTTGTAATACTGCGCGGCGAACCGCAGGCTTTGCGTATCGTTCAGCTGGAAGTTCAAACGACCATTCAGGTCCAGAGTTTCGGTATCGTGCCGATCCGTTTGCGCCGGCTCAGGAGCGATGCGCTCGCCATCCGCATCAAATTGCGCGCCACGCTGAGTAAAGTTGGCGCCTAAATAACCATCTACCTTATCGGCGGCGAAACTGACGCTTTGACTAACGTCATAGGCCAGACCATCGCTCGAAATATGCTTGCCGCCCGCCGTCACGCCAACCCCAGAGTTAAAGCCTAACGCCTCGCCCTGATTGCCCTTGGTGACAATATTAATAATCCCGCCGGTGGCACCGGCACCGTACAGACTGGTCGCACCCGACAAGACTTCGATGCGCTCAATCGACGCGGGGCTGACACTGTTCAGTTGCCGAGCTACGTCACGGGAACCGGTGTGCGGCACGCCATTGATCATCACCTGAACCTGCCGACCACGCATGGTTTGCCCGTAGTTACTGGTCGTACCGCTGCTTACCCCAAGCGATGGCACCAATTGCGCGAGAATATCGGCAACCTTACGACCAGCCGCCGCTTGCTGCTCAATTTGCTCACGCGGGATGGTTTGTACCGCACCGGCAATATCGGCAATGCTGCTGCGCGTGCGGCTAGCGCTGACAATATTGGCCTCCAGCTCAATAGCTGCCGGCTTGGCGGGCGACGGATTGGCCGTTTCGGCCTGCACTTGCTGGCACACAGCTGCGGCTAATAGCGATACTGCAAAGGATGTAAAGCGCATGAACAACTCCTATCTGTTAGAAACGCACGAGGGATAGATCGGGGCCACAGCCGGGCGCATCAGCCGCTGACTGAGCAGCACGCTGACGCACGACAGCGCCGTTAACAGGATGAACAGGCCGCCATAGCCCAAGGCCTTGGCTAAAAAGCCAGAAACAGCGGCACCCAAAAAGAACACCAACAATTCAAAGCACACCAACACGGTAAAGTCGGTGCCGGCCTGCTGTTGCGAGCAATGCTGCATAAAGTGCGCATAGAGGGCAGTCATCGCCAGATAACGAATGGCCAGAATTGCCAGTACTGCGGCGCTAAGCGTCCAGGTGTTTAGCCAGCCCGCCAGCAAGGCCATGCCCAACAGGCCATAAGCGGCCGTGCGCAACCAGCCCGCGCCCAGCAACCAGCGCACCGCGCCATCCCGCTTGACCAGCCAACCACCGGTGATGGCCGCCAACACCCCGACGCCCGCGCCGAACACCGAAAACAACAGACCGACACTGCTCAGCGACCAATTGGCATCGATCAACATGGGATTGAGCATCGCCATGGCCGGCGCCTCAACGAGGCGATAGATAACAATCACTAACAACAGCCGGCGAATTTCCGGCCGCGCAAACACGCGGCCTAAACTCGGTTTAAAGCGCGCAAGAAAGGCGTTGTCGGATTGCTCAGCGTCATTAACTGCGCCGAGGGCGAATAAGGTTAGGCTGATTAAACCTGCCAAACTGAGCAGCGCTGTTTGCCAGCCATACAGCTCATACAAATACAGACTGCCCGCGCCGCCTAACAGACTGCCAACTGCCACGCCGATACTCTGCGCGGTGCTGGCCAGGCTGTATTGCGCCACTGGAAAGGCCTCTACGGCATAACCGTCGATGGCAATGTCCTGGGTCGCGGCAAAGGTTGAAATCCACACACCCAGCAGGATAAAAGCCCACAGGCCAGACTCCACACCCGTGCATGCCAAGGCAATAACCCCGGCAATCACCGCCAACTGGGTAAAAATCAACCAGCTACGCCGCCGACCAAGCCGTGGGATGAAATACCGGTCAACCCAAGGCGCCCACATAAACTTAAACGCCCACGGCAGATACAACAGCGACAACATGCCGATCCACCGCAGATCAACACCCTGAACGCGCAGAATGGCCGGGATCGCCACATTAAAAAAATACAGCGG
>JAIETJ010000033.1 GCA_019745275.1 Pseudomonadaceae bacterium | reverse complement strand
TTTGATGTTGGTTGGCGACTACGTTGAAGATTATGAAGTGATGGTGCCGTTTCAGGCGCTGCAGATGGTCGGTCACACGGTGCATGCGGTGTGCCCGGATAAGGTCGTTGGGCAAACCGTGCGCACCGCCATCCATGATTTTGAAGGCGAGCAAACCTACAGTGAAAAGCCGGGGCATAACTTTGCCCTGAACTTTGATTTTGCCCAGGTTAACGCCGACGACTACGACGCACTGTTGATTCCTGGTGGCCGAGCGCCTGAGTATTTGCGTTTAAATCCGCAGGTGATTGCCTTGGTGCAAGCCTTCGCTGTCGCCAACAAGCCGATGGCCGCCGTCTGTCATGGTGCGCAGTTGTTGGCGGCGGCGGGTGTGCTGCAGGGCCGCGAGTGCAGCGCCTATCCGGCGTGTGAGCCGGAGGTGAAGTTGGCGGGCGGTAAATTTATTGCCATCAATGCCGATCAGGCGCACGTTGAAGGTAACTTGGTCAGCGCACCGGCGTGGCCTGCGCATCCCAGTTGGTTGGCGGCCTTTTTGGTGTTGCTGGGTACGAAAATCATTCTGTAATACGCTTAAGTCAGGAGTTAGCGCATGTGCGAGTTGTACGTTAAAGCTGATCCGATTCTGTATGAGTCGCGCTCGCGCTCTTTGCGTATCCGTGGGCTGGTGACCACCTTGCGGTTGGAGAATCAGTTCTGGGACATTCTCGCGCAAATCGCCGCGGTTGATGGCATGAGCACCAATCAGTTGATCACCAAGCTGTACGACGAGGTGTTGGAGTACCGGGGTGAGGTGGTTAACTTCGCCTCGTTTCTGCGGGTCAGTTGTATTCGCTTTCTCAGTCAGCGGCCGGCCAATGTGCGCGAACTGCCTAGCCAGCAGCGCATGCAGCGCTAAAATCTAAACCCGCTAAACTTACTAAGCCAAACGCCCAGCATCGACTGGGCGTTTGGCGTTTTGGCCGTGTTGAATCTTTTGCGCGCTTTTTGGCGGGGTATCGTCGGATGTTCTAGGCTATGAGCAGTGCGCATAACCCTTGGGTTTTTTGCGCGAACCGCATTACTTGGCAGGCCTTGCCAAGTTGCATAGCCGGTACCTAGCCTGCGGATCAGGGTAATAAGGATGCTTGGATGACGTTACCGACTGAGCAACGCGTGCATAGACGGGTATTTTTGCCACTGCTGGTGTTAGTGCTGGGTATCAGCTTTTCGGCGGCGGGTGCATGGTGGCTGGCGGCCGATATTCAGGCCCAGGCCCGTGCCGAGTTTCAGCGCAGTGTTGAGCGTGTGAGAGGTGAAGTTGAGCGGCGTTTTAAGCTGCCGGTGTATGGGTTACACGGCGTGCGCAGTGTTTTTGCCGCCAGTAGGCATGTTGGCCGCATTGAGTTTCGCGCCGCTGTTACCTCGCGTGACATGCCGCGTGAGTTTCCAGGGGTGCGCGGTTTTGGTTTTATTCAGTGGCTTAAGCGCGGCGAATTGCCTCGTTTTATTGCGGCCGAGCAGGCCGACGATTCGCCCCAGTTCGCTGTCCGTGAGTTAGATAAGCAGCAACGAGACGACCTCTTTGTGATCAAGTTTATTGAGCCGCTGGCCCATAACGGCCCGGCGTTAGGCTTGGATATTGGCTCGGAGGCGGTGCGCCGTAGGGGCGCGCAGCAGGCGGTCGATACCGGGCAGGCGGCTATTACTGGCGGCATTACCCTGGTGCAAGACAGCGGGAAAACGCCAGGCGTGCTCTTGTATGTGCCGCTGTATGCCAAGAATTCCGTACTCAGCAGCGTCGCTGAGCGCCGCGCCGCATTAGTCGGTTTGCTGTATGCCCCGTTAGTGATTAACGAACTGCTCGCGGGCATTGCGGACGTAACGGCGCAGCGGATTGATTTTGAGCTTTTTGATTCCCCATCCGGCATGTCGCGCGAAGCGTTGCTGTTCGACGCCGATCAACACCTGGTCGGTGCGCCGGTTGGCGCTGAGCCGCAGGTGCAACGGCTATTTACACAGAGCTCTCAAGTGTCGTTGCCGGGCCGCATAGTGACCTTGCACGCCAGCAGTACGCCGACTTTTGAGGCCTCCATAGACCGCCTTTCACCGTGGTTGCTGGGCGGTGCTGGAGCCTTGCTCAGTGGCTTGTTGGCGTTGCTGCTGCTGCAAACTGGCGGCGCTCGCAGCAAGGCTGAACGCCTGGCCAGGAGCATGACGCTAGACCTTGAGCGCTTGGCGATTGTGGTGCGTAAAACCTCCAATGCGGTAGTCATTACCGATCCGCAACGCCGCATTACTTGGGTGAATGCCGGTTTTGAGCGCATCACTGGCTACACCGCCGCCGAGGCTGTGGGTTGTTCGCCGGGGCAACTGTTGCAATGCACCAGCACCTCGGCCGACACCGTCACGCGGATGCGCAGTGCCTTAAATGCCGGGCAAAGCTTTAGTGGTGAGCTGTTAAATCGCACTAAGGCGGGGCAGGAGTATTTGATCGAGCTGGAGATTCAACCGCTGCACGATCACCTAGGCATCCTCAGCGGTTTTATGGCCATTGAGTCGGATATTACCGAACGGCGCGCCGAGCAACTGCGTTTGGAGGCTGCGTTACGCGACAACAGAGCCTTACTGAGTACCCTGCAGCAGTATGCAATTATCTCGGTGGCCGACCGTGCCGGGCGGATTACCGAGGTGAACGAGGCATTTTGCCGAATCAGTGGCTACAGCCGCGAAGAACTGCTGGGGCAGAACCATCGGATCGTTAACTCGGGTGTACAGTCGACCGAGTTTTGGCTGAGCATGTGGCAGGCTATTTCCCACGGCGAGCCTTGGCATGCGGTGGTGTGTAATAGAGCCAAAAACGGTGCGCTGTATTGGGTCGATACCACCATCGCGCCCTTTATGGGGAGTGATGGGCACGTTGAAAAATACATCTCCATTCGCTTCGACATTAGCGCAGCCAAAGAGCAAGAAGTGAACTTGCGCATGGCTCGCGATCAACTTGCCAAGGCGGCAGAGGTTGCCCAGTTGGGGGTGTGGACGTGGAGTCTTGCCGATGACTGTTTAACCTTCGACTCAGGTATGCACCGCATTTATGACATGCCGGTGCCACTTACCGGTGCTTTGCTCTATAGCGATTGGCGTTCGCGCGTGCACCCAGACGACGTGGAGGTAGCGGAGGCTAAGTTGCAGAGCGCTGTTGCTGGTACTGATGTGTATGACCCGGTATTTCGGATTTACAGTCGTAGCGGTGAGGTTCGTTTTATTCAAGGCGCGGCCATCGTTGAGCGCGATGCAAGCGGTAAGGCACTGTTGGTGATGGGGATTAACCGCGACATTACCGCTCAGCATCAGGCTGAAGCGTTATTGCGCGAGGCAAAGCTGGCGGCCGATCAAGCCAACCAAGCGAAATCAGAGTTCTTGGCCAATATGAGCCACGAGTTGCGCACCCCAATGAACGCGGTGCTGGGCATGCTGACGCTGCTGGGCAAAACCGAACTGAACAGCAAGCAGGCCGACTATGCGGCTAAATCCGAAGGGGCGGCGCGTGCCTTGTTAGGTTTGCTCAATGAGATTTTAGACTTCTCTAAAATCGAAGCCGGCAAAATGACCCTTGATCCGCAGCCGTTCGCGTTCCAGCAAGTGTTGCGTGAGTTGTCGACGATTCTCGCCAGCAACCTTAAGTCCAAACAGGTTGAGTTGCTCTTTGATATAGACCCGCGCTTGCCGCGCCAGTTGTATGGCGACGCTATGCGCTTGCAGCAAGTGCTGATTAATTTGGGCGGTAATGCGGTTAAGTTCACCGAGCAAGGCGAGGTGTGTCTGTCGATCAAGGTGTTGGCGCTGGACGCGGCCAAGGTCACTCTGCAGTTTGCCGTGAGCGACACGGGCATCGGCATTGCCCCGGAAAATCAAGCGCTGATCTTTAGCGGTTTTACCCAGGCCGAAGCCTCTATCACGCGGCGTTTTGGTGGCACGGGTTTGGGTGTGGCGATCAGTCAGCGCTTGGTGGCCTTGATGGGCGGGACGCTTGAGCTTGACAGCGCGTTGGGGCAGGGCAGTCGGTTTTTCTTCACGTTGGAATTACCCTTGGCGCTGGCTAATCCGGATAAGCCGGACTTGCCGCTGCCAGCGCGGCAGGCTTTGCGGGTATTAGTGGTGGACGATAATGCCAATGTCCGCGAGCTGTTTAAACCTATGGCTGAGTCACTGGGCTGGCAGGTGACGCTGGCCGACAGCGGCGAGCAGGCATTAAGCCTGTTGCAGCAACACCAAGGCGCGGCCAAGCCCTTCGAGGCGATTTTTATTGATTGGCAAATGCCCGGCCTCGACGGTTGGCAGACCAGCGAGCAAATCCGCACGCTATTGCCAGCCCCGCTGGCACCATTAATCGTTATGGTCACGGCTAACCAGCGGGAAATGCTGTTGCAGCGCAGTGCTGCTGAGCAGGCACTGCTCGACGGCTTTTTGGTTAAACCAGTGACGGCCTCAATGTTGTTTGATGCCTTAGTCGACGCACAGGCCAGCGCCATGCCAGGCACGTCCAAGGTGTTAGCGCAGCCGGTGCAGAGCCAGCGGTTAGCTGGCATGCGTATATTGTTGGTGGAGGACAACCTGAATAATCAGCAAATTGCCTTCGAGTTGCTGGAGGCCGAGGGGGCTGGCATCATCATCGCTAATCATGGTCAAGAGGCGTTGGATATTTTGACGGCTAACCCGCGTGCATTTGATGTGGTGCTGATGGACTTACAGATGCCGGTGATGGATGGCCTGACCGCCACGCGGCAGATCCGGCAAAATCTGGCCTTGGCGGATCTGCCGATTGTCGCCATGACCGCCAACGCCATGCAGTCTGACCGTGAAGCGTGTGCGTTGGCTGGGATGAATGAACATGTCGGTAAGCCCTTTGACGTGCAGCATTTGGTTAACGTGCTGCGCCAGCAAGTAGGCCTGGCCACGCTGCCGCTGGCGTCGAGCAGTGCTGTCTCGCCAGCGACACCGGCACTGGCCAATAGTGTTGATGCAGCAGCAGCCAGCGCTGGGGTGAACCTTGCGCAAGCGTTGCAGTTTATGGCCGGCCAACAAGAGTTGTATGAGCGTTTACTGCCGATGTTTTTGGAGAATTTAGCGGCTATTCCCGATCAGTTACACGCGCTGATGGCACAAGGGGACACTCAGTCGGCCTCGCGTTTATTACACTCACTGAAAGGCTTGGCCGGGCAAATGGGCGCCACTGCGCTGGCCCTGGAAGCCGCTAAAGATGAGCAGCAACTGGCCGGCTCTCCGCCGCCAGAGCAAGCGGCCGCTGCCGTGGAGCAGGCGTGTCAGGCTATTATTCAAGCGGCGCCGGGTCTTATCGCTTTGCAACAGGCATTCGTCGCCGAGAAAGCGGCGGTGTCCAGCGCAGAGCCTACGGCGGAGCTTGATCGGCCGGCATTAAGCGCGGGCTTACGCGCACTGATGCAATTATTGGAAAACTCGGATATGCAGGCTTTAGCGTCGATTAACCTCCTGCAAACGCAGTTTGCCCCCGTCTTGGCTGCGCCGTTAAACATCTTGGCCAGCACTATCAATGCGCTGGAGTTTGCCCATGCGCTGCAGCTTTGCGCCACGCTGCTTGCGGAGCATGGCGAATGAGCGTTGATGCCCGGCTTGCCAGTGCGCCGCGCAGCGATCCCGCGGCGGTGCCGCGGGCGAAAATTTTGCTGGTGGATGATCAGCCATTAAACATTCAAGTGCTCTATCAAGCCTTCGCCGCCGACCATGAGCTGTGTATGGCCACCAGTGGTGCGCAGGCGTTGCAGGTATGCGCCAACCAGCAGCCAGACCTAATTCTGCTCGACATTGAAATGCCCGGCATGGATGGTTTTGAGGTGTGTCGCCGACTTAAAGCGGATCCGGCTAGCCGTGATATTCCGGTCATTTTCGTCACCGCGCACATTGGTGATGAGGCACAAATGCGCGGCCTCGATCTGGGCGCCGTCGACTTCATCAGCAAACCTATTAACGTCAAAATCGTCCGCGCACGGGTCAATATCCATCTAACCCTCAAGGCACAGGCCGATTTGCTGCGGCGCTGGGCGTATATCGATGGCCTCACCGGCGTGCATAACCGGCGTTATTTTGACGAACGACTGACCCGTGAATGGGATCGTGCGGTGCGCAGCAACTCGCCGCTGAGTGTGTTGATGCTGGATGTCGATTTTTTTAAACGCTATAACGACCATTACGACCATTACGGCCATCAAGCCGGAGATGACTGTTTGCGCCGTGTCGCGAACGCGCTGGAAAACGGTTTGAAACGCCCGGCAGACTTACTCGCCCGCTATGGTGGCGAGGAGTTCGTGTGTTTGCTGCCCGATACCGACTTGAGTGGCGCGCAGCAAGTAGCCGATGAATTGGGCGCGCGGGTAACTGGGTTGCAGATCGAGCATGCCGACTCTACGGTGGCGGCTTTTGTTAGCCTGAGCGTGGGTGTTTGTTGTAAACCTGCGGGCGTGCAGGGCAGCGCTGTCGAGTTGCTGGGCCAAGCCGATGCGCAGTTGTATTTGGCCAAGCAACGCGGGCGCAAGCAAAGCTGCGCCGCGCAGATGCTGGGGTGAGCAGGCTCGGTGAATTGGTTGCATAAACAAAAACGCCCGGTCAATTGACCGGGCGTTTTTCATTGCGGCGTTGCTGTTACTGGATTTCGACGGCCAAGCTTTCGGCTATTTTGTGCTTCCAAATGGCCGGGCCGGTGATATGCACTGACTCACCGTTGCTGTCGACGGCCACGGTGACCGGCATGTCTTGCACCTCGAACTCGTAGATGGCTTCCATGCCCAGTTCGGCAAAGGCCACCACGCGGGATTTTTTGATTGCTTGCGCTACCAAATAAGCCGCACCTCCGACCGCCATCAGGTACACGGCCTTGTTGTCCTTGATTGCTTCGATGGCAATCGGGCCGCGCTCGGATTTGCCGATCATGCCCAAGAGCCCGGTGCTTTCCAGGATCTGCCGGGTGAACTTGTCCATCCGTGTGGCGGTGGTTGGGCCGGCTGGGCCAACCACTTCGTCGCGCACCGGATCAACCGGGCCGACGTAGTAGATAAAGCGGCCCTTGAGGTCGAACGGCAGGGTTTCGCCACGGTTGAGCATCTCGACCATGCGCTTGTGCGCGGCGTCGCGGCCGGTGAGCATCTTGCCGTTCAACAGCACGGTTTCGCCCGGCTTCCAGCTCAGTACATCGGCTGGCGTGAGGGTGTCGAGGTTGACGCGGCGGGCGCTTGGGCCGGCTTCCCAGACGATTTCTGGGTAGGCGCTGAGTGGTGGCGGCGTTAGCTCGGCGGGGCCGGTGCCATCCAACACGAAGTGGGCGTGGCGGGTGGCGGCGCAGTTAGGAATCATGCACACCGGCAGGGAGGCCGCGTGGGTTGGGTAGTCCATGATTTTTACATCGAGCACGGTGGTCAAACCGCCCAAGCCCTGAGCGCCGATGCCCAGTTGGTTAACTTTTTCGAACAGTTCCAGGCGCATTTCTTCGATGCGGTTGGATGGGCCACGGGCCTTTAGTTCGTGAATGTCGATGGAGTCCATCAGCACTTCTTTGGCCATTACCGCGGCTTTCTCAGCGGTGCCGCCGATACCAATACCGAGCATACCCGGTGGGCACCAGCCAGCGCCCATTTCTGGCACGGTCTTGAGTACCCAGTCGACGATCGAGTCGGACGGGTTGAGCATGGCCATCTTCGATTTGTTTTCCGAGCCGCCGCCTTTGGCGGCGACGTCAACTTCCAGCTTGTCACCGGGCACCAGTGAGTAGTGGATTACGGCAGGGGTGTTGTCTTTGGTGTTCTTCCGCGCACCGGCCGGGTCGGCCAAAATAGAGGCGCGCAACACGTTTTCTGGCAGGTTGTACGCGCGGCGCACGCCTTCGTTGATCATGTCGTCGACGCTCATGGTGGCGCCATCCCAGCGCACGTCCATGCCAACGCGAACAAAAATAGTCACGATGCCGGTGTCTTGGCAAATTGGCCGATGACCAGTGGCGCACATGCGCGAGTTGATCAAAATTTGCGCCATCGAGTCACGCGCGGCCGGCGACTCTTCTTTCAAGTACGCCTCGTGCATGGCTTGAATGAAATCTACCGGGTGGTAGTAAGAAATAAACTGCAGGGCGTCGGCGACGCTCTGAATC
>JAIETJ010000021.1 GCA_019745275.1 Pseudomonadaceae bacterium | reverse complement strand
AACCACGACAGATCACTGAACACGGTTAAGCCGAACAGAAAAAACGCCAAAAACATCAATGTGCTGCCCTGCACGCCGAGCGCACGTTCAGCCAACTGGCCCAAACTCTCGCCCAATGCGCCACCGGCAGAACCTGGCAAACTGTGGCCGGCCGGAAAATGGATATAAGCCAAGGCCGAACCTGACAACACCAAGAACACCAAGCCGATCATTCGCCACGAAAACAACCAGCCGCTCCAATCGAATGGCTGATGGCGCTGACGAAACACCTGCCAGGCCTTGGAGGCCAGCAGTAACGGAAATAAGTAGGCGAAATAGCCCAACGCCACAAATAACCAGTCGGCGCACCAAGCGCCCACCAGACCGGCAGCGTTCTGCACCTGGGCGACATTACTGTTGCTGGAGCTCGGATCGCTTTTGTCATAGCTGAGCAGCGCCATCCACAAAATCAAACAAAGAGCGACCAGGGCCAGTAAAGCGCCTTCTTTGAGTCGATAATGCAGGTGTTGGCGCCAAGCGGAGGCTTGGACTGCTGCTGTAGTCGCGGTGGAGTTCTTCAAAACGCGTATTTCCCTGCACCTAAGGCGGCCGCAACCCAAGGTTGGCGGCTAAATATGATCATTGTACGGGCTTAACCGGCTGATGAATGCCAGCGTATATACACAAGAGCGCATTTTGCCGGCTTCTTATGCTTGGGTGTAGCATAGCGGCCAGAAGCACTAGCAAACCCAATCAGCGGCTCAATTGGAGCACGCATTGTCTTTCGTGACAAAGGCTTATGAGGAGTTTTTATGAGTGACGTCAAGCATTCGCGCCTGCTTATCCTGGGTTCAGGCCCCGCCGGTTATAGTGCTGCGGTCTATGCCGCCCGCGCCAACCTCAAGCCCTTACTGATTACCGGAATGCAAGCCGGCGGCCAACTAACCACCACCACCGAAGTGGATAACTGGCCTGGCGACGTTGAGGGCCTAACTGGCCCGGCTTTGATGGAACGCATGCAAAAGCACGCCGAACGCTTCGATACCGAAATTGTCTTTGACCATATTCACACCGCCGAACTGCAACAGCGCCCTTTCGTGCTCAAAGGCGACAGCGCCACCTACACCTGTGATGCGCTAATTATCGCCACCGGTGCTTCCGCACAATACCTCGGCCTACCCTCAGAAGAAGCTTTTTCGGGCAAAGGCGTCTCGGCGTGCGCCACCTGCGACGGTTTCTTCTACCGCAATCAAGTGGTCGCAGTGATCGGTGGCGGCAACACTGCCGTTGAGGAAGCACTGTATCTGGCCAATATCGCCAAAGAAGTGCACTTGGTGCATCGCCGCGACAAGCTACGCTCGGAAAAAATCTTGCAAGACAAGCTGTTCGACAAAGCCGCCAACGGCAACGTACACCTGCACTGGAATCACAGCTTGGAAGAAGTGCTGGGCGACGCCAGCGGCGTTACCGGTATTCGTCTGCAAAACACCCTTAGTGGCGAGAGCAAAGAACTGGCGCTAACCGGCGTATTTATCGCCATCGGCCACAAGCCCAACACCGAGCTGTTCACCGAGCAACTCGAAATGCACAACGGCTACCTGAAGGTGCGCGGCGGCAGCGAAGGCAACGCCACCGTGACCAGCATTGAAGGGGTTTTTGCCGCCGGCGACGTCGCCGACCACGTTTACCGTCAAGCCATCACCTCAGCCGGTGCTGGCTGCATGGCCGCGCTGGATGCCGAGAAGTTCCTCGACATTTAAGCAACCTGAGCGGGCGCCCTGCGCCCGCCTCCCAACTTCTCTAAATCGGCAGTTAAACAATGCTGACTTGGCTACAGCGCGACTCGTTCGAATTCCCCCCCCTCAACAAAGCCCTGCGCGAACCGAACGGTTTACTCGCTGCCGGCGGCGACCTCAGCCCGCAACGCTTAGTGCAAGCCTATCGTCACGGCTGCTTTCCTTGGTTTCAGGATGGCCAACCGATTTTGTGGTGGTCACCTGATCCGCGCACTGTGCTATTTCCAGCTGAATTGCACATATCCCGTTCCTTAGGCAAATGCCTACGCCAACAGCGTTACCAGGTTACCTTTGACCGCGAGTTTGCCCAGGTAATTCAGGCCTGCGCGGCGCCACGCGCTTATACCGACGGCACCTGGATTACCACGCCGATGCAGGCCGCCTACCTCGAACTGCATCGCCAAGGCATTGCGCATTCGGTGGAAGTTTGGCGTAACGACGAACTGGTCGGCGGCCTATACGGCCTAGCCATGGGTCAGTTGTTTTTTGGCGAGTCAATGTTCAGCCGTGCCGACAACGCCTCCAAGGTCGGCTTTGCCACCCTAGTAAAGCATCTGCAGCACTGGGGCTTTACCCTGATCGACTGCCAGATGCCCACCGAACACCTGCACAGCCTTGGCGCGCGCGCGATCTCACGCAAAGACTTTGCTGGGTATTTACAGGCACACCTAGAACAACCCAACAGCGCCGACTGGTGCGCCTAGGCGAGCGCCCAGCGCTCACCTACAATCAGCAGACAAGCCCCTGAGAGCCGACCATGACCGAGCTGGCGCAACTTAAGTTTTATGCCACTCAAGAACACCCATGCAGCTACCTGCCGACAGAACAGGCCACCACCTTGTTTCTAGATCCCAGTCAGCCAATGGATGTGAACGTCTACGCCAAACTTTCTGATGTTGGCTTTCGCCGCAGCGGCGATCATCTGTATCGCCCGCACTGTCAAAACTGCTCGGCCTGTATTCCTGCGCGCTTGCCAGCTGCCAGTTTTAGCCCAAACAGACAACAAAAACGCATCATCAAGCACAATCTCGACCTCGACGTTAGCGTCGCGCGGCCCAGTTTTAGCGAAGAATATTACGCGCTGTACTCACGCTACATTGAGCAGCGCCACGCCGACGGCGACATGTACCCGCCCAATCGCGAACAATTTTCCACATTCCTGATTCGCGACCTCGCCTTCTCGCGATTCTATGAATTCCGCCTTAAAGGACAATTATTGGCGGTGGCGGTGACCGACCTGATGCCCAGCGGTCTTTCCGCGGTTTATACCTTCTACGATCCAGATCACCAACGCCGAAGTTTGGGGCGTTACGCGATTCTCTGGCAAATCGCAGAAACCGCCCGCCTAGGACTGCATTGCGTGTATCTGGGTTACTGGATCAAGAGCTGCAGAAAAATGAGCTACAAGACCCAATACCGTCCAATTGAGTTATTTGTCAATCAACGCTGGACGATACTGACCTGAAGTCATTGGCGTGCAGCGCATTTTTCGGGCACAATGCACGCCGCTTTTGCCTGGAGCCAGTTGCACCGGGCCAATCATTGGTTACCGAGGATTTTACTGCATGTCGAAAGAAGACAGCTTCGAAATGGAAGGCACTGTCGTCGACACCCTACCCAACACCATGTTTCGTGTGGAATTGGAAAACGGGCACGTCGTCACTGCGCACATTTCTGGCAAGATGCGTAAGAACTACATCCGCATTCTTACCGGCGACAAAGTACGTGTTGAGTTGACACCGTACGACTTGAGCAAAGGGCGCATCACTTACCGCGCCCGTTAATCTCGTCGAATAAAAAACGCCCGGCTTACCGGGCGTTTTTTATTGCCTAGGATTTACCCCCTAGGCCATCTCTGCCGATGTTTCAAAGTCGAAGGTCAACTCATCGACCCCGACATCAACATGCACTACGCCGCCATGCTCGGCCAACTCACCAAACAAAATCTCCTCAGCCAAAGGCCGCTTGATTTTGTCTTGGATCAAACGTGTCATTGGCCGCGCCCCCATCTGCGCGTCATAACCACGCTCAGCCAGCCAATCGCGCGCGGCATGGCTCACCTCCAGCAGCACGTGCTTGTCTTCCAGTTGCGCCTGCAGCTCGGTGAGAAACTTATCAACGATGCTTTTGATTACTTCATGGCTCAACCGACCAAACTGGATAATAGTATCGAGACGATTGCGGAACTCCGGCGTGAAGCTCTTCTTAATGATTTCCATGGTGTCCGACGCATGATCCTGGCGAGTGAAGCCCATGGACGCCCGCGCCGCCGTCTCAGCACCAGCATTGGTGGTCATAATCAGAATCACATTACGGAAATCCGCCTTACGGCCGTTATTGTCCGTTAGAGTGCCGTGATCCATAACCTGCAACAGCAGATTGAAGACTTCCGGATGGGCCTTCTCGATTTCATCGAGCAGCAACACGCAATGCGGCGTTTTAGTAATGGCCTCCGTGAGCAAGCCGCCCTGATCGAAACCAACATAGCCCGGCGGCGCGCCAATCAAGCGCGATACGGTATGCCGCTCCATGTACTCGGACATATCGAAGCGCACTAACTCGATGCCCATGGCACGCGACAACTGCCGCGCTGCCTCGGTTTTACCCACCCCAGTGGGCCCGGCAAACAAGAACGAGCCAACCGGCTTACCGGGCGATTTCAAGCCGGCGCGAGATAGCTTGATCGCAGTGGCCAGAGAATCAATAGCAGCATCCTGCCCAAACACCGTTAATTTCAAATCACGCTCAAGATTACGCAGCAATTCTTTGTCCGAACTGCTGACGTGCTTAGGCGGAATTCGAGCGATTTTAGCGACAATGTCTTCAACCTGTGCTACATCAATACGCTTAAGTCGACTCGCCTCAGGCTGCAGACGCTGGTAAGCACCGGCCTCATCAATAACGTCGATGGCCTTATCAGGCATATGCCGATCATTGATATAACGCGCTGCAAGCTCGGCAGCGGCACGCAAAGCCTCATCGCTGTACTCGATATGATGATGCAACTCGTAGCGCGCCTTGAGACCGCGCAGGATGCCCACCGTATCTTCGACCGACGGCTCGACCACATCGACCTTTTGAAAACGCCGCGCCAAGGCACGATCCTTCTCAAAAATGCCGCGAAACTCTTGAAAAGTTGTTGAACCAATACAGCGAATCTCGCCCGATGAAAGCATAGGTTTAAGCAAGTTCGAAGCATCCATCACCCCGCCAGATGCAGCCCCAGCACCAATAATGGTGTGAATTTCGTCAATAAACAGAATCGCATGAGGCCGCTTGCGCAACTCATTGAGCAACGCCTTAAAGCGCTTCTCAAAATCACCGCGGTACTTAGTTCCAGCCAGCAGCGCGCCCAAATCGAGCGAGTAGACCACGCTCTCGGCCAGCAAGTCTGGCACTTGATTATCCACAATGCGCTTAGCCAAGCCCTCGGCAATCGCGGTTTTACCAACCCCAGCCTCACCCACCAGCAGCGGATTGTTCTTACGCCGGCGCGCCAAAATTTGCGCCACCCGCTCAACCTCAAGCTCACGTCCAACTAACGGGTCGATCCGCCCTTGGCGTGCCAACTCATTCAGATTAGTGGTGTAACTGTCCAACGGGTTGCTCGTCGAAGTCGACTCGCCACCCTCTTCGTCTTGCGACTCTTGCTCGCTCTCGGAATGCTCACCATGGCCTGGAACTTTGGAAATACCATGGGCAATGAAATTAACCACATCGATGCGCGCAACACTTTGCTGCTTGAGCAAGAACACTGCCTGACTTTCTTGCTCACTAAAAATTGCCACCAACACATTAGCGCCACTGACTTCGCGCTTGCCGGAGCTTTGCACATGAAATACCGCACGCTGTAAAACCCGCTGAAAGCCTAAGGTGGGCTGAGTCTCACGGGCGTCATCATGCGCAGGAATCAGAGGCGTCGTGGAGTCGATAAACTCCTGCAGATCATGCCGTAACTTATCTAGATTGGCGCCACAGGCACGCAACACCGATGCTGCCGCTTCGTTATCCAGCAATGCCAGTAACAAATGCTCCACCGTCATAAACTCATGACGCTTGGCCCTAGCCTCCTTAAAGGCAAGGTTGAGGGTGACTTCGAGCTCTCGATTTAACATGGCCTTACCTCATACCCAAACGACTAAAACTAACCGTCTTTTGCTATTTCACAGAGCAGCGGATGCTGACTCTCACGTGCGTACTGGTTAACCTGCATTGCCTTGGTTTCAGCAATGTCCCGGGTAAACAATCCGCAAACTGCACGCCCTTCAGTATGTACGGCCAACATGATCTTGGTGGCCTGCTCGCGATTGAGACTAAAAAACACCTCAAGCACCTCGACGACGAAATCCATTGGCGTGTAGTCGTCGTTGAACAAGATCACCTTATACATCGGTGGCGCCTGCAAAGCCGGCTTCGACTCCTGCACGGCGATACCGGACGAATCATCCTCATCGAAACCTGAATGATCCTGATTTAATGTTAGTCGAATCTGGCTAAATGCACGCATACGGGAGAGAAAGCTTCGTAATAAGGTGACTGGATGCAGAGGGAGTTTGACTGACTTCTCAGCCGCCCGCTGCATGACCTTGACTATTGGCAAAACAGTGTTACAAACAATTAATACCCCAAAGGGTATTAGGGTGTTCGCGGCACTAGCCAAACGCTCGGCTGGCCACGCGAACGGAGTGGATGATACTCCAGAGATGGAGTTCTTTGCAGAGGGAGATCAGCATGCTTAGCGGTAAGGTCAAGTGGTTCAACAACGCCAAAGGCTTTGGATTTATCCTGGCAGACGGCCAAGATGAGGACCTATTCGCCCATTTCTCAGCTATCCAAATGGACGGCTACAAGACCCTAAAAGCGGGCCAAGCGGTTAGTTTCGACATCGTGCAGGGACCAAAAGGCCTGCACGCCATTAATATCTGCGATCCCGCGGCATCACGTATAGCACCCGTGCAAGCCCAGCAAACAACACCAAGCAAGGTAGAAGCCTAAAGCAACAAAATGCCAAGACAAAAAAAACCATTCAATACAGACGGGGGTTGCAGGAGCTGAGTGCAACACGGTTATTGAATTGACGCTGGAGCATCATGCCGCATAGCCATGGCTGCTTGCATTACTTGGCCCATTACTTCGATCGGACACTTGAAGTCGAAGCGCTTACGCGGACGCATATTCAGTTGCAGGGCAATGGCATCCAGCTGTTCTTGGCTGTGTCCCGATAAGTCCGTGCACTTGGGCAGGTACTGGCGAATCAGGCCGTTGATGTTTTCGTTGCTGCCGCGCTGCCAGGGGCTGTGTGGGTCGCAGTAGTAGACCGCTATGCCGGTTCTCTGGGTGATCTCGGCGTGCCGTGCCATCTCCCGACCCTGACCGTAGGTCATGCTCTTGCGCATCGCCAGCGGCATACGATTGAGTGCGGCGCTGAATCCCTCCATAGCAGAGGTCGCCGTCGCGTCGTTCATTTTGATCAGCATCAGAGTAAGCGTCCAGCCGCCCCACCTTTACTCGCTCGTAAGCCCCAGCGGCAAGAATTCATCGATCCGGCTATTGGGCCAAGCGGGGAGCTTTTCCAGCGTGTCTTTAAGCCAGGCAGCGGGTTCGAGGTCGTTGAGTTTGGCGGTGGCGAGCAAGCTTTGAATCGCGGCGGCGCTGCGGCCTGAGCGTTCGGAGCCGGTAAACAACCAGTTCTTTTTACCCAGGGCAATCGGCCGGATAACGTTTTCGACCGGGTTGTTGTCGATCGGCAAGATCGCGCTTTGCGCGTAGCGCGACAGTGCCGGCCAGCGTTTCAGGCTGTAGTCGATGGCGCGGGCCAGACCACCGCCATCGGCGACGGTGTCGCGGGTGCCTTGCAGCCAATCTTGCATGGCCTGCAATTTGGGCAGCGCCTCACGTTCGCGCAAGGCTTGGCGCTCGGCGTTGGCCAACTCGCGGCCACGGCTTTCGATCTCGTACAACTCGGCAATGCGCTGCAACGCATCCCCGGCCACCGGGCTCTGGTTGGCTTTATGCAGTTCAAAAAACTTGCGGCGGGCATGGGCCATGCAGCCGACTTCGATGACGCCAGCCGCGAACAGGGCTTTGTAGCCGGCATAGTCATCGACCACCAAATGGCCCTGCCAGCCATCCAGAAAGGCGCGCGCATGCGCACCGCTGCGCCCGGTTTGATAATCGAACACGGCGCAGCGCGGCCCGTCATCTAGGTCGCCGCTGCGGTAGGCCCAGAGATAAGCACGCTTGGTTTTGCCCTGACCGGGATCGAGTTGCTGCACCGGGGTTTCGTCGGCGTGCAATAAACATCGTTGCTTTAATAGTGCGCTCAGCCGATCCGCCAGCGGTTGCAGGGCGACGCCGTAGCGGCCAACCCAGTCGGCTAGGGTCGAGCGTGCGAGCGTTACGCCGGCCCGCGCGGCGATTTGCTCAATGCGATACAGCGGCAGATGATCGACGTATTTGCC
>JAIETJ010000130.1 GCA_019745275.1 Pseudomonadaceae bacterium | reverse complement strand
AGGCCTAGTCTTTAAGCGTGACTAGCTCAAGCGCCTATCACTGAAAGAAGACACGTCCTGCGTCATTTACGCCGAAGGCTCCAGCATGGAACCGACCATCTCTGACGGCGACGTGCTACTGATTGACAGGGCGAGCACAGAGCCGCGCAGCGGCAAGGTCTACGCCATTCAGCGGCCAGACGGGTCGATCAGCGTTAAGCGCTTGGTGCAGACGTTTGCGGGCGGCTGGGTAGTTCGCAGTGATAACCCGGACAAGACCCTTTACCCGGATGAACCGATTAGCGCTGATGATTTGCAACAAATTGAAATTATCGGCCGCTCCGTCTGGGGTGGCGGCGGGATGTAATTAGCCAACTTGCGATTTTGCGCAAGTTGGCATAAACACAAGAAGGCGCCACCCACGGGCTATCTCACCGTCACCTGCTGCGCGATGAGCTGGCAACAGATTAGGTGTTGATAACTTCCTGCTTGACCCATACTGTCGGCAATAGATAATGCGCCGCGCTGAAATTATCTGCGGCTAGGGAAATGGATAGATGGCTATTTTTTTGGTAATTCCTACTGATGCAGACTCTTTGCGCCTAGTTACCGCGATCAAAGAGCAGCAAACTGCGGCCGCCATTAAGTACCTTGAGCTGCCGCGCGGAGAGTTCTTTGTCTCTTACAAGGGCACTTGCCAAGAACTGAGCAACTTACTGAAAGTCACTGACGGCACGTCCGGGGGTGCAGTTATCACCTCAACTAACGCCTATTATGGCTGGGCCGGCAACGACATATGGGAATGGGTCAGCACCCATTGGGAGGGCTGATTATGCCAGCCCCAACCGATCAGCGTGCATCGCCACGACCTCCCTCGGGAAGTCCTGACTCCTTCACAGGTAATGACCATAGCTGGACAATGAATTCGCTAAACCGAATTGAAGCTTCTATGTCTAGCCTCAGTCAAGAGATCCGCTCCCTGGACGGGAAGATAGCGGCCGTTGACCGAAGCACCACAGCTACCAGCACTGCTGTAGCCGGCATGAGCCACATCAATGCTCATATCACCGAAACAAAAGTGTTTATGGGTAAAACAGACGTAAGGCTTGAGCAGGTTAACCGTGACGCAGTAACCAAGGGGCAGCTTGCGATATGGGCTCTTGGTATCGTGGTAACTGCTGCAGGCGGAATTTTTGTTGCCGGTTGGTGGATGATAGAAAAATACTTGCTGCCAATAATCGACAGACTCCCTCCGACCCACTAAGCCCTGCCCCTCGCGGGGCTTTTTGTTCCACCCTCCCAGCCTGACCGATCCGCAAAACCAGCCCGCCGAGTGCGGGCTTTTTTGTGGGCGCGATAAAAAATAAAGGCATACCTGTTGACTCGCAATAAAGGCTGCCCTATATTTCTCCCATCGCAGCAACGAACCGCAGCGAAGGCCGAAAGGCCGCCCGCTCTTTAAAAAACTGAAATCCCCGCGATTGGCTAACCCGGACACATGAGCCGGTAAGCGCGGGCAATAAATAGCCGATCCCAAGCAGGCTCTGGAACCTGCCGTGACGCCATAAGCAGTCACGCGAAACTACGCAAGCCACCAACGAAGATCGCCGCACATGAAATGCGTGACGTTGGCAGGTGGGGAAACCGAGGCGATGCGCGTAGTGGAGAGAGCCGAAAGGCAGGCCAGCCCACAGTGCCAAATAACTGAGGCCAGAAACAACGGACAGTATTTTCGGGCAGCTCAGCAATGGGCTGCCACTGAATAACAACCGGAGGGAATCGACATGCACATCGAAGAAGATGACGTGGCATTTGTCATTCGCCAAATCTGGAGCCAGCTGCGGGAAGTTAGGAGCAGCCGGGATTCGCTCAAGATTGGTGTTCTTGCGCCGCGCTGCTGCGGTTACATCGGCGCCCTGGCGGCTGCGGGCGTAATCAAGCAGTCAGTGGCCTTTCGCCTGGGCGAGCTGACCCACAACGCATGGACTCATGCATTAACCGACTCAAGGAGATAGCAGTGGCCAACTTCAACATCGACAGCAGCCTGAGTAACGGCAAGCGCCTTGACTGGCTTGCAGCTCCAGACAAGGGCGAAACGGTCGAGCAGGTAGTGATCGAGGTGCGCCGCGCCGCAATGCAGAAGTTTGGCAACGGCGTGTGGTTTAACCGCTGGACGCACGTTGTCGCCTGCAACGGCTTTGTGACGGTGCAGATGCACGCTTAACGGACACTTTCACTGATGCACCTGGCGACGGGTGCAGCGGGAAATCAACCGGAGTGAGTTGAGATGGAAACAGCTGATAAAGGCGTCATCGTGAAATACGAATGCAGCGCCTGTAACGAGCAACACGATTACGAAAGCTCAGCTGAAGATTGCTGCCGACCAGATGTAAACCAAGTCTACATCTGCCCAATCTGCGAGACAGACCATGAATCAAGAGCTGAGGCCGAGGCATGTATCGGCGGCCATGCAGAGATTGAAGGCGAGTTTCTGGATAGCTGTCCAAGCTGTATGCGCCACCTGGAGACAACTCAAACCAAGGTTGAAGTGGCTGTTACCGGTCATTGCAGTACCTGCAACCCAATTTATACGCCGGAACAGAACCTGGCCATCAAGTACGCACTTGAGCCAAAGGACTGAGCACCACGACTGGCCGGCGTAAGCGGCCACGATGACCTCCCTACCTAGTAACTCAGGTTTGCATGGAGGCTGTATCGGTAAGGACTGAATGCGCAGGCTGATGCGCAAGTGTAAGACCTGATGGGCTGCGGGAATCTTGGTCGGAACCATGTTGAGTAAGCGCCCAAATGACCAGGGCGGGCCCAATAAACAGGAACTGAAACCTTCGCCCCGGTGAAACTCCGGTGTCAACTAGGTTCCTGATAGTCATGCCGGGGATCAGCACCGGCCAGTCCTTACCGATGCGGCAATCTCGCTGCCTCAACCAGATAATTTTGTATTTCCTTGTTTAGACACTTGGGGGTGCTTGGTTAGCTGGATAACCCGGATCGGGCACGATCAACGGCTTGGCCTGATGACATGAGTCACCCGCCAAGCAGCCGGAAACGTAACCGGCACTAATTCAACAGGCCTGCTCACTGCGGGCTTTTTTGTGGGCGCTGATCGGCGCCAGGAGGCAAGCATGGGCAGTGCAATGCAAGCGGCTCAACGTCGCTACGACAACATGACCCCCGAAGAAGATGCGCCGGTCTGGCTGGAGTCAAGCCAAGGCAGCGACTGGTTCGACGACTCAGTTGAAGCCTTGATTCACGGCCACGATCTACGCATTGGCCGGCAGACAAAGGTTAGCGCCGACGACCTGTATATCAACGCCGAAACGGTGTTCCTGAAAAACGCCGCCGAGTTGGATGGCCTGCAGCTAGGCAATCTGCTTAAAGCCTTGCAGTTGGGCGAGTACGACACCGCCAGGCGCTGCGCCGCTGAGCTGCTGGGTGAGCCTACCAAGCGCCTTGGCTCAGTGCTGGCCGACTTGGCAGAGGAGCTAATCAAGCCGCACGCAGGCGCCGCACAAGCCGCGCTGTGCAACTGGGAGGATGCAGCATGACCACTTTTACCAACTTTGGCCGTGAGCGCCGCAGCGACGTTATGCGCCGCGCCATTGCCGCAGGGTTTACCAGTCTGCCGGTGCGCGACTTCACCTGTGGTGGCCGTGTCCTGCTGGAGTTTCGGGCATGAGCGCCTACCAGCGCGCCAAGCGCTACGCCTACTACCGCGGCTTTGCATGCACGCTTCTTGTCTGTGCGGCCTTCTGTTTCGCGCTTAGCATCACCGCTTAACCCCCACCCTTCCCTATTACCGAATGCGCACGCCGTAGCCATTGGCGTGCCTGGAGTAAAGCAATGAACGCACCCGTTAAACAAACTGAGGTAATGCCAGTCATTGCCGAGGCCGCACTTGTCGAAGTGCTCAGCGGCAGCCTTTACCCAGGCGCTGCGCACAACTCTGTCGTGATGGTCCTGGCCTATTGCAAGGCTGCCCAGCTCGACCCAATGCTGAAGCCGGTGCATATCGTGCCGATTTGGCAGAAGGGCCAGGCAGGACAGGCAGGCCGGATGGTTGATGTGGTCATGCCGGGGATCGGCCTGTATCGCATTCAGGCGGCACGCACCGAGCAGTACGCAGGCATGACCGAGCCAGAGTATGGCCCGGAGATCAGCGCGAAGCTTGGCGGTGTAGACGTGACCTACCCAGAGTGGTGTCGCGTAACAGTTAAGCGGCAGATGGCTAGCGGCCAGATCGCTGAATTTACCGCTAACGAGCGCTGGCTTGAAAACTACGCAACGGCCAGCAAGGACAGCCCCGCGCCAAATGCCATGTGGAAGCGCCGCGCCTTTGCCCAGCTCGCCAAGTGCGCCGAGGCGCAGGCCTTGCGTAAGGCCTTCCCCGAAGTTGGATCGGCACCGACCTCTGATGAGATGGAAGGCAAGTCGTTTGATGAGGCCGCACGCGATGTGTCGCCGGCCGCCAGCCGCGCACAGCCAAAAGAGCCTGAAGGCCTGCAGTCATGCGACGACGACAAGTTCGCGGCCAACATGGCCAAGTACCGGGCGCCAATTGAAACCGGAAAGATCACCGCGGCCGATGTGATCGCCAAGCTCGGCACCAAGTACACGCTCAGCCCTGAGCAAATCCAGCAAATCGAATCGCTTGAAGCCATCGAAGGTGAGCACGCATGAAAATCCATACAGAGCAACAAGGCAGCCAGGAATGGCTAAACCTGCGCGGTAAGTTCTTCACCGCCTCCGAGGCGCCGGCAATGATGGGCGTGTCGAAGTATCAAAGCCGCACCGAGCTGCTGGCCTTGAAGCACACCGGCATTGCGCCGGAGGTGTCTGCAAGCACGCAGTACATTTACGACAAGGGCCACGCCGCCGAAGCTGCAGCCCGCGTGATCTTGGAGAGCGCGATTGGCGAAGACTTGTTTCCAGTTGTCGGCAGTGAGGGCGACTTGCTCGCCAGCATGGACGGCATGGATATGCTGGAAACCGTGCTGTTTGAGCACAAGTTGTGGAATGAATCGCTAGCCGCCCAGGTGCGCGCTGGCGACCTTGAGCCGCATTACTACTGGCAGCTTGAGCAGCAATTGCTGGTTAGCGGCGCCGAAAAGGTGATCTTTGTATGCTCGGACGGCACCGCCGATAACTGGGCGCAAATGGAGTACCGCGCAGTACCGGGCCGCGCCAAACAACTGGTTGATGGTTGGGTGCAGTTCAAGCTGGACCTTGCTGAGTTTGTGCCGGCCGTAGCCGCTGAAGTGGTGACCGGCAACGCGCCTGACGAACTGCCGGCGCTGCGTATTGAAATGACCGGCATGGTGACCGGCAGCAACTTGAAAGAGTTTGAGGCGTCAGCAATGGCGGTCATTGGCGCGGTTAAAACCAACCTGCAGACCGACCAAGACTTTGCCGACGCCAAGAAGGCCGTCAAGTGGTGCGCCGATGCAGAGTCAGCCATTGAAGCCGCAAAAAAACGTGCGCTCAGCCAGACGGAAAGTATCGAAGTGCTGTTTAAGGCGATGGACCGAGTTAGCGCCTTCGCCCGTGAAACCCGCCTAAAAGTCGACAAGATGGTTAAGGCGCAAGAGCTGTCGATCAAGGTTGAAATTAAACAGATGGCCGAAGCGACTTTTGCCACCCGCGTTGCCACCATCAATGCCCGCCTGGGCCGCGTGACGCTACCGGCAATTGCCGCCGACTTTGCCGGCGCCATGAAATCCAAGCGCAACCTGGCAAGCATCCGCGACGCGGTAGATAGCGAGCTGGCACGGGTGAAGATCGAGGCTAATGCCATTGCCGAGGTCATCGACGCCAACCTGGCGACCCTGCGCGAACTTGCGGCCAATCACGTCTTTCTGTTCCGCGATGCGCAGCAGATCGTCACCAAGGCAAACGATGATTTTGTGCTGCTGGTGAAAGCGCGCATTTCCGAGCATGACCTGGAGGTTAAGCGGGCGGCAGATCAGAAGATCGAGGATGACCGCATTGAAGCCGAGCGTGTCGAAGCTGTTCGAGTGGCTGAAGAAGCACGCATTGCTGCGCTGCCAGTGGCGATTGACGCTCCAGTCAGTGAGCCGGTCGCCGTGCAAGCAGAGCCAGTTTCAGCACCGGCAGCAACGCCAACAGCCGCGCCAGTTTCAGCTGTACAGGCTTCGGTTTCAGCACCGGCAGCAAATCAGCCAGTCGCTGCCAATGTTGCCGCTTATGCAGCCAGCAACCGCATAACCATTGTGCTTGATGGTGTTACCGATCCAATTGGTCTTGGCATGATGGCGTTCGGCGGTCGCGTTGTATCTGCTTTCAATTTTGATTGCTCGGACTATATGCCGGAAGACGCTGCATGAGCGCCGAGCTGATGCAAGAACTCGCCTCCCTCGGCATATCGACAAAGGAGGCGGCGCAGCGTGCCGGGATGACGTATCACACGTTCCGCACCTTTCGGCTGCTGCATCCTGAAATCAAATGGCCGCTGACTCCCGCTGCGCGCGAAGGGCTAAAAGCTCGCTGGAAAGCCAGCCCCAAACCAACCAAGGCGCTTCGATAGCGCCTTTTTCTTGCCCGAGATTTGACTATGACCACCGAAGTGTTTTGCAACTGGACAATTGCCGGCAAGGCAGCCGAGGCCGCCGCGCTGGCTCGCACTGTCGCCTCAAGCGGCGTGCCGATAACCGCCGTGCCAGGCTTTGAAAGCATCAAGCCGCTGCCGGCGCGCAGTAACCGCATCGACCCAGAGACGGTGCTAAAGCGTAAAGCCAGCAGCGCCAAGGTGCGCGGTGAAGCCAATCTAACGCCAATTAAAGCCATGTTGCAGCGGCTTGAGGCGAGCGCTTGAGTCGCCGCCTAACCCGCACCCTTACCGCCCGCCGCCGCATCGCACATTTGGATTTGCATCATGCCAAACCGACCGATCAGCAGCCGCAGCCTGACCATGTTCGACGTAATCCTGTGCATGGCTCTGGCGCAGCGCATCCACGGCACTGACGCGGCGATCAAGGCCGTGGCCCATCGGTGCCGCGACAAGGTGCAGGCATCGCTAAGGCCACAAATTGCCACGCTCATGCGCACGCCAGACGTTCGCGCGGTGTTGGCGAAAATTCTGGAGCAGATTGATTAATGGCCAAGACCCAGCAACAGCGCAACAAGAAGTCGGCCGAAAACAAGAAGGCCATGCAGGCCGAGGAATTGCGGCTAACAACTCACCCGGGCACGCGCAAAGACGTTGATCTTCTCAAGGAGCGATTCGACTTTGAGACCAAGGATGAAATGTTCTCCACCCTCTTGCGCAACCTGGTGGCCATGCCAAAAGAGCAGGCTTCTCCAGCATTTAAAACTCTGCGCCACGATTTCAAGCTGTCTGAAAAGTGGCGCAATAAAGCAGACCGAGAGGCCAGCAAGATGCGCGCCCGCGCCGGCCTGTTAGACGAAGATCAGCAAGAGGACGAAGCCGATGCAGCCGCAAATCAATGACGATGACCTGCAGGCGCTCACCCGCCTGCACAGTGAATACCTGGCAGATGCGGAGGCCATGACGACCAGCGCCATGCAGCTTCAAGACGACGCCTATGCGCTCGGCTACAAGCGCGCAGAACTCAACCTTACCGATGCCCGCGCACTGCTCACAAAGATCATGCAGGCCCACGTCAGTGCACTGCCAAAGGCTACCCGGGCAGAGATTGAAGCGCTGATCGCCTAAACCAAATCAAACAAAGTCGCATCCGGTCACGGAGGGCGGCGCCTGACTGGAGTAAATATGAATGAGCTGGCTCTTTTCGCAGGCTCTGGTGGCGGAATACTCGGTGGCCACCTGCTCGGATGGCGTACCGTCTGCGCCGTTGAGCGTGACGCCTACTCAGCACAAGTTTTGGTGCAACGACAAAATGATGGAGCCCTCAAAACTTTCCCAATTTGGTCTGACGTGTGCAGTTTTGACGGAAGACCATGGCGCGGCCTTGTTGACGTGGTTTCGGGCGGATTCCCGTGTCAGGACATATCAGTTGCTGGCAGCGGCGCAGGAATTGACGGCGCTCGATCAGGTCTATGGAGGCCCATGGCACGAATCGTTGGTGAGGTACTGCCTAGATTCGTCTTCGTGGAAAACTCACCAATGCTTGTGGGACGAGGCCTTGCCGTCGTCCTCGGTGATCTTGCCGAATTGGGGTATGACGCTAGATGGTGTGTTATGGGAGCCGCCGACCTCGGGGCGCCCCATCAGCGTGACCGCATCTGGATTGTTGCCCACTCCAACCACGCAGGACAACGTGCAAGTAGCCGGCAGCGGGTCAGCAGCAAAACACAAAAAACGCGGGACAACCCTGGGCGGATGGGTTCGCATGTTCCCGACCGCGACCGCGACCGCGACCGCGTACAAGGGCTGGAGCAAAAACCACAACAGGGCCAGCACCGACGACCGAATCGATTACACGATCGAGCGGGAAGCCTATCTGGCTGGGCAGCCTGGCCGCCTGAACCCGCTGTTTGTAGAGTGGTTGATGGGCT
>JAIETJ010000108.1 GCA_019745275.1 Pseudomonadaceae bacterium | reverse complement strand
TTAAACACCAAACCCCTGATCATCGAAAGATGGTCGGGGGTTTGTCTTTGGGTGAAGAAAAGTCCTAGGGCGAAGAAAAGTTCAGCCAACAACTTGCCCTGCGCGTTTGGGTTTAGGTGCCCGCCAAGTACAGCACAATCTTCACCACGGCCAATATCGTCAATACAAAGCACAGCGTGAATAGCAAACCCAGTGCAATAAACTGACTGGGTTTGCCCTGACTAAAGTCGCGTGCGCGGTTCTTCCCGCTCTGCACGCCAAACGCCGCCGCCAGCACGCTGTGCAGCATCTGCCAGAAGCTCGGGGGTTGTGGGGATTTATCGTCCATATGCGACTCCTATGAGCCTGTAGCTTAGTCGCAAATCACGCCGGTATAAGCCTATGTTTAGATTGTCTGCATGCGTGCAGTGTGTCGCGGCAATTTCTTGATGCGCTATGTGCCGAATGTCTACGAGCGGTAGAGGTGTGCCGTGCTGGCGTTGTATAGCGCGGAGTTGTCGAACTGCTCAGCACCAAGGACTCGTCCAACAATGATTAATGCGCTACGGCGAAAACCTTTGCTATGTGCTTTCGCAACGATATCGGCCAGGGTGCCGCTGACCCAATCTTGATCGGGCCAGCTGGCGCGGTGGACCACGGCTATGGGGCAGTCGCTGCCGTAGTGCGGCAGCAACTCACTGACGATGCGTGCTAGATGGCTCACACCAAGATGAATGGCCATGGTTGTGCCGTGTCGGGCGAGGTCGCCTAACTGCTCGCCGGAAGGCATTTCTGACTTGGTGGCGAAGCGCGTGAGGATCAGCGTCTGCGAGATACCCGGAAGGGTTAGCTCGCTCTCCAGTAGTGCTGCGCAAGCGGCAGTGGCGGTGACGCCGGGGATGATCTGAAAGGGGATGTTAAGGGCGCGGAGTTGGCGGATTTGTTCACCGATGGCGCCGTATAGTGATGGGTCGCCGGAATGCACGCGGGCAACATCATGACCTTTGTCATGAGCCTCACGGAGCAGTTGGATGATTGCTTCTAGGTGCAGTTCAGCGGTGTTAACCACCAGTTCGGCGTTATGCCCTTCGAGCAACGCTTCGGGGACTAGTGAGCCGGCGTACAAAATTACCGGGCAACTGCGTAGTAGGCGCTGACCTTTGACTGTGATGAGTTCAGGGTCGCCAGGCCCGGCGCCAATAAAATAGACGGTCATAGGCTCTCCGCTTGGATTAAGTGTGCAATTGCGCAGGTGGCGTTGGCGTTATTGCAGCGCTCGCCGAGGAGTCTTGCGGTTCCCTGTGGGGAACGCTCGGCTACCGCTAATGCGCTGGCTTGCGCGACGCCGGCGCTGCCGGTGATCTGCAAGCTGAGGCTGGAGTGTTGGCTGAGGCGTTCGTTATAGCGGGCTAGCTGTTGGCTTGGCACTAAGTACAGTGGCACTTGCAGATGGATCGCCAGTTGCAGCAAGCCCGTTTCGTGCTGTTTGTGCGCGCTGCTGGCCAGCGCACTGAGTTGGCTGATACTGAGTTGTTGCTCGCTTAAGGCCTGTTCAAGCATCTCAAGTAGTCGTTGCATTGAGCAGCCGCGCCGACAACCAAGCCCGGCAACATAGAGGGGCTTGGTTGGCGTTGAGCTGGCATTAGGCAGGTTGCTGGCCGCGGCTGAAGAACCATGCGCTGGCCAAGCCGAGGGCAGCCCAGAACAGCGCGTTGGTTAGCAGTGATGCCAACACAAACTGCTGCGCCAAAGCTTCAGGTGCGAGGCTTGAGTGAACTTCAGGCTGGGGTGCGCCGATCAGGTGAGGCACGGCTATTAGCACTAAGCCGGCCACCCGCAGTGTCCAATGCTTGGCAAAAGCTAGTAAGCCAAGGCTGGTGGCGGTAGCCAGAGCGGTGCCAATCCACCAGGTTTGCCGTTGCACCAGATCCGCCGCCGCAGTACCGGGTACTTCTGGTGGTAGGCCGGCCGCAGGGGCGAGGCAGAAGGTGGCAAAGCCGGCAAAGCCCCAGAGCAAACCCTTCCAGGTTTTGTTCGGCGCGCGTAGGGTGAATAAACCGGCCAGCATCAGGGCGAAGCCAATGGCGACGACCAAGTTGCTCAATCCGGTCGATAGGGTGCGCTGCCAGCCATCTTGCGGGGCCCAAGCCTCGCTGTCGTGACTGTGCGCGGCGGGCTCTGCGGCTTCGTGCGCATGCTCATGGACGGCGGCTTGGCTAGCCTCATGACTGTGCTCGGCGACTGGGGCTGTGGCTGGGCTGTTCTCGTAGGTTTCAGCCTGAAGAATCAGCGGCGTAACCCAGAGGCTCTGCAGCAAGGTTAAGACGATGGCGGCCAGCAGCCCGGAAAAACCAGCGGTTTGCGCGATACGTTTAAACATAAACAAAAGATCTCAGCATTTTCACGGCGAGTAAGCGGCGTTTGCCGCAGCAACGGACAGCCAGTGCATCGGCTTCAGGCGGGCGCAGTTCGGTAGGGCGGATGCAGCCCGCGCGGGTTGCCCCCGGCCTATACCATCAATGGCAGGGAAAGGCAGCGCTGTGGCGGGTATCGTGGGCGGCGTTGTGCAGCGCGTCGACCGGTGCAAAGCCGGCGAGGAAGATTAGAGCCGCGCCCAGTAGGCAGCTGCCGACAGCCAAAATCAGGCGTTGCGACAGGGGCAGGGCGAGGGTGCTGGCAGGTGACAAAGTGCGAGTAGACATGCTGAGGCCTTCTAAAGGTGAGTTAAACAAGGCAGTGGAGTCGCAGCACTAGCACAGACGCGGGGTCTGAAATCCGGCGCGCACCCGCCCACCGCGGATTGCCAAACAAGGATTCAGGCCGGTCTCCGGGCTTGCGACGACTGTCGTACTGACAGTAGCAGGGTTCGTCCAGCTCAGCCAAAAGCCCAGCGCTTCGATCAACCCTTACGTCTGCTTACCGTTGCGGGGGCAGCGCCGGACTCGCCTGCTCTCTCAAGACTAGGCCCACCGGCTTCCCGTTTCACCTTGCACACAGCGGCGCAAGACACCTGAAACAGCCGGGTAGAAAATCACGAACTGGGCCTAATCGTCAACCTCGGTGATTGACCGGCTGACGGTCACTGCGTAGCCTGCACAGGTTCGAGGTTCTTCGGTGCAGGTCATCGAAGCTAAGAGGGAACACGGCAAACCGTGGCTGCCCCCGCAACTGTAAACGGTCAATACCCCTTCGACATACCACTGCTTAAGGCGGGAAGGTGAAGAGGTTGCGCAACGCGCAGGCCGTCAGCCAGGAGACCTGCCTCGCAATGAATTTAGAGCCTGTTCACGATCTCGCGAGCTAGAGCCAGGCAAGGCGAAATTGGCTGAGAAAGCGCAGTTTACGTGCAGTAAATGAGCATTTCGAAGCCGATTTTAACGCTGCATGGCCGACGCGCAGCAGATCGTGAGTCGTCTCAAAGACAACCGGGCGGGGTGTTTCGGTGGTGCATGCGTAGCAGCTTAGGGCTGTTCACGCCTGTGGCTGCCGCCCGCCGATCCTACTGATCTGTTGCAGGGCTACCCATGACCACCTTGGCTAAAATCCCCGTCACCATAGTTACCGGCTTTCTCGGCGCCGGCAAAACCACCTTGTTGCGGCACATGCTGACCCATGCCGAAGGCCGGCGTATCGCGGTGATCGTCAACGAGTTCGGTGAGCTGGGCATCGACGGCGAACTGCTCAAACAATGCTCAATCGGTTGCTCGGAAGAAGAAGCCAATGGTCGGGTGTTCGAGCTGGCTAACGGTTGCCTGTGCTGCACGGTGCAGGAAGAATTTTTCCCGGTGATGCGCGAGCTGGTGGCGCGCCGTGGCGATATCGACCATATCCTGATCGAAACCTCGGGCCTAGCCTTGCCTAAGCCCTTGGTGCAGGCCTTCAACTGGCCGGAAATCCGCAATGCTTGCACGGTGGATGCGGTAATTACCGTGGTCGATAGCCCGGCCGTGGCGGCTGGCACCTTTGCCGCCTTCCCCGATCAGGTGGATGCCCAGCGCCAGCTCGATCCGAATTTGGACCACGAGTCGCCGCTGCACGAATTGTTCGCCGACCAGTTGGCCAGCGCCGATTTGGTCATCCTCAATAAGGCCGACTTGCTCAGTAGCGATGCGCTGGCGGCGGTGCGCGCGGAGGTGGCCGAAGAGCTGCCGCCAGCGGTCAAGGTGATCGAAGCCCACGGCGGCGAGCTGCCGTTGAATGTGCTGCTGGGCCTCAATTGCGAGACCGAGTTGCACATCGACAGTCGCAAAACCCACCACGACCTCGAAGGCCATGAAGAGCACGACCACGACCAGTTCGACTCCTTCGCCGTCGAGTTGCCAGCCGCTGCCGAGGCCGCATTGCTGCAAGCGCTGAAAGACGCGGTGAGCAAACACGGCATTTTGCGCATCAAGGGTTTTGCGGCCATTCCCGGCAAGCCGATGCGCCTGTTGCTGCAAGGCGTTGGTCTGCGTTTCGACAAGCATTTCGACCGCGCTTGGCAGGCCGATGAAGCCCGCATCACGCGCTTGATCGTGATCGGTCAGGTGCTTGATCAGGCGCTAATTGCAGCCGAACTCAACGCCGCATTGGGCTAAAAAGTAGGGTGTACTCGCGAAGCAGTACGCCATGATCCGGCTGGCACTGGCGGACTGTTCGCTGCGCTCCTGAGTCCGCCCTACGTCCAGCTCCGCTCAACGCCGGCCATGCGCTTGACGGATAATCTAGTAATTTAAGAGGCGCTTGATTTATGCACCTGCTGCGCACCCAACCCGGCAGTCAACTGCCGGCCGACAGCATTGCCGACCTTGGCCAGACACCCGCCGAGCTGGTGATTCTTTGTACCGGCGACTCGCAGTTATCGTTGCTTGCCGAGGTGGCGCGGCAGTTGCCAGGCGACTACCCGAGCCTGCGCTTGGCCAGCCCGGCGCAGCTGAGCAACAACGCCTCGATCGACTTTTACGTCGAGCAGGTGTTGCAGCACGCCAAGGTCATCTTGATCGCCGTGCACGGTGGCGTTAGCTACTGGCGTTATGGCGTCGAGCGCTTGGTGGAACTCGGTGCGTGCGGTGCGCAGGTGATCATGGTGCCCGGTTGTGACAATCCCGACCCCGAGTTGATGGGCCTGAGTACGGTGCCGGCGGCCGACTGCGAGCGCCTCTGGCAGTTCCTCCGGCAAGGCGGCGCGGGCAATGCCCAGCAGCTGTTTAATTGCATCGCCAGCCGCTGGTTGGGCCGCGATCTGCCGTGGCAAGAGCCGCGCGCGTTGCCGCGTGTTGGCCTGTATCACCCGCAGTTGAGCAATCCGAGCATGGCCGCTTGGCGGGATGACTGGCAAGTCGGCCAGCCAGTGGTGGCCTTGCTGTTTTACCGCACTCAGGTGCAGGCGGCGAACACCGCCTTTATCGATGTGTTCTGCCAGCGTTTGCAGGCGCTGGGGCTAAATCCCTTGCCGATAGCGGTGGCCAGCCTCAAGGAAGCGGCGTGTTTGGCTCAGGTCGAACAGTGGCTGGATCAGACCGACACGGCGCTGATTATCAACACCACCGGCTTTGCCCTGTCCAATCCAGAGGCGCCCAGCCTGCGCCCATTTAGCCGTGATGTGCCGGTGCTGCAAGCCATCTGTGCGCTGGATAATCACGAGCAATGGCAGGCCAGTGCGCAAGGCTTGGGCACGCGCGATCTGGCCATGCATGTGGTGTTGCCCGAGTTGGATGGCCGGCTGATTACTCGGCCGATCAGCTTCAAGGGTTTGGCCTGGCGCAGTGAGCGCAGCCAGAGCGATGTGGTCTGCTACCAGCCGCATCTGCCGGGGATGGATTTTGTCGCCGAACTGGCGCGCCGTTGGATTGCACTGGCGCGCCTGCCCAATCAAGACAAACGCATTGCCTTGGTGCTGGCCAATTACCCGACCCGCGACGGCCGGATCGGCAATGGCGTCGGGCTGGATACCCCGGCGGCGGCGCTGAATATCCTCAAGGCGCTAGAGCAACAGGGCTACCCGGTCGAGGGCTTGCCGGCGACTGGCACCGCACTGATCCATCAGCTGCTCGGCGGGGTGACCAACGATCTCGACAGCCGCGACCTGCGCCCCTGCGCCCAGAGTTTGGCGCTGGCCGATTACCAAGCCTTTTTCGCCCAGCTGCCAATAGCCAATCAGCAGGCCGTGCTGGAGCGTTGGGGCGGCCCGGAACTCGATCCGATGTTTCGCGGCGGCCGCCTGATGATCGCCGGTTTGCGTTTCGGCCTGACCTTCGTCGGCATCCAACCGGCGCGTGGTTATCAGGTGGACGCCAGCGCGGTCTATCACGACCCAGATTTAGTCCCGCCGCATGGCTACTTGGCGTTTTATTGCTGGCTGCGCCAAGCCTTCGCCGCCAATGCGGTGGTGCACGTCGGCAAACACGGCAATCTGGAGTGGCTGCCGGGCAAGAGCGTCGGCTTGTCCGAGGCCTGCTGGCCGGATGCGATTCTCGGCCCGCTGCCGAATGTGTATCCGTTTATCGTCAACGATCCGGGCGAGGGCGCGCAGGCCAAACGCCGCACTCAGGCGGTGATTATCGACCACCTGATGCCGCCGCTGACCCGCGCCGACAGCTACGGGCCGCTGCGCGATATCGAGCGGCTGGCCGATGAATATTACGAGGCCAGCCAGCTCGACCTGCGCCGCGCCCTTGAGCTACGTGGCGAGATTCTGACTCTGGTACGCGCCAGCCATCTCGACCAAGAACTGGGTCTGCAACTGAATGACGACCCTAACAGTTGGTTGCCGCAGTTGGACGCCTACCTATGCGATTTGAAAGAGTCGCAAATCCGTGACGGCCTGCATGTGTTCGGCGAGTCGCCAGTCGGCCACCTGCGCCGCGACACCCTGCTGGCCTTGCTGCGCATCCCTCGTGGCGCTGGCCAGGGCGCGAATGCCAGCCTTCTGCGCGCCTTGGCCAGCGACCTGCAACTGGATTTTGACCCACTCAATTGTGAGATGGCCGCGCCGTGGAGCGGGCCGCGCCCCGAGTGCTTGCAAACCCTGAGCACTGATGCTTGGCGCAGCACCGGCGACACCCGCGAGCGCTTGGAGTTGCTGGCTCTGGGTTTGATCGAGACAAGTGCTTACGAGTCCGTTGGGCCGTGCAGCGCCTTAGTTTTGCAACGGCTGCATGAGCAGGTCGCGCCGCTGCTGGACGCCTGCGGTCCAGCCGAAATGAGCGGGCTGCTGGCCGCCTTGGCCGGCCGCTTCGTGCCGGCCGGACCCAGTGGTGCGCCCAGTCGCGGACGCTTGGATGTACTGCCGACCGGGCGCAATTTCTACTCGGTGGATGTGCGCAACTTGCCCACGCCGACTGCGTGGCGTATCGGCGTGCAGGCCACCGAACGGCTGCTCGAACGGCATTTGCAAGACCACGGCGAGCACTTGGCCCAGCTCGGTTTATCGGTGTGGGGCACGGCGACCATGCGCACCGGCGGCGACGACATCGCCCAAGCCTTGGCGCTGATCGGCGTGCGCCCGGTGTGGCAAACCGGCAGCCAGCGGGTGGAGCGTTTCGAGGTGCTGTCGCTGGAACAACTGGGCCGGCCACGGGTCGACGTGACCCTGCGGGTTTCCGGGTTTTTCCGCGATGCCTTCAGCAACCTGATTCGTCTGTTTGATGAGGCCGTGCAGGCGGTGGCCGAGCTGGACGAGCCCGAAGACATGAACCCACTGTCGGCGCGGGTCTGGCAAGCCGCGCTGCGTTTACAGGACGATGGCCTAAGTGAGGTCGAGGCGCGTCGCCAAGCCGGTTGGCGGGTGTTTGGCTCCAAACCCGGCGCTTATGGCGCGGGCATTCAAAACGCCATCGAAGAGCGCCTGTGGCAGGAGCGCAGCGACTTGGCCGAGGTCTACCTGAACTGGGGCGGCTACGCCTACGGCAAAGGCAGCGAAGGCACGCCGGCCCGCGAGCGCTTCGCCGAGCAGCTCGAAAGCCTGCAAGCGGTGCTGCACAACCAAGACAATCGCGAGCACGACATTCTCGACTCCAACGATTACTACCAATTTCAAGGTGGCATGCTCGCCGCCGTGGAAACCCTGCGCGGGGCCAAAGTGGCCAGCTATCACGGCGACAACAGCCAGCCCGATTGCCCACGGATTCGCACCCTCAAAGAAGAGCTCAATCGGGTGGTGCGGGCGCGGGCGGCTAATCCCAAGTGGATCGACGGCATGAAACGTCACGGCTATAAGGGCGCGTTCGAGCTGGCGGCAACCATCGACTATTTGTTCGCCTTCGACGCCACCAGCGAGCTGATCGACGATCACCAGTACGCCCTGCTCACCGATGCCTACTTGCTCGATAAGGACACCCGCGATTTCATCCAAACGCACAATCCCGGTGCCCTGCAAGATATCCTCGAACGCCTGCTCGAAGCCCAGCAACGCGGCCTCTGGCAAAACCCCGGCGACTACCAAACGACGCTGGAAAACCTGCTGCTCGATAGTGAAGAAGCATGAGTGAATACATTCCCGTAGGGTGGGTTAGCCGCATGCCACTTTTGCCGAACAACACCGTGAGCGTGATGCGGCGTAACCCACCACCGGCGCAACGCGGTGCAACCCATGGTGGGTTACGCGCCGCGCGGCAATTGCGGTTGAATGGTCGTTCAGTATTCAGCGCCGCTAACCCACCCTACGAATCCGATTCCGAACCCTTACGGATGCTCCCATGACCGACAGCCATTTCCCCCTTTCCGCCGTGGTCGGTGCCGACGCGCTTAAGCTGGCCCTGTGTCTGGCGTCCATCGATCCGGCTATCGGCGGCGTGCTGATCGAAGGCCCGCGAGGCATGGCTAAGTCGACCCTGGCGCGTGGCCTGGCCGATTTACTCGCCAGCGGCACCTTCGTCACCCTGCCGCTGGGCGCCAGTGAGGAACGCATCGTCGGCACCTTGGATCTGGACGCGGCGCTCGGTGAGGGCCGGGCGCAGTTCTCGCCGGGCTTGTTGGCCAAGGCGAATGGCGGCGTGCTCTATGTGGATGAGGTCAACTTACTGCCCGATCATCTGGTCGATTTGCTGCTGGATGCCGCCGCCAGCGGGGTCAACCATATCGAGCGTGACGGCATTTCCCATCGGCATGCGGCGCGCTTTGTGCTGATCGGCACCATGAACGGTGAGGAGGGCGAACTGCGTCCGCAACTGCTCGATCGCTTCGGTTTGAATCTGGCCTTGAGC
>JAIETJ010000109.1 GCA_019745275.1 Pseudomonadaceae bacterium | reverse complement strand
TTGTTGCAGGTCAATTAAAACTGCTGCCAGTGCGCCGCTGTGAGCGCCGCCCCCACTCGCGCAATAACACTGACTAGCGCCTGGCCGTAACCCGTAAATCCGCACCTCTAACAAGCATGCCCGAGCGGTGTGACAGTAGGCTGACGCGCCATCGGGCGTTATGCTACCGGCCTAGAATTTGCCAAGGATGCCACGCTATGCCCGCCGCCCCTTTCGCCCGCTGGTTGTTACCGGCCGCGCTGACTCTGCTCAGTGCCTGCAGCCAAACACCCAGCCATGTCAGCCTCGATCAAGAGGCAAAAAACCATTGCCCGCTAAGCCTGTATCGCGGCCAAGAACTCACCCTGAGTCTGCGCAGCAACCCCAGCACCGGCTTTCGCTGGGAAGTTAAAGAGGCTGCCAGCGGCGTGTTAAAAAGCCTCGGCCCAGAGGTTTACAGCCACCCCGAAGACGCCGGCTTAGTCGGCAGCGCCGGCCAGTCCACTTGGCGCTATAAAGCCCAGAACCCCGGCAACGGCCGCCTGTTGATGGTTTATCAGCAACCGTGGGAGCCCAACGTGGCGCCCGCCAGTACCTTTGATTGCACGATTCGCGTGGAGTAACCCGCATGCAAGACTTACTGATTGAATTGATCGGCAAAATTAGCTCGGGCTGCCTGCCCGATGACGAAATTGTGCGCATCGCCACTGAGGCGAATGCGGCCTACACAGACCCCGAGGGCTTTTTGCTGGCCAACCCGGACGTCAACTACGACGACACCTATCCCATCCCGCTGGGTGAGTGGATGGTGGTCGGCAACTTGCCCGACAACGTGCTGTTTCAGGCCGACAGTTATGCCGACTTGCTGACGCAAATCATCGCCTCGTTTAACCCCGACGTGCCCTTTAATATTAAACCCAAGCAACTGCTCAAGGCCCAGCCCTTGGCGGCACTCAATAGCATTCAGGTGCAACTGAGCAGCATGAACAAAGACACCGGCGGCTATATCTTGCTCAATTTCAGCGAGCCGCTGGACGACGAGCTGCAAGCGGTGCTGATTTACAGCAGCGACCTGCCACGGGTGATGGAACTCTGTGTGGCGGTCGGTATTCCGGCCATGCCGGCCTACGAAGCGCTGCGCCAAGCCACCCAAGGCTGATTCAGCCCGCTGATCTACGGGGGCTGTGAGCAGCGCCCGATTTGGCTAAAATGCCGGCCTTTTTAGTGTGTAGGCTGGGCTTTAGCCCACCACTTGACCACGTTGGTGGGCTGAAGCCCACCCTACCGTACTCCGCATGCTTGCGGTTCTAGGACTCTTCCGTGACTCAGCAACCCGATCGCCTGTTCGCCAGCCCGCACGCGCAAGTCGCCGACTTCGCCTTTAACGAGGACGTGGTGCGGGTGTTCCCGGACATGATCAAACGTTCGGTGCCGGGCTACCCGACCATCGTCGAGAACCTCGGTGTGCTGGCGGCGCAATTCGCCCAGCCGCACAGCGTGCTCTATGACCTCGGCAGCTCGTTGGGTGCGGTGACTCAGGCGCTGCGCCGGCATGTGCAAATTGCCGATTGCCGGGTGATCGCCGTGGATAACTCGGCGGCGATGGTTGAGCGTTGTCGCGAATACCTGCACGCCCAAGACTCGATGTTCCAAGAGCTGCTGCCGGTCGAGGTGCGCGAGGCGGATATTCTCAGCCTTGAGTTTGAGCCGACCTCCTTGGTGGCGCTGAACTTTACCCTGCAATTTATTCAACCCGAGCAACGCCTCGGTTTGCTCCAGCGCATCCATCAGGCGCTGCTGCCGGGCGGTGCGCTGATTCTCTCGGAGAAGCTGCGTTTTAACGATCCAGCCGAACACGCCCTGCTCACCGACCTGCACATCGCCTTCAAGCGCGCCAACGGTTACAGCGAGCTGGAAATCGCCCAGAAACGCAGCGCCCTGGAAAACGTGATGCTCCCCGACAGCTTAGAAGAGCACCGCGAGCGCCTGCTGGCCGCCGGCTTCAGCCAAGTTGTGGTGTGGTTTCAGTGCCTGAACTTTGCCTCTTTGATCGCCCTGCCCTAACAGGCCATTGAAAAACTACTGCGGGCTTCGCGCCCTATGCGGTGTTGAAACCAGCCGTCGCTCGCTACATTTTTCAACGGCCTGCTGAGCAGCGTTGGTTTTTTGCGTCCACCTCTCTAAAACAGGCTTCGCATGATTGATCTCACCCCGCTGGTTCAACGCCTCAAAGGTTCACCGCTGGAAAACTGGGCGGACGATTTACAACAGCAGCTGGACGCCAAAATGGCCGTCGGCCACGGCGACTTGGGCCGCTGGCAAGCCGCGCTGGACGCCCTGCCGGTGATGTTGCCTAGCCAGATAGAACTGCGCGACAGCTTTACCCTCGACAACGACTGCGACACCGCCACCCGCCAGCAAGTGCGCGACGCGCTGTTTGGCCTGTCGCCGTGGCGCAAGGGGCCGTTCAATCTGTTTGGTGTGCATGTGGACACCGAATGGCGCTCGGACTGGAAATGGCAGCGAGTCGCGCCGCATTTAGACCTGCGCGGCAAACGGGTTCTGGATGTCGGCTGCGGCAACGGTTACTACCAATGGCGGATGCTCGGCGCCGGCGCCGAGAGCGTGATCGGCATCGACCCCAACTGGCTGTTCTTCTGCCAGTTCCAGGCCATGCAACGCTACCTGCCGGATCTGCCCGCGTGGCACTTGCCGTTTGCCTTGGAAGACTTACCCGAGCAACTGGAAGGCTTCGACACAGTATTTTCCATGGGCGTGCTGTACCACCGCCGCTCACCCATAGACCATCTGCTGGCGCTGAAAGACTGCCTGAAAAAAGGTGGCGAACTGGTGCTGGAAACTTTGGTGGTGGAAGGCGATGCCCAGCAAGTGTTAGTGCCGCAAGACCGTTATTCGCAGATGCGCAACGTTTGGTTCCTGCCTTCAGTGTCGGCGCTGGAGTTGTGGCTACGCCGCGCCGGCTTTGTCGATGTACGCTGCGTGGATGTCAGCGTCACCAGCCTGGATGAGCAGCGCAGTACCGACTGGATGCGCTATCAATCGCTCGGCGACTTTCTCGACCCACAAGACCCCACACGTACTGCCGAAGGCCTACCCGCGCCAACCCGTGCGGTGCTGGTAGCGCGCAAGCCTTAAGCATCGGGAGTCCCTGCGCTAAGCTCAGGGGTCGCCACTTAGCGGGGTTTAGGCCGAATTAGCGCGGCCAAACCGCGCCGCACGATAACCAGCACAGACTGGCAAATCACCTACACTGAGCAAACCCGCACCTTCACGCGGGTCAGCGACGCGGCTAAAAGCGTCAAACAGGAACTCTGTATGACCGCACTACAAGGCTATGAAGGCGCGGATGGACCGCACAGCGGTGCCCAGCCCGCGCTACTTATTGTCGATGACCAGCCGGTTATTTTGCAGGCGCTGTATGCCATTTTTGCCGACGACTATGAAGTCTTTGTCGCCAGCAGTGGTAAGCAAGCCCTAGCCTTTTGCGAAGTACAGTTGCCCGACCTAATCCTGCTGGATGTCAGCATGCCGGGCATGGACGGTTATGAAACCTGCCAGCGCCTGCAAGCAAACCCACTGACGACCGACATACCGGTCATTTTTGTCACCGCCAGCACCCAGCATGACGATGAAACCCGCGGCCTCGAAGCCGGCGCCGTGGATTTTATTAGCAAGCCAGTCAACCCCAGCGTGGTCCGAGCCCGCGTACGCACCCACATAAAGCTCAAGTTACAGTCCGACACCTTGCGCCGTTTAAGCCTGACCGACGGCCTAACCGGGGTGGCTAATCGCCGTCAATTTGATGAGGCGCTAGTCAACGAGTGGCGACGCTGCTCGCGCAGTCGCTTACCGCTGAGCCTAATCTTTATCGATGTCGACTATTTCAAGCGTTACAACGATGGTTATGGTCACCAACTCGGCGATGACTGTCTAAAAGCCGTCGCCAAGGTGTTAAAGCTCGGCCTGAAAAGACCCGCTGACTTACTGGCCCGTTACGGCGGCGAAGAGTTTGTCTGCCTGTTACCCGAAACACCCCTGCTCGGCGCCCAACAAACCGCCAACGCCCTTGAGGCGGCAGTGCGCGCACTGGCGTTGCCGCACGCGTTTTCCGATGCAGCGGCCGTGTTGACAATCAGCTTGGGGGTGACGGCGGCCGAACCGGCCGAAGGCGAAAGCCCTGCAGCGCTGCTCGATGCAGCCGACAAGTTGCTGTACCAAGCCAAGGAAGCCGGGCGGGCGCAAGTAAAGGCCGGCAAACTTTAGTTGTTAGTCGCAGCGTCCATGCTGCATAGATACGCCGAGGTCATCCCATGCAGAGCCTATTCGGTGCTACCCCCACAGGCTTACTCGCCGCCCTATTAGGTCTGACCGGCACCCTGCTGGTTGGCTGCGATACAAGTAAAGAGCCCCCGGCTGTTAAAGCCGACGCGCCCCTTATTAGCCACACAACCAGCCCCTCAGCCAGCGCTGCCACCACATTTGACCTCAGCCCTTGGCAGGCCGCACAGATCGACTGGCGACAATTTGCCGGCACGCAACTGACCGTGCTCGGCGATGCGCAGGGCGCCTTCCAGTCCTTACAACCCTTGCTGCCGGCATTTGAGCAACTGAGCGGTATCAAGGTCGGCCTGATCCTGATTCAGCAAGAAGACATGCGCAAAAAGCTGCGCACCGATTTGGCCTCCGGCGGCGGCATCTACGATGTGGTGCCCGAAGGCATTACCGACTTGGGCGAAGCCAAACAGGCTGGCTGGCTAGAGCCGCTCGAGCCTTACTTGGCGAACCGCAGCATTACCGACCCCGCATGGTTTAACTACGCCGACTTCAGTGCCAAAGTCATCTCGCTGTGCCAAGTCGACGGGCAGTTGTTGTCACTGCCGTTCGATTTTTCCGCGCCGGTGTTCTTCTACCGCAAAGACCTGTTCGAGAAATATAAAATTGCCGTACCCGACACCTACGAGGACGTGGTGGCCATGAAACACCAGCTGCAAACCGCGCTGGATGCCGATGGGGTCAAAGGCATCGACGCCTTCACCACTCGCACCACGGTCGGTGCCGGTGATAACACCTGGACCATTATCCCGGCCATTCGCGCCTACGGCGGCGATATGTTTGATGACCAGTGGCGCCCCACCTTCAACTCGCCACAAGCGGTACAGGCGTTGAATGTCTACCGCGACATGGTCACCGGCTATGGCAGCCCGGCCGAATCGCGCACCCAGCACTTTGTCGAACAGCGCCAATTATTTCGCGATGGCCAATTGGCCTCGGGGATTTTCGCCTCGCATATCTTTGCCTACCTGAACGACCCCGAACATTCGCAAATCGTCGGTAAATGGGACGCCGCGCCACCGCCGCAAGGTCCCGCCGGGCGCTTCACCTCGCCCTGGGCCTGGGCCTTCGCGATGAACGCGCAGAGCAAAAACAAGCAGGCCGCCTGGCTGTTTATGCAGTGGGCAGCCTCCAAAGAAACCGCCCAATTGCTTGGTGCTGGCGTCGGCCCGGCGCGGCAATCGGTGTGGACCCCAGAATACGCAACGAAGCTCAATGCACCGGGGCTGGCCAGCGCCTACCAGTGGATCTTTGCCAATGGGGTTAACTCGGCCTTTCAAATGGGTGTGCCTGAGTTCCCCGAAGCCGGCTTAGTGGCCTCCAAAGCCTTTAGCGAGATTTTTTATGCCGCGCCGGTCGCCACAACGCTCAATGAGGCGGCCGCCAAAGTCGACGCCATCATGGCGGCTGGCCCCAGCCGTAAGGCGTTGGCCACGCACGCGGAAAATTGAGGCTAACGGATGAGTCGTTTGACGTTTTTCAAAGGTCTGCGCTTTAAAATTTTGCTGATCGTAAGCGGCACCTTAGTGCTGGTGATCAGCGCCATCACCTACCTGTATATCGGCCGTTTGCAGCAGGAATACTGGGCCGGCATGGGCCAACGGGCGGCCGGCATGAGCGAGAAAATGGCCGCCGATATGCGCACGCTGGCGCTTAACTCGAACAACCTCAACTGGGTCCTAAGCGTGCAGTCGATTGGCGCCACGCAACTCTTCGAGCAAGAGCAAAAACGCGGCTTACGGCATGTTGCCGTGCTCAACGAACAAGCCGTGCAAATGGCGCACAACCGCATCGAACTGCGCGGCCAAGCCATTAACAACCCAAGACTATTGGCGGCGGTGGCGAGTAAAGAGCTAACCACGGTGGACGTCGATGGGGTCTTCCATAATCTGATTCCGGTATTCGATGACCAAAGTAATTTTCTCGCCATCATCGATGTCGGCATCGACGATCGTGCCATCACCGCGAAACTGGCCGAGCAATTGCGTCAGGTTCTATTGCTCTCGCTGCTGTTTATGGGTATCGGCATCGCGGTGATCTACACCCTACTCAACCGCGTCCTGTTACAACCCCTGCTACTGCTGAGAAACGCCGCCCACGCGGTGGCCAACGGCGACTTAAATGCGTTCATAGCGCCCGGCCAAAGCGATGAGATGGGCGCGCTCAGCCGCGCTGTGGTGAAAATGCGCGACGCCATTCGCGAGCAAATTCATCAGTTGGAAAATTACCAACAAGACCTCGAGCACAAGGTCGAGGTGCGGACCCTGGCCTTGCAAAAAGCCAAAGAGTTAGCCGAGGTGGCCAACTTGGCCAAGAGTGAGTTTCTGGCCAATATGAGCCACGAAATCCGCACGCCCATGAACGGAATATTGGGCATGTTGAAACTGCTCGAACACAGCCCATTGAGCGCCCGCCAATACGACTACGCCAGCAAAGCGCAAACCGCCACCCAAGCGCTACTCGGCATCATCAATGACATCTTGGATTTTTCTAAGGTCGAGGCCGGCAAACTGGAGCTGGATATCGAGCGCTTCGAACTCGCCGATGTAATGCGCGATTTGTCGGTGCTGTTGTCGGCCAACCTTGCCAGTAAAAACCTTGAAGTTCTGTTTACTATCGACCGCAACGTCCCGCCAGTGCTGCTCGGTGATGCCTTGCGCGTGCGTCAGGTGCTGCTCAACTTAGCCGGCAATGCGCTTAAATTTACTGAGCGCGGTGAAGTGGTGCTGGCGGTCAAGGTGGTGCAACTGACACCGACAGCGGTTGAACTGCAGTTCGCGGTGCAAGACTCTGGCATAGGTATAGCGCCCGACAAACTGGGCTATATCTTCCAAGGCTTCAGCCAAGCTGAGGCCTCCACTACTCGCCGTTTTGGCGGCACCGGGCTGGGACTGGCGATTAGCCAACGCCTGGTCACCCTGATGGGTGGCCAATTGGCCGTAGAAAGCCAGCTTGGCCACGGCAGTCGCTTCTACTTCAACCTGACCTTCGCCCTGCCCGCATCTAACGAGTTGCCTACGCCTTCCATGGCGTCGCCGCCCACCTCACAGCATGCTTTGCTGGTTGACGACCATCCGCTGGCGCGCGAAGTTCTGCAGGACATGCTGCGCGCCATGGGCTGGACTTGCGATTGTTTGGCCAGTGGCGAGCAAGCACTGGCCAAATTGCAGCAAGTCGACTGTCCGAGCTATCAGCTGATATTACTCGACGGGCAAATGCCCGACCTCGATGGCTGGCAAACCGCCGCACAGATTCGGCAACTGCCAACCGGCCACGCGATCCCGTTGATCATCATGCTCAGTGGCCATGGCCGCGAACTGCTGGCCGCAGACGGTCAACTGGAAGCCGCGCTGGCGGAGAACTATCTGCTCAAGCCCATCACCGCCTCGACACTGTTCGACGCTATCCAAGATGCCAGGGGCCAGCCAACCAGGGCTAGCCAGCAGGCCCGCGAGACGCAAACCAGCCAGCGCTTGCGCGGGCTACGGCTACTGGTAGTGGAAGACAACCCACTCAACCAGCAGGTGGCACGTGAGCTCTTGAGCCTATGCGGGGCGCAGGTGACGATTGCCAGCGGCGGTATCGAGGGGGTCGCGCAAGCGCTGGCCGCCGACCCACCGTTTACGGCGCTGCTGATGGATTTACAAATGCCCGACATCGACGGTTTCGAAGCAACCCGCAGGCTGCTGGCCGCGCCGGCGTTTAACGGTGCGCCGATTATCGCCATGACCGCCAACGTATTCGCCTCCGACATCGAGCAATGCCTGGCCGCCGGCATGGCCGACCATATAAAAAAGCCCATCGACTTAGAGGATCTGATCAACACCCTGCTGCGCCACTGCCCGGTAACTGATGGCCCGGCAGTAACCGATGCGGCGCTATTAGCCCAGTCCAGCGCACCACCGACGCCGTCACCCAGCGACGCCAGCAGCCTCGATTCAAGCGCTGCCATCCGCCGTCTAGGCGGCGATGGCGCGCTCTATGCCAAGCTGCTGCTGGCGTTTAGCAACGATGCATTAGCGCAAGTGAACAACCTAGAAAACTCTATCGAGACGCAGCAATGGCAGGCGGCTATGCGTCATTTGCACACACTCAAAGGCAACGCTGGCACGATCGGTGCGATCGCGCTGGCCAATCTCGCGGATCAGGGCGAGCAGCGTTGTAAAGAGCGCCTCAACACGGCCACCCACGCCCATTTCACTCGGCACAGCGAAGCGCTATTACTGGCTGGGCTGCGCGCCGAGATCACCGCCTTGTTGACCGCGAACAAGCCACCAGCGCTAATCAGTACAGAGACCGAGCAACCCTTACCGAGTGGCACAGCGCTTGACCGTGCGGCGCTGAGCAATGGCCTCAGGGAGCTAGCGATTTTGCTCGCCCAGCACAACATGCGCGCCACCCGCCTACTTGCCCGGCTCAAGGCTCAGTATGGGCAGGCTTTGGGCACACAATTGGAGCCGTTAACTGAGGCCGTCGAACAACTGGATATGGACCTCGCCTTGCAGCGCTGCATCGCCCTGAACCGAGCCATTAGCGCCCAGCCTGCGGATGACAACTAGCCGATAGCCAGGGCGCAAAGCGCGCCCGACTAAATCCCGATTTTGTCCACCTGCCGCCCGACCCAGCGCCAAAAACCGCGCTGGGCGCGAACGTTCTCGTCATCCGCAGCGATCTTCTCAAAGGGCTGGACGATATGGGTGGCGGCCAACTCGGGCAACGCGACCTTAGCCGAAACCATTTGCAAGGGACCGTCGCCAGTGGCGGCGAACTGCTCGTCGTGGGCCGGCGAATTAATTTCGTCGTAGCGCAGGTAGTAGGTTGCGCCGACCTCCGCGTCCAGGGCGAAGCTGGCAATCCGGGTGAAATCCATCGGCCCATCGGCCAGCAAGGTCCAATAACTACCGAGCAGCGGCCGGCGCATTTCCAGTTGATAACTGGCCGCGTCGAATTCCATCACCAGATAACCGTTGCTCGGCAAAGCACCGCTCAGGTGATTATTGATAAATAAACCGGGGGCTTCCAACTCCTCATCGGCCCATTTACTTTGTGGGCGATAGACATACACCAGCACCTGGTTGGCATCGCTCAAACTACGCGGTTTAAACGCTGAACCATCACTGGCGCCAAAGAACGCCCCAGGGCTTGAGCAGCTGCTCAACAAACAGGCCAACAACAGCAACGATACCGGCGCGATACATAGCGAGTAATGGCGCATGCACGCCTCCTTATAGTTATTTACCCGAGCATACCCAGCCGCCAGACCT
>JAIETJ010000050.1 GCA_019745275.1 Pseudomonadaceae bacterium | reverse complement strand
TGTGAGCAAAACACCCCCGACGAACCTGAAGGAATCGGTGCCTGGCTGACACTGGGGCGCACCGGTATGGCCAGTGCCTTTGTGCGTTTTGATACGGGTGAGACCGAACGCTGGAATGCGCCCTTTACCACCACCTTGACCGGCGATGATCGGTCGGTAGAGATTACCCTGCAAACCCAGCGCTGCGGCGCTATGCAGTTTTTGGCGGTGCTCGGCAGCCGCGAACTGAAACGCATTAGTCACGCTGAGGCAGTTGCCCAGGCATTGCCGTGCCGACTAAACACCGCTCAAGCACCCCGCTGGACTTTGCTGACTGAGTTGATCAACTCGCAGAAGGAGTAGTTGAGTTGACGTTAGTTATGCCGGGTACTTGTTGCGCCGCCAGGGTTGCCGCTATTGCTAGCCGACTGGAGTCGATCGGCTAGGTTGCTCGCGACTAAGATAAATCCGTCTGTTTTTCGCGCTTTTGTTATGTCCCGTTCGTCAGGCTTTGTGGGTTGAGTGTTGTCATTGGCTTTTTAGTTAGTTAGCCTAACGAACTTGTAGTGGAGCTGATATGCCAATCACCGACAGCCTTAAACGCCTTGAATGGCACATGTGGCATCACTGGCGGAAAAACGCTAAGCACAGCGACAGCATGGAGTTGAGCAGCAGCGAGTTTGACTACCTGTATGCCCTGATGTCTGCCACACACGGCTTGCGCCTGACCGAACTGGCCGAGCTCATGGGGGTCAGCAAAGCCAGCGCTAGCGCCATGGTCAGCAAGTTGCAAGTGCGCGGTTATTTACAGCGCTTGCCATGCAGCGAAGACGGCCGCGCCACGCGCCTATTGGCTACGGCCAAGGCCACCGCGCTGGAGCAGGAGGAGCAGGATGTATACACGCAAACGGCTGCCAGCCTGGCAGCCAATCTCAGCGCCGAAGAACTGCAGCAACTCAGTCACTTGCTGGCCAAGGCCTGCAACACCCTCGATATAGGTTGAGCTAAGCGCCACGCCTAGCAGGCCGTTGGAAAACTACCTGCGTTGACAATACTGCGTTAAAAGCGGCCTAAAAATGCTCATTTACAACACGTAAACTGCGCGTTTTTGGCCGCTTTTGCCGTGTCTTGTCTGCCTCGCCCACATTTTTTAACGGCCTGCTCATCACCGTGAACCACTCATGAATAGCCAAAGCATCACTCGCACTTTTTGGCACTACTCGATTCCGGCCATTGCCGCCCTGATGATCAGCGGCCTGTACATGGTCGTAGATGGAATTTTTATCGGTCACGCCATGGGCGCCACCGGCTTATCAGCGATCAACATGGCTTGGCCGCTGTCCGGGGTCATGCTCGCTATCGGCATGATGGTCGGCATGGGCAGTGGTGCGCAGTGTTCGCGGGCTCAGGGCGCTGCGAAATGGCCGCAGGCCCGTAGCTATCTGGCGCAGGCACTTTGGCTGCTGGTGCTACTAGGCATTCCCACCGGCGCACTGACCGTGCTGATTGGCCCATGGTTTATGGCGTTGCAAGGCGCTGAAGGTCACTTGGCGGCGCTCGGCAATGACTATCTGCGGGTGCTCGGTTGGGCCGCGCCGCTAGTGTTTGGTTCTATTGCATTGCCGCTGTTGCTGCGCAACCTAGGCGCGCCACGGCTGGCGACTGTGGCCATGTTGGTGGGGGCGGTTGTCAATGTGGCGCTCGACTACTTGTTTATTATCGTCTGGCAGTGGGGGTTGCATGGCGCCGCATTGGCCACGGTGTTGGGCGAAAGTTTATCGGTGCTAATTTGCCTGGCTTACATCTTTAGCCGACACAACCCGCTGCATATGAGCCTAGCCACTTGCACGTTCAATCTACGACGCAGCCGGGATGTGCTCATCACGGGCTTTTCCAGCATGCTGATGTATCTCTACATGAGTCTGGTAGTGGTGTTGCACAACCTGCTGTTTATGCACTACGGCAGCCCACTGCAGGTGGCCGCTTACGCCATTGCCGGTTACCTAATGGCGTTCTATTACATGTTTGCCGAAGGCGTGTGCGGCGGCATGCAGCCGCTGGTTAGCTATTTCTACGGGGCCGGCGAGCCGGACAAGGTGCGCCACGTGCTGCGCCTTGGATTGCTTACCGCGGTTGGCAGCGGAGTGATCATGACCATTGCCCTGCTGCTGTTACCCAGGTTGTTTGCGAGTATTTTCAGCGGTAGTGATGAAGCCTTGCTGGACGCCAGCGTGTTGGGCATCCGCTTGCACCTGTTTGGGATGTTTCTGGATGGATTTATCGTTCTGGCGGCAAGCTTCTTTCAAGCCATGGGACAGGCCCGCAACGCTACTTGGGTTACCGTCGGCAATATGCTCATCCAGCTACCGTTCCTTGCTGTGCTGCCACTGCTGTGGGGGCTCAACGGTGTGTGGCTGGCCTTACCCTTGTCGAATGTGTGCCTAAGCCTGGTGGTGATCTGGATGCTGCGCCGTCAGTTACAGCAACTGACGGCCACGACAGCGCCCAGTGCGCGCTGAGCCGGTTGTGCTTAACGTTACTGCTTCTGTCGATGTTCGGTAGTGTTGATCTCAAGTGCATTAGCCGCACTAGCGCAGTTGCCCGTGCACTCCCTTGCCGGTTAAACAACGCTAACGGGGTGTGCTGATGTTTAGTAGGTTGCGGTAGGGCGTCTATCAATGGCTTTGAAGCCAAGAGACCCGAGGCCGGTTCTCAGAGAAACATGCCGCCCGAGGCTTCGACACGCTGAGCATTGATCCACGCACTGTCATCCGACAGCAGCATGGCAATCGCCCGGCCAATGTCCTGCGGCTGGCCGACCCGGCCGAGGGCGGTCTGTGCGGCGATAAAATCATTCACCTGTTGGTTGTCGCGCACCACACCACCGCCGAAGTCGGTTTCGATCGCTCCCGGCGCAATGACGTTGACACGAATGCCGCGCCCGCCTAACTCCTTGGCCAGGTAACGGGTCAACACCTCGATCCCGCCTTTCACCGCCGCATAGGCGGCATAGCCCGGCAGGGCAAAACGGGTTAAACCGGTGGATACGTTGAGAATCTGGCCGTTGTCCGCCAGCAGTGGCAGGAGCTGCTGAGTCAGAAAGAACGGGCCCTTGAGCTGGATATTCACTAACTGGTCGAACTGCTCTTCACTGGTTTCGGCAAAGGGCGCGTTAATGCCGATGCCGGCGTTATTCACCAGCGCATCGAAGCTGTCGCGCTGCCAGGTCTGCTGCAGGGCTGTGCGCAGCTGCTCGGTAAAGGCGCCGAAACTGCGGCTATCGGCGACATCCAGTTGCAGAGCGACGGCCTTGCGGCCCATGGCGACGATCTCCGCCACCACCGCCTCGGCGCCGGCTTTGCCGCTCTGGTAGGTAATGATCAGGTCATGCCCGCGCTGCGCCAAGTGCAGCGCGGCACTCTTGCCAAGACCACGGCTGGAGCCGGTTACCAGTGCGATTTTGCTGTTCATTTAGACACCTCATGGATACAGGGTTGGGTTGTTGAGGCTAGGTTATTGTTTGTTCGAATTTAGATAAACCCATCAAAACTGTTTAGACTGTCCAAAAATCAATAACAGTGAACGCCGTGGATCGACTACAAGCCATGTCTGCCTTTATCCGCGTCGCCGAGCTGGCTAGCTTCACTCAGGCCGCGCAGAGCCTCGGCCAGCCCAAGGCTAGCGTATCGCTGCTGGTCCGCCAGCTTGAAGGCCATCTCGGTACGCGGCTGCTGCACCGCACCACGCGCAAGGTGCAGATGACCCAGGACGGTCTGGCCTTCTATGAGCGTTGTAAGGATTTACTCACTGATGTGGATGAGCTGGAGACGATGTTCCAGTTCGACGCCGGTAACCTCAGCGGCCGTCTGCGGGTCGATATGGTGCAGACCATTGCGCGGGATGTGTTGCTGCCGCACTTGGGGGGCTTTCTCCAGCAGTATCCACTGCTGCAGCTGGAACTGAGTTGCTCCGACCGCCGCGTCGATCTGGTCCGCGAAGGCTTTGATTGCGTGGTGCGCATCGGCAGCCTGGCTGATTCGGGGATCATCGCCCGGCCGCTGGGCCAGTTGCGGCAGATCAACTGTGCCAGCCCGGCCTATATCGCCCGCCACGGTATGCCACAAAGTCTCGACGATTTAGCCCACCACCAACTGGTGCATTACGTGCCGACGCTGGGCGTAAAACCACAGGGTTGGGAGTACGTTGAAGCCGGACAACTCCGCTGGCGTGAGATGCCCGGCGCATTAACGGTGAACAGCACTGAGGCCTACAGCCAGGCCTGTCTGGCCGGCTTGGGGATTATCCAAGTGCCCTTGAGTGGCATGCGCCACTACCTGGACAGTGGACTGTTGGTGGAGGTACTGCCCGAGTACCGTGCGGCGCCGATGGCGGTGTCCTTGCTCTATCCACACCGGCGCAACCTGTCCAAGCGCGTCCAGGTATTCATGGACTGGCTCAGTCAGCTGGTCGATCAATATTTGCAGTAGTGCGCTGCCGCACCCACTGCGGTTGGGGCGGCTCATGGCTCGTTGTGCCAGTCGCGACAGGGCGTAATTGCCTATCGCGTGGCTCGTGGATCTGCCGGCAACGTTTTTAGTCGTGCTGCATGCCTTCGCGTTTGAGCAGTTGTTTGCAGCGCTCAGACAGGTGCAGCACGCGCAGCTGTTTGCCAGCGTTGCTGTAGCGCTCGCGCAGGGTCTTCAGTGCGGTGATGGCCGAGTAGTCAACGAAGCTCAAGTGGCGGCAATCGAGGGTGACTTGGGCAGGGTCATTGGCCGGGTCGAACTGGTTGAGAAACGGCGTGGTTGAGGCGAAAAATAAGGTGCCATGCACGCGATACAGCTTGCTGCCATCGGCTTGCAGGTCGCTGTCGGCATACAGTTCGCGGGCCTGCTGCCAAGCGAAGTTGAGCGCGGCAATCACGATGCCGCAGAGCACGGCGGTGGCCAGGTCAGTGAATACGGTGATGGTGGTTACCGCGATGATCACCAGCACGTCGTTACCCGGCACCTTGCGCAGCACCCGCAGTGAGGCCCAGGCGAAGGTTTGCTGGGCCACCACGAACATCACCCCGACCAGTGCGGCGAGCGGAATAAGCTCGATCAGCGGCGAGAGAAACAGGATAAACAGCAGAATCATCACCCCAGCGACCACCCCAGACAGTCGCCCGCGCCCGCCGGAGCTGAGGTTGATTACGGTCTGGCCGATCATCGCGCAGCCGCCCATGCCGCCGAACAGCCCAGAGAGCATATTGGCCGCACCGAGGGTCACGCACTCGCGGTCCGGATAGCCGCGGCTGGCGGTGATTTCGTCGGTTAAGTTGAGGGTCAGCAGGGTTTCCAAGATGCCGACCAGCGACATCAGCAACGCATAGGGCGCGATGATGCGCAGGGTGTCCAGCGTCCAGGGAATCTGCGGCAGGGCGAACTCGGGCAGGCCACCGGCGATATGCGCCATGTCGCCGAGGGTGCGGGTGGGCAGGCCGAGCAGGTACACCGCCAGCCCCACGCCGAGAATCGCCACCAAGGCCGGCGGCACGCTGCGGGTTAGGCGCGGCAGCAGATAAACCACGGCCATGGTCAGCGCCACCAGCCCGAGCATCAGGTACAGCGGGTTGCCGCTGAGCCAGGTTTCTCCAGCTTTGAAGTGCTCCAGCTGGGCCAAGGCGATGATGATCGCCAGGCCGTTGACGAAACCGAGCATCACCGAGTGCGGCACCATACGGATCAGTTTGCCCAGGCGCAGCAGGCCGAACAGGGTCATCAATAGCCCACCCAGCAGCACGGTAGCGAGCAAATACTGCACGCCGTGCTGCACCACCAGCGCGACTATCACCACCGCCATCGAGCCGGCGGCGCCGGAAATCATCCCCGGTCGGCCACCAAACAGCGCGGTCAAGGTGCAGATGATAAATGCACCGTACAGGCCCATTAGCGGGTTGAGGTGGGCCACTAAGGCGAAGGCGATGCACTCCGGTACCAAGGCAAATGAGCTGGTCAGCCCGGCCAGAATGTCGTTGCGCAGTTGTTTGGCGTGCATGCTTTACGCTCGGTCGGCAGTGGGGGCGGGGGCGGCATGTTACGGGGTTGTCGCCGCACCGGCCAGTTATGCGCCTGCGCGTGGCTCAGGCTTTGAGCAGGGCGGCGACCTCGGCGCTGCTCAGAACCTTGCCGACTGACACCACCTTGTCGTCAATTACCAGCGCCGGGGTGGACATCACGCCGTGGGCGGCGATGGCGGCAAAATCAGTGACTTTCAGCACCTCGGCATTCAGACCGAGATCGTGCAGTGCTGTTTTGGTGTTGTCGGTCAGGGTGATGCACTTTTTGCAGCCGGAACCGAGAATTTTAATGATCATGGCTAGCTCCACAGGTCAGATAAATAGATAAGCAAAGGCATTGAACAGATAGCCGATCAGCATGATGCCGACCACCACGATGGCGAAGAACAGGCCCAGCAGCGGTGCCTTAACCACCTTCTTGAGCATGATCAGCGAGGGCAGCGACAGCGCCGTCACCGCCATCATAAAGGCCAAGGCTGTGCCCAAGCCGACGCCCTTGCCGACCAGCGCCTCGGCAATCGGCAGGGTGCCGAAAATGTCCGCATACATGGGCACGCCGACCAAGGTCGCCAGTGGTACCGACCACCAGTTGTTCTGCCCGAGCATGGTTTCGATCCAAACTGCCGGAATCCAGTTGTGGATGGCCGCACCTATGCCGACGCCAAACAGCACATACAGCCACACCCGGCGGAAAATATCGCTGACCTGCGCCCAAGCGAATTGCGCCCGATCACGCCGCGTCAGTTGCTCTTGTGGCAAGTCGAGCAGCGGGCTGTGCAGGACGAAATCTTCGATGTAACGCTCCATCTTGGCCCGGCCGATCAACGTGCCGCCCAACACCGCCAGCAGCAAACCGACCAGCACATAGGTCAGGGCAATCGACCAGTTGAAGATGCTCGCCAGTAAAATCACCGAGGCCAAGTCCACCAGCGGCGATGAGATCAGAAACGCAAAGGTCACCCCCAACGGCAGGCCGGCGCTGGTGAAACCGATAAACAGTGGTATCGACGAGCACGAGCAAAACGGCGTGATGGTGCCAAGCAGGGCGCCGCTAAGCCGGGCCTTGAAGCCGCTCATGCCGCCGAGAATGCGCCGGGTGCGCTCCGGCGGAAAATAGCTCTGCACCCAGGAGATGCTAAAAATCAGTACCGCCAGCAGGATGAAGATTTTGATCACATCAAAGATGAAAAAATGCAGACTGGCGCCGACCCGGCTGCTCAGGTCTAGGCCTAGGCCGTCTTCCAGCAATACACGCACTAACCCGTTCAGCCAGTCCATGCGCAGCAGTTGGTCGTTCAGCCATTTGAGTACCGTCATTCTCAACCTCGTTGCCGTATTTGAGCGGCTGGCTCTGGGTTTTAAGCCAGTAAATACCTATTGATCATGGCCTGTATTGCTTGGCGTCAATGCACTAGGTATGTTTATATATGTATATTCGTATATATGTAGTTTTAGAGGCAACCCATGGACATGACTCCTGCCGAATTGTTTAAGGCTCTGGCCGATGAAACCCGCACCCGCATCAGCCTGCTGATCGCGCGCGAGGGTGAGTTGTGTGTGTGTGAACTGACCTGCGCACTGGGCGAGAGCCAGCCGAAGATCTCCCGCCATCTGGCCTTATTGCGCAGCAGCGGCTTGCTCGCCGATCGCCGCCAAGGCCAGTGGATTTACTACCGCTTGCATCCGCAGTTGCCCCAGTGGGCGCAGCAGGTGTTGGCAGCCGCGCAGCAGGGCAACGGCTTGGGCTTACAAGATGATGCGGGACGCTTAGCGGCGATGGGCGAGCGCCCGCTGCGTCAGGCCAGTTGCTGCTAATGGCCACCTCACTACTTGATCAAGGAACCGCTATGCACGAGCTAGGTAATCTCGACCCTGAGTTATTTGCCCGGCCGAGCGCCGCGCAATTGGCCGCGCCGCAGGCCAGCCACAAGCCGCGCATCCTGTTGCTGTACGGCTCCAATCGCGAGCGCTCGTTCAGTCGCTTGCTCACCGAGGAGGCGGCGCGCTTGCTCGAAGCCTTGGGCGCTGAGGCACGCATCTTCAATCCCAGCGGCCTGCCGCAGCCGGACGACGCGCCGGATACTCATCCCAAGGTGCAAGAGTTGCGCGAGCTGGTGCTCTGGTCGGAGGGCATGGTCTGGTGCTCGCCGGAACGTCACGGCGCCATGACCGGAGTGTTCAAATCGCAGATCGACTGGATTCCTTTAAGCAGCGGCGCGGTGCGTCCCAGCCAAGGCAAGACCCTGGCGCTGATGCAGGTATCGGGCGGCTCGCAGTCGTTCAATGCGCTGAATCAGATGCGCGTGTTGGGGCGTTGGATGCGCATGTTCACCATTCCTAATCAGTCGTCGGTGGCCAAGGCCTTTATGGAATTTGACGACGCCGGGCGGATGAAACCCTCGGCTTATTACGACCGGGTGGTGGACGTGATGGAGGAGCTGGTGAAGTTCACCCTGCTGCTGCGCGGGCACACGGATTACTTGGTCGATCGCTACTCCGAGCGCAAAGAGTCGGCCGAGCAATTGTCCAAACGCGTCAATCAAGCCGCCATTTAATCATCTCAGGATCAATGTTTATGTCACATCCCTTGGATAGCCTCAGCATTCCTGGTCAGCCTGGCCGACTGATTTTTACTCCGTGCCCCGGCACCAAAGACAGCAGCCTCGCCAGTGCCTTGAACACGCTGAAGCAGGCCGGTGCCAGTGCCGTAGTGACGTTGATGCCGTCTGCTGAGTTGGCCTTGAATGGGGCCAGTGAGTTGCCAGCGCTCTGCGCCGAGTTGGGACTGAGCTGGCTGCATCTGCCGGTGGCCGACGAGCAGGTGCCGCTGGCGGATTTCGACACGGCTTGGCTCGCCAGCCGTGGGCAAATAACCGACTTGCTGAACGCCGATCAGGCCATCGCCATTCACTGCAAGGGCGGCTCCGGGCGCACGGGGTTGATCGCTGCGCGCATCCTTATCGACAACGGCATGCCGCGCAATCAGGCGGTCAGCCTGGTGCAGACGCTCCGCCCGAAAGCCATCCAGCACCCATCGCACGCTGGCTGGTTGGCCCAGTTTGACGCGAACTAAGTAGGTTTTTCCGGAGCAATGCACATGGCGATTAAAGTAGGTATCAACGGTTTTGGCCGCATCGGCCGCTTGGCTTTGCGCGCAGCGTGGGGCTGGCCAGAATTTGAGTTTGTGCAGATCAACGACCCGGCAGGCGACGCTGCAACCCATGCGCATTTGCTCAATTTCGATTCAGTGCACGGTCGCTGGCAGCATGAAGCTAGCAGCGCTGGCGAGTGCATTGTGATTGACGGCAAGTCGATCAAGGTCAGCGCCAACAAGGCGATTGCCGACACCGACTGGTCGGGCTGCGATTTGGTCATCGAGGCCAGCGGCAAGATGAAAACTGTGGCGGTGCTGCAGGGCTATCTCGACCAGGGCGTCAAGCGTGTGGTGGTCAGCGCGCCGGTGAAAGAGGCCGGCGCGCTGAATGTGGTGCTGGGGGTCAATCAGCAGTTGTTCGACCCGGCCGTGCATCGCATCGTCACCGCTGCCTCCTGCACCACCAATTGCCTAGCACCAGTGGTTAAGGTGATTCACGAGCATCTGGGCATTCGCCATGGCTCGATCACCACTATCCACGACCTGACCAACACCCAGAGCATTCTCGATCAGCCGCACAAAGACCTGCGCCGCGCTCGGGCATCTGGCATGAGTTTGATCCCGACCAGCACCGGCTCGGCCACCGCGATTGCCGAGATTTTTCCCGAGTTGCGCGGCAAGCTGAATGGCCATGCGGTGCGTGTGCCGCTGGCCAACGCCTCGCTGACTGACTGCGTGTTTGAGGTGCAGCGCGCCACTACGGTGGAAGAGGT
>JAIETJ010000008.1 GCA_019745275.1 Pseudomonadaceae bacterium | reverse complement strand
GACTGTACCCCCGCAGAGTTGAGCAGCCTGATTCGCCGTGGTATCGAACTAAAAGACCTGCGCAAACGCGGGGTGTTGTTTGAGCCGTTAAAAAACCGCGTGCTGGGGATGATTTTCGAAAAAGCCTCGACCCGCACCCGCCTGTCTTTCGAGGCGGGGATGATTCAACTGGGTGGTCAGGCGATTTTTCTCTCGCCGCGCGACACCCAATTGGGTCGTGGTGAACCGATCAGCGACAGCGCCATCGTGATCTCGAGCATGCTTGACGCGGTGATGATCCGCACCTTCCATCACAGCACCCTGACCGAGTTTGCCGCGCACTCACGGGTACCGCTGATTAACGGTTTATCCGACGACTTGCACCCCTGCCAGCTGCTGGCCGACATGCAAACTTTCCTCGAGCACCGCGGCAGCATCCAAGGCAAGCGCGTGGCGTGGATCGGCGACGGCAACAATATGTGCAACAGCTATATCGAAGCGGCTATCCAGTTCGACTTCCAATTGCGCATCGCCTGCCCCGAGGGTTACGAGCCAAATCCACGCTTTTTGGCTATGGCCGGCGAGCGCGTGCAAATATTCCGTGACCCGCGTGATGCAGTGGCCGGCGCACAGTTGGTGAGCACCGACGTCTGGACGTCCATGGGTCAAGAAGACGAAACCGCAAAACGTCTGGAATTATTCACGCCCTACCAAGTAACCCGCGAGCTGCTCGACTTAGCCGCCAGCGACGTGCTGTTTATGCATTGCCTGCCGGCCCATCGTGGCGAAGAGATCAGCCTCGACCTGCTCGACGACCCACGCTCAGTGGCCTGGGAGCAAGCCGAGAACCGCCTGCACGCGCAAAAAGCCTTGCTCGAACTGCTGGTTAAACCGATTTCCCAACAGGCATGAGCCATTCTCTGCTGTTAGCCCTGCGCAACCTCAGCTGTGGCTATCGCGGGCAAGCGGTGGTCAGCGAACTCAACCTGCACCTAAACGCCGGCGACATTGGCTGCCTGCTTGGCCCCTCAGGCTGCGGCAAAACCACCACCCTGCGGGCGATTGCCGGCTTTGAAGCGGTGCAGGCCGGCGAAATCAGCTTGGCCGGGCAGGTGATTTCCCGCCCCGGCTTTACCTTGGCCCCAGAGAAACGCCGGATCGGCATGGTGTTTCAAGACTACGCACTGTTTCCGCACCTGACGGTGGCGCAAAACGTGGCCTTTGGCATCCGCCAACACCCGCAGCGCGAGCAAATCACCGCTGAACTGCTGGAGCTAGTTAAGCTCGATCAACTCGGCCAACGCTACCCGCACGAGCTCTCAGGTGGCCAACAGCAGCGCGTTGCCCTCGCCCGCGCCTTGGCCCCCGAACCACAACTGCTGCTGCTTGATGAACCTTTCTCCAATCTCGACGGTGAGTTGCGCCGCAAGCTCAGCCAAGAGGTGCGTGAAATCCTCAAGCTGCGCGGCATTAGCGCGATTCTGGTTACCCACGATCAACAAGAGGCGTTTGCCGTAAGCGACCATGTGGGCGTGTTTAATCAAGGTCGTCTGCAACAGTGGGATACCCCGTACAACCTGTATCACGAGCCGCTCACACCCTTTGTCGCCAGCTTTATTGGGCAGGGTTATTTCATCCGTGGACAGTTGCTCAGCCCCGATACGGTGCAAACCGAACTAGGGGTGATTCACGGCGACCGGGCGTACGTGTGGCCTACCGGCAGCGCAGTAGATGTACTGCTACGCCCCGACGACATCACCTATCAACCCGACAGCCCCCTGCAAGCGCGGATTGTGGCCAAGACCTTTCTCGGCGCGACCACCCTGTATCGCTTGCAGCTAGCCAGCGGCAGCCTATTGGAGTCGATTTTGCCCAGCCACGTTGACCTAGCGCCGGGGCAAAATATGGGCATTCAGATTGCAGCCGATCACTTGGTAGTCTTCCCCGCTCACTGAGGTTGACTTGTCGGGGCGCTTAACTACGCCTCAGAACATACCCTCAGCCACCCTCCAAGTAGCCGTGCAGCTCGCCATCTGGCCTGCAGCACGGCTAAGCCAGAGCATTGATGTGCTCAGACACTGCGCTCAATAAGCCATCAAGCAGCAATCGGCCGGGCCGCTGATAGCGGTCTTGGTTAATGTCCATGACTGAAACAAACACCCTGCAGCTAACACGGGAACTATCCCCTCCCTTAGCGTTCGTGACCTGCACCGCTCTGACTCGCGCCCCAGACCAACGGGCTCCAAGGCAGTGCAGACACATCAACAAAAAGCCACTTAAATTCATAATTAATCATTTAAAACAATAACTTACTGAATATGGCACATTCTCTGCAAGTATCCATCCCGGTCAGCACAACGGCGTGTCTGCCAAACCGACAATGACGTCATGGCACCCAGCTTGAACACTCAGCTTAGGGATCCGTGACGTTTTTTTTGCCTTTTTGGTCCCAAGGAAACTTGCCATGCGCCCATTCAAACTTTCGCTACTTTGCCTCGCCGTCGTCAGCGCAACTCTCAGCCACAACGCTGTCGCCGAAGAAAGCCTCGACAATATCCTCGGCCAAGGCCGGGTGATCTTCGATGAACGTTATCGCTATGAATATGTCGACCAAGATGCAGTCAAGGGTAAAACCGAACTCAAGCAAGCCGATGCCCAGACCGCACGCACCCGTTTAGGCTATCAAACTGGCAAGTGGTACGGACTGTCATCGCTGATTGAGGCCGACAACGTCACCCGCATCGGTAGCGAGTCGTTTAACTCCACCCGCAACGGGCAAAAAGAATACTCGGTAGTCGCCGACCCGGACGGTACCGAAATCAACCAAGCGCTGCTGCGTTATGACCACAAATACGGCACCGCCATCGGCGGTCGCCAGCGCATCAACTTGGACAACCAACGTTTTATCGGCAGCGTGGCGTGGAGGCAAAACGAGCAGACCTTCGACGGCGGTTTAGTGCAATTAAAACCCATTACCGGCCTAACCCTGACCGGCGCTTACATCGATAACGTCAACACTATCTGGGGTCCGGAAAACGGTAAGTACGACAACAAAACCAACCCAGCCAATATCGATGGCCACAGCCAACTGTTTAACGCCCAGTACGTAGTCCTGCGTGATCGGCGCGGCACACCACAACTGACCATGACTGGTTATAGCTACCAGCTCGACCTGGACAACATCGCCGTGGATAACAAACCCTCCACCGCCGTTGGCACCTTGTCGAGCCAGACCACCGGCCTACGCTTGACTGGTCTCGTCGCAGGTTTCACCTATGCCGCCGAATACGCTCAGCAAGAAGACTATGGCGACAACCCAAACCAACTCGACAGCGATTACTACCTAGCCGAGCTCGGTTACACCGTGGGCACCGTGGCGCTAAAAGGCGGTTATGAAGTGCTCGGCGGCGGAGAGGACGGCAAGAGCGCTAAAAAGAACAACCTCGCCTTCCAGACCCCACTGGCCACCAAGCACGCCTTCCAAGGTTGGGCAGACGTGTTCCTGACCACCCCGACTGATGGTATTGAAGATGCCTACATAGGCGCGAGCATGCCCATACCCTTGCTGGGCGGCAAGGTGGAGGCGGTGTACCACGATTACTCCGCCCAACAAGGTGGCGACAAATACGGTGAGGAATACGACCTGTCCTTTGCCCGCCCTATCCCTGCCGTGCCGGGCTTGGTCGCGCTAGTCAAATACGCCAATTACAACTCGGCCGACAACGCGCTGAGCACCTTCAATAACGTCGACACCCAGAAGGTCTGGCTGCAACTGCAGTACACCTACCTATAGCCTAACCGCTATCAGCGCGCTTCCTGCTAGCCACGACTCAGCAGGCAGCGCGCCAGTTCAGGTCCCGTTCACGCAGGTTGCTGCGTGACGCTGACCGTCCGCATTCAAAGGAGCAGCATAATGCGCCTATCGCTATTACCCGCCACCCTCTTCGTATTGAGCACCCTGCTCAGCCAGCCCAGTTGGGCCATCCTCAACGACGCCGAAGCCATGAACCTCTCGGGCATGCAACGCATGCTCAGCCAGCGCATGGCCAAAACGTACCTGATGATAGGTTCGGGGGTGCGCGCCGAGGTGGCCAACGAGCAGTTTGACCAGAGCCTGGCCAAATTTGAGAGCAACTATCAGGCGCTCAATGAGTACGCCCCGACCCCCGAAATCCGTCAAGCACTGGCCAGCGCCGGCAGTATTTGGCAAACCTATCGGCAGCAGTTGCTCAACAGCCCGAGCCGTGAAAACGCTCCAGAAATCCTAGCGCTAAGCGATCAGCTATTGCTGCAAAGCGAAAAAGTTGTGCAGCTCATTCAACAGCAAAGTGGCAAGAGTTCGGCGCTCCTGGTGAACCGCAGCGGCCGTCAACGGATGCTCAGCCAGCGGATTGCCAAGCTGTATCTAGCCCGCAGCTGGCGCTTACCGGGGGCGGATTTAGACGCGCAATTTCAACAGGCCGTGGATGAGTTTGATCTCGCCCTAAAAGAGCTGCTCAGTGCCCCGCAAAACACCCCAGAGATTACCGCAGCGCTGCACAAGGTGGAGGCGCAGTGGACGTTTTCTCGGGCCGGGTTTCGCCTGTCGAAAGACTCACGCTATGTACCCACGGTGATTACCACCACCACTGAAACCCTGTTACGGCAGATGAATGAACTAACCAGTGCCTATGAAGCGGTGATGCGCGCCGGCGGCTGAGTGCGCCGCGGTGAAAATCCGCGCAAGCTAGCCGCCTGCGCAGCCGTCATAGTGGAAATGCTCAGCCTTCGCTGCGCACCCGCTTAACCGCATCGAGCCAGCCCCGATACAGCTTGGCCCGATGTTCACTGGCCATGCGTGGCGTGAAGCGCCGTTGCAAGTGCCAGTGACTAGCGATTTCTTCCAAACTGCCATACCAACCGGCTTGTAACCCGGCCAGATAGGCCACCCCCAGCGCAGTGGTTTCGGTCACTTCCGGACGCTCCACCGGCACCCCGAGGATGTCGGCCAAAAACTGCATAACCCAGTTGTTTTCTACCATGCCGCCATCTACCCGCAACGCGCTGGGTGCGGCGGCGCCGTCTTGGCGCATGGCTTCCAGCAGATCGCAGGTTTGGTAGCAAACCGACTGCAAACCAGCGGTAACAATCTCTTTAATCCCAGTATCGCGAGTCAGGCCAAAGATTGCTCCGCGCGCTTTCGGATCCCAGTACGGCGCACCCAAACCGGTAAAAGCCGGGACCAAATACACCCCACAGGCATCGCCGGTTTGCTCGGCCAAGGCCTCAGTGTCGCGGGCATGGCTAATCAACTTAATGCCATCGCGCAGCCACTGCACCGCCGCACCCGCAACGAAAATACTGCCCTCCACCGCGTAGTTAACCTGGCCATTTAAGCGATAAGCCACGGTGGTCAGCAACCGATGCTTAGAGGCAATCGGCGTAGTGCCGGTGTTCTGGATCATAAAGCAGCCGGTGCCGTAGGTACTCTTGACCATGCCAGCCTGAAAACACGCCTGACCAATTAGCGCCGCTTGTTGGTCGCCGGCCATGCCCAGCACCGGAATACTGGCGCCAAGCAAGTCGGCCTGGGTATGGCCAAAGTCGGCAGCGCAGTCAAGCACTTCAGGTAACAAACTGCGCGGAATCTCAAACAGTGCGAGCAGATCCTCATCCCACTGCTGCGAATGGATATTAAACAACAAGGTACGCGAGGCATTGGTGGCATCGGTCTTATGCGACTGACCGCCAGTTAAGCGCCAGAGCAAGAAGCTATCGACGGTACCAAAGCGCAACTCACCACGCTCAGCGCGCTCACGAGCGCCGGCGACGTTATCGAGAATCCAGCGCAGCTTGGTCGCGGAAAAATACGGATCAATCAGCAAGCCGGTTTTGTCTGCCACCGCCTGCTCATGCCCAGCGGCTTTTAACGCGGCGCAGTAGTCGGCGGTGCGCCGATCTTGCCAGACGATGGCCGGATGGATCGGCGTACCGCTTTGCGCATCCCATACCAAGGTGGTCTCGCGCTGATTGGTAATGCCAATGGCGTCAATCTCGCTGGCGTTTAAGCCACTGTTTTGTAAGGCCTCGCGACAGACCTTAAGGGTGCTCAGCCATAGTTCTTCACCGTCGTGTTCAACCCAACCATCTTGCGGGAAATACTGCTTAAACTCTTGCTGCGCACTGGCCACCGGCAAGCCTTGCGCGCTAAACACAATAGCGCGACTGCTGGAGGTGCCTTGGTCAATGGCTAAAAGATAGTGCGCCATGGGTTTTATCCTTGTATTAGGTGAGCATTTTTATTTTTAGAGCAAAATTAACGACTAAACACTTAATCGCGACCGATGGCAGCAAACTGCCCATCGCAGTGTTGCGCCAAGCAGGCCGCACTTAACTGCACCTCTAAGCCACGCCGCCCAGCGCTGACATAGATGTTCGAATGCTGCTGGGCCGAGACATCGATAAAACTGCGCAAGCGCTTTTTCTGCCCCAATGGGCTGATCCCGCCGAGCAAGTAACCAGTGGCCCGTTGCGCCGCTAGCGGATCGGCCATCTCTGTCTTTTTCACCCCAGCCGCCTGCGCCAACGCCTTCAGGTCTAGCGAGCCAGCAACCGGCACCACCGCCACCAGCAACTCAGCCTTTTCGGTTATCGCCAGCAAGGTTTTAAATACCTGCGCCGCTGGTAAGTTAAGTTTTTCCGCCGCCTCCAAACCATAAGAGTTCGATAGCGGGTCGTGCTGATAGCTGTGTAACTGGTACTCAGCGCGGGCTTTTTTCAATAACTGAATGGCTGGGGTCATGTTCGATAACGAAAATATGCGAAAAAGTTCGCTACCTTAACGGAAAACGCGCCGCAGGACAGCACCCTCAGATTATGGTGCGAGAAATTCGCTCACCCCAGCCACAGGCAAAGGCTCCCGCCGCCAGCCACAACAACCATGCTGCAAGCTGTTCGAGCCTGCTTGCTTGTATACTCGCGGGTATTCCCAAGGAGGCTCCATGAGCTTAGCGCCGCGCCAACACAATATTCTCGAGCATGCCCGTGAGCGCGGCTATGTGAGTATCGAAGAGCTGGCCCAAGCCTTTGCGGTAACCCCGCAAACCATTCGCCGCGACATCAATCAACTGGCCGAACTGGGCCTGTTGCGGCGCACCCACGGTGGCGCGGCGAGTGTTGCCTCAAGCATCGAGAACAGCGCCTACGGGATGCGCGCGCAACTCATGCGCGACGAGAAACAGCGAATTGCCGAGGCGGTCGCGGCGCAAATCCCCAATCACGCCTCGCTGTTTATCAATATCGGCACCACCACCGAAGCCATTGCCCGAGCGCTGCTCAATCACAGCGGCTTGAAAATCATCACCAACAACCTGCACGTGGCCAGTTTACTGAGCAGCAAAGCCGACTTTGAGGTGTTGCTGGCCGGCGGCACGGTGCGCAGCGACGGCGGCATCGTCGGCCAGGCAGCGGTGGATTTTATCGGCCAATTTAAAGTCGACTTCGCCCTCGTCGGCATCAGCGGGATTGACGACGACGGCAGCCTGCTGGACTTTGATTACCAAGAAGTACGCGTCTCCCAGGCGATTATCGGCAATGCAAGGCAGGTATTTCTCGCCGCAGACTCCAGTAAGTTCGGCCGCAATGCGGTGGTGCGCTTAGGCCCAATCAGTTTGGTTGATCGCGTGTTCACCGACCACAGCCCCTCCCCCACCATGACCCGCCTGCTGCAAGAGCAAAAAATCCAACTCCACGTGCATTAAGCCAGCACAGCACAGGCCGGCAGCCGCGCCGGTGAAACAACCCACATACAGCTATGCTCAACTGACCGCTTGGCGCGAAAGCGCACACTAGGCTAGTCAGATTGCGCGCATTCGATTAGCATATTTTCGATAACGAACATTCAGACGTTCGAATTTGACTATTGGTGCCCGCATGCCTAACGCCCAGAACTCGCTAGACCCTCTCGCCGAAGTGTATGACTTGGCCATTATTGGCGGCGGCATCAATGGTGTCGGCATCGGCGCCGACGCCGCCGGACGCGGTCTGTCGGTGTTTCTCTGCGAGAAAGACGACCTCGCGCAACACACCTCATCGGCCAGCAGCAAACTGATCCACGGCGGCTTACGCTACCTCGAACATTACGAATTTCGCTTAGTCCGTGAAGCCTTGGCCGAGCGCGAAGTGCTACTGGCCAAGGCCCCGCACATTGTCAAACCGCTGCGCTTTATCTTGCCGCACCGCCCGCACCTGCGCCCAACATGGATGATTCGCGCCGGCCTGTTTCTGTACGACCATTTGGGCAAACGGGAGAAACTCGCTGGCTCACGCGGCCTGCGTTTTAACGCCGACAGCCCACTTAAGAGCAGCATCAGCCGCGGCTTTGAATACTCCGATTGCTGGGTCGACGATGCGCGCCTAGTGGTGCTCAACGCCATGGCCATCCGCGAGCAAGGCGGGCATGTGCATACCCAGACCCGCTGCGTTAGCGCACGACGCAGCAAAGGTTTATGGCACCTGAACCTTGAGCGCAGCGACGGCAGTCGTTACTCGATCCGCGCGCGCGCATTAGTGAATGCCGCAGGCCCTTGGGTGGCGCGCTTTATTAAGGAAGACCTGGGGCAAAAATCGCCCTATGGCATTCGCCTGATTCAAGGCAGCCACATAGTCGTGCCACGCATGTTTGCCGGCGAAGAGGCGTACATCCTGCAAAACGAGGATGGCCGGATTGTGTTTGCCATTCCGTACTTACAGCACTTCACCTTGATCGGCACCACGGATCACGAGTATCAAGGCGACCCGGCCAAGGTAAAAATCAGCGACGGGGAAATCGACTACCTGCTGAGTGTGGTCAATAGCCACTTCAAAAAACCCTTGGCCCGCGCCGATATCGTCCACACCTATGCGGGCGTGCGGCCGCTCTGTGATGACGAGTCGGACGATCCGTCCGCGGTAACCCGCGACTACACCTTGGCGTTGGATGGTGCTCCGGGCGAAGCCCCCTTGCTGTCGGTATTTGGCGGCAAGCTGACCACCTACCGCAAACTGGCCGAGTCGGCCCTGAGCCAACTGGCAGCACACTTCCCGAACATGGGCGCGCGCTGGACGGCCAGTGCGCCATTGCCGGGTGGCGAGCAAATGAGCAGCGCCAGCGAACTGAGCATCAATCTTGCGCTGCAATACAGCTGGCTAGCGCCCGCCTTGGCGCAGCGCTGGGCCAGCAGTTATGGCAGCCGCAGCTGGCAGTTGCTCGAAGGGACGCACAGCTTGGACTGTTTAGGCGAGCATTTTGGCGCCGACCTGTACGCCCGCGAGGTCGAGTACCTGTGCCAGTACGAATGGGCCACCTGCGCTGCCGATATCCTTTGGCGGCGTAGCAAGCTCGGCTTGTTTATCCCAGCCAACCAGCAAACCAAACTGCAACAGTATTTATTGCTGCGCCGCCCGCAAGGCGTGCACGCCGCCTAAATACGGCGCATACCCGAGCAATCCCCCTTGGCCCCGCAAATGCGGGGCTTTTTTTGGCTATGTACCAGTTACGTGTTGCAAGGGGTCAACAACCGCTTGCAGACAAAGTTCGCGCTGAATGTGTTTTCAAAATTTATGCTCGAACGCCGCTGCGGTTTTGTTTGAACGATTGGTTGACTCGCTGCGCTCGCCCTTCGGGCCAGCCTACGGCTGTTACTGCGCTTCGCTGCGTTGCGCCTTTACGGCGAGTCACTTCTGGCAGTCGCCCCAGAAGTAACAAAGAAGGCTTGCCCCTGCCATCCGGGTCTCGCTGCGCTCGACTTCCCTCACCCAATCATTGCTCCGTTGGCACGCTGTGACGGGCCATCCGTGGCCCAACACAGCTCTCGCGGCATCCTGCCGCTCAACCCACTACGCAACGATTGCGTTCGGCCTGCTGAAAAGGGGCGTTTTTCCGGGCGCGCATTTAATTGTCAGTCGCAGCAAAGCGTCGACTTTTGATTTTAAAAGACCCAAACCAAGTAAAAATCTACCGACCGGCTCGGTCCAAATACCCCCGTCAGAAGGCCGAGTGCAGGTGTTGCGCAGAGGGACGTTTGGCAGGAAGCCAAACGAGGCATGTTGGGCCATGGATGGCCCGTCGTGCCGACCCTCAGAGCAGCGCCGGAACGAGGGAAGTTGAGCGCAGCGAAACCCGGATGTCGGGCGCGCTTTCTCTTTGGTTACTTTCTCTTTTGCGCGAGCAAAGAGAAAGTAACTCGCCGAGG
>JAIETJ010000131.1 GCA_019745275.1 Pseudomonadaceae bacterium | reverse complement strand
TTTGACCTGCGGCGAGATGCTGATAGGCCGCATCGGCAGGATCGAAACTGTAACTGCCGTCGGTATTGAGCGTGAATCCTACGGGCAGATTTTGGCTGCTGAAGGCTTGCGTGTCGCCGGTATCGACATCGGCTGCGACCATATGGCCGCTGAGCTTCGCGCCATCTTCGGTGACGGCCTGGGTTTGTGCCGTCAGGGTCGGGGCGTCATTGGTGCCGTTAAGCGTGACGGTGACTGTGTGACTCGTGCCATCCGCACTGGTCACTGTCAGCGTGTCGGTCAGTGTGGCGCCGGCTTTGAGTTGCTGGACGGCGGTTTGGGTGTTGTCGGCGCTGTAGGTCCAGTGGCCAGCAGTATCAATGCTAAATGTGCCGTAGGTGCCAGCCGCGTTGCTCTGGGCAGTGAAGTGATCCTGACCGACATCGATGTCTGTAACGCTCAGTTGTCCGCCAGTTTCGAGTTTTCCGGCTGCCGTTGCGCGGTCCTCGGTCACGTCACCAGTGCTGGTACCGGTTATCCTGGCTGCGTCATTGCTGCCGCTGATCAATACAGTGATCAGTTTTTGTGTGCCATCAGCGGTGGCCACCAGCAAAATTTCGCGCAGGTGATCGCTAGCACCCAGTGCCTGGATGATCGGCTGGTTGTTGTCGAGGGTATAGCGCCAATGCCCGGCAGCATCGATGCTCAGATTGCCGTATTGACCGGCGATGATCCCCGGGACAAACAAAGCCTGCGCTGGGTCTGGGTTGGTTGCTTGCAGCTTTCCCTGAACGGTTTGCTGCTGGTCTTCAATTACTTCTCCCTGAGTATCCCCGGTCACCGTGGAATGGGCTGTTTGCGATACATTCTCGGAAGGTGCAGAGAATGAAGAACTGCCAATGGCGGGTAATCCGGCGGTACCAGCCGAAGCCGGGTATTGCGCGATAGCGGCAGCGACGGCTGGTGCGCTGAGTGCCGGTGTCGTGCCCAAGTCCAGATTGGCGTAATCCTGGAGGATGGCTGCTCCCGGTGCTCTCTGCAGGAGGGGGCCGCTGTCTTGGTCTGGAATCGGGGCGCTGGATACAGACGTTGGGGAAGAGCCGGGTATGGCTTGCTCAAGAGGTGCGCTGTAAGCAGTATTTTGCAAGCTTTCAGGCGCCGCCGATGAAGCGGAAGGTCTTGCGCTGTTTTCAGTCTTGTCGGTCAGGTTTGCCGAGTCATCAAGGCCCTCAGTCCAGCCCAGAGGGGCTTCTTCAGCCGCCCGTTCAACCTGAATTAGAGGCGTTTCGAGAATGCTGGGGTTGCCGGTTGGCGAGGCATCCTTGAGTGCTTTCTTATCGTCTTGGGACGCAGAGTGCTTCGGCGGCTGTTCGTTCATCTCGGCTTACCTGTAATCGTTTTGATCAGCTAAAGAGCTCGCGTTTAACTTGGCGAATTAGCGCTCATGAAAGGCTGTATCCATGGACAGAAAGATCGGCTTGGTCAGGTACTGAAACACCGTTTTACGCCCGGTGACGATATCGGCCTCGCCGGTCATGCCCGGCATCAAACGGTGTTTGTCAGACTGCCCGACGTGATCCTGGTCAAGTGAAACCAGGACCTTGTAAAACACCTGACCGTTGGTTTCATTCTTGAAGGAGGAGGGCGAGACCTTGGCCACCTTGCCTGCTACCGAACCGAAACGGCTGTAATCAAAGGAGTCGATTTTTACCGTGACCGGTTGGCCGGGCATCACGAAACCGATGTCGCGTGGAGAGACCAGCGCCTCCATCAGTAACCCTTCATTAAGTGGCACCAGCTCCGCGACAGTGCCGCCCGGCGGTATGTAGGCACCCACGCGGGTGTCGGGCAGGCGTTTGATGATGCCGTCTTTAGGTGCAACCAACAGGCGCTGGCCAGTGCGGGTTTTCAATGCCTTGATTTCGGCGTCGATCTGACGGATCTGCAACGTCAGTTCATCTATGTTTTTGCTGGCATCCTGAGTAATTTCTCCCTGCGCTTGGGTCTGTTCGCTTTCGGCCTGCTTGAGCGTGGCGCGCAGCTCGGAAATACGCGAATTCTGCTGATCCAATCGTTGCTCGGCGCTGGCCAATCGCTCGCGACTTTCGGACAAGCTGATGGCTGAAATCAGGCCTCGTTCAGCGCCTTTTTGGTAGCGGGTTTCCACGTCCCTGGCAGCCGCCACTTCACGTTTAAGTGCTGGCAGCTGAGCTATCCCGCCATCGAGAGCGGCCTGCTGCGACTCTGTGGCTTTGCCCTTGGCCGCCAGCCTTGAATCGACCAAATTTGCTTCATTCAGGTGACGGGTGCGGGCTTCTTGGCTAAGGCGCGGGTAGTTGGCATAGGCAGAAAAGTCCGGCTCACGTTTTTCATTGAGTGACTTCCAGATTTCCACATCCATTTCCAGACCGGCTTTGCGGATGGCGGCCTGCTCGGCTTCCTTGTCGATGTTGGTCGATAACATGCGGGCGATCGGTTGACCTGCCTTGACCTGCTCATCCGTTTGCACCAGCAGCTCGATCAGTGTGCCGCCTTCTTCGGACTGGATCACTTGCTCGCCGGATACGGTGCGAATTTCGCCATGTGCCTTGGCAAATTCGTCGACCTTGGCGAATACCGACCAGAGCAACAGCGCCAGTACCAGCAGCGCAATGAAACGCATCAAGTAACGCAACTGGCGGGTACTGCCGCGTTCGTCCAGTAACGTATCAATGGCTTGAACCGCTCGGGTGTCATTGCCCATGACGGAGACGATCTTGGGGTTGGATTTGTCGTTCATTGGCTGAGTACCGGTAGGTTGAGCGGTTGAGCAGGCTGTTCGGCGGCCACGGGGCCAAAGTGAATAAGGTTGCCGCGATCCAGAATGGCAATCAGGTCTGCATTGCGGATTAAATCTGCCCGGTGCGTGGCAATGACCACCGTCGTGTTGCCGTGCAGTGCGTCAAGCAGTTGCTGCAGGTAGCTGTCCAGCAACGGGTCATAGTCGCGCAGCGGATCATCCAGAATGATTAGCTTGGGGTTGTCGAGCAGTACTTCAGCCATTGCCACTATGTAGCGTTTGCGCACTGAGGCGGCATCATCCCGCCAGAGTTCCAGTTGCACAGTCAGAGCGTTGGCTGCACTTGTGCTGCCAAGCATCAGCCACCATTGCGCACCAGCGACACGCGCCAGCGCCTGACAAATTTCACTTCCCGTCACTCGCGGATGCGACAGTTGCATCAGTTGCGGGATGGTCATCGGCAGCATTTGCGGACTCTGGCTCATGTAGCTCAGCCAGGCACGGTAGTCCGAGGGGTCGAATTGGCGAATGTCACGGCCATCGACCAGCATTCGGCCACTCTGCAGTTGATGCAGCCCGGCAAGGCATTGCAGCAAGGTACTCTTGCCGGCGCCGTTGGGGCCGGCAACCACCAGCCTGCTGCCTTCGGGAAGCTCAAAGCTAACGCCATTGAGGGCGGGTTCCTGATCGGCCGAATAGCGGTAGTAGAGGCGGTCGGCTGTGATGCGGGGTTTCAGAGATTCAACGGCCGAGGCCATCTGCGGGTTTATCAGCTCGCCGGCCGAAGCCATCAACGCATTAAGCTGGTTTACCGAAGCGCGCAGTTGACGGAAGTTGGCGCTGGTTGAAAAGAGCTGCTGGGCTGGCGAGGTAATCCGCCAGATGAGCATCATGGCGGCAATCAGCCCGCCAGTGCTCATGCTGCCCTGCAGCACCAGCAATACACCAATGCCCATGGTGCCGAGTACAGTCAGCGAACTGAGTGCTTGTCCGATCGACTGCACCAAGGCATTGGTCAGCGCGAATTGCCGATTGGCTTCGGCCGTTTGCACCACTAAGTCTCGCATACGTCGCAAAAGATGCTGGTTTTCGCCCACACCTCGCAGGCTGCGCAGGTGCTGCAAAGCCATCGCATACTCTTCTTGCATCCGGTTACTGGCTCGCCCGGATTGCTCGGAGGCACGCTGAATGTACGGCTGCATCAACAGGCTAGTGAGGTAAAACAAGCCCAGTCCAGCAACGGGAACCAGCACGATCCAGCCACCGAGCAAGGCGATCACAATCAGGAAAATCAACACGAACGGGTAATCCAGCAGGCTGACGCCGGCCATGCCACCGAGAAACTGTCGCGAGGACTCCAGCGAGCGGATACGGTTAAGGTTGTTACTGATGCCGATGCGGGCAGTTTGATCCAGTGATAAGCCGAGTGTCTTGCGAAAGCCAGCGCGGCCAATTTCGCTGCCCGCCCAGCCACCCAGCTCAGCCAGTGCCTTGCCGCGACCTTCACGCAGAAACCAGCTACCGACCGCCGCAATCGCAACAGCAAAGCCCAATGACCACAAGGTGCTGACAGCACCGCTGGGAATGACCTGGTTGTAGACAGTCATGGTGAACAGCGAGGTGATCAGCGCCAGCAGGTTGATCGCCAAGCTCACTGCACCCACGCGCAACAAACTTCCCCGCGCTCTGTGCAATAGCGAGGCAAACCATTGAGCGTGTGGCGCGCTGGGCGGTGAGTAGTTGAAGTCCTTGCGTACAACCCACAGTTCCTGGCCGCTTGCTGGCTGCCAGGCAGTACTCACGGTTTCGCCGTCATGCCAGCAGTATTGGTCTTGCTGACGTCCGAGGAACACTCGGCAACTGCCCGGCTCTATGGCCAGCGCGCCGACTGGCAGGGACTCCAAGTCTTGGGCATCCTCCATTTTGGATTTATGCACGAAGAAACCGATGTCTTGCAGCGTGGCCTGCAGGTCGTTTGCCTGCATGGCGGCGTTCAAGCCGGGCAGGGTGGCCAACAAGGTCCTTGGAGCGCCCAGCCAATCCAGGGCGATCAGCAGCGCAGGCAGGCTGCGGGCGATCGCTGAGTTTTTCATGCGTCTCGCGCCGATTACGCTGGCGATGCGCTGCATGCGCTGTTCTTCGCTCCAAATCTGCGGATTGGACGAACTCTGCAATATGGACTCAGACATGTGCCGTCTCCTTCAGTGCAACGTGACGATCACACTGGGCAAGCACTTTCTCGCGGGCGCTAACAATCAACACCGTGGTCTTTCCTTTCAGTTCGCTGAGCAGCTCAGCCAGACGGGCCTCGCCGTCTAGGTCTAGGCCGCTCGCCGCATGGTCAAGCAGCAGGATGCGTGGTTGGCGGACCAGCGCCCGGATCAGCGCGATGCGCTGGGCAATGCCATCGTCCAAGCTTTCTGCGGCCAGCGGGCCGATCTCGCTGAGAATGCCGCTGCGTAAATGGTCCAGGTAGGATTTGAGTCCGAGCTCTTCACTCAACTCGTTGGCCCGCTGATTAAATCGCGGGTCAAATAAGGTCAGGTTGTTGAGGATCGAGCCGGAGACCAGCGCGGGATGACGGGTTACCAGGCAGACAGATGCGCGCAGGGTTTGCAGTGGTATCTGGGAAATTGGCATTCCACCGATGCTGACGCTTATCTCAGGGATATCTCTTAGCCCTGCCACGCTGGCCAGAAGGTTGGAAGTCAATGTGCCGTCGACTGCCGAAATATGGATGATTTCACCCTCGCGGACCTCCAGAGGCGCTGCAAGGTACTCGGATTCGATGTGCAGGTTACCGCTGGGCTGGAAGGCACTGGAGGTCGGGGTAGTCAATGCGGGATGGCTGGGAGGAATGCCCATCAAGGTATCGACCTTGTTGCGTGCCAGCTTAATATGGCCTAGCCGGGTCAGGTAGCTGAAGCCGGCCATGGCCGGGCTGATAGAGCGGCCAGCCAGCAACGTGCAGGCAGACAGTGCCCCTGTGGTGAGATTGCCGGCCATCACTTCCAAGGCACCAAAAACCACCACTAGCACAGTGGAAAGTTGCGCCATCAGGCTGACCATTTCACGCATGCGGTGGCCCTGGGCTTCTACGTTGGCGCTGGACGCCATGTAGCGAGTATTGACGTCCTGATAGAAGCGGCTCAAGCCGTTTTCAGCACCGCGAGCCTTGATGTCGGCCAGGCCGAAAAAGCTCGACCAGAGAAGATTGCGCCGTTCTTGTTCGTGGTACTCCAGTCGTTCAACGCTGGCATTGATCTTCGCCATATACAGCCAGGCAATGATCGCGGCCAGCAGAAATAGCCCCAGTGGAATAAATGCTAGCCAGCCGCCGACATAGCCGATCAGACCCAGATACAGAAAGATGAAGGGCAGTTCGTAAAGGCCGACTGCCGCGTTACCAGACCACCAGTCGCGGACGGTTGAAACCGCCCGCACCGAATCCATTATCGAAGCAATACCTACGCGCTCGACACGCTCTATATCCGAGTGCATCAGGCGATCAAAAATCTCCGTCAACGTACGCGCTTCATATTGGGAGCCGTAGCGCGCAAAAATTGCCATGCGGCCATAGCGCAGCATGGCTTCCAGAACGATCGCCGTGCCTACCCCCAGCACCAGCATGGCAGTTGTGCCATAGGACTGGCTGGGCAGGATGCGGTCATAGATTTGCAGCAGTGCCAAGGGCAAGGACAGCGCCAGCAGGTGAATCACAATCGTGACCAGGGCCAGGTCCGGGTTGCGTAGCAGGCGTACCCACTGGGTGCGTGACATCAGGGAAAGCTCCTTGCCATCTTATGGGGACAGACTATTTTTGATCACCCAATGTTCGCTGCTCAAAAAATCAGCAGAAACAGTTGAACACGTGGGCCAGTTTACGCTCAGCGGCAGCAGCGCTATGTCGCGCCGTCCACCTGCTTTTGATCAGACTAGCAAAGCGTCAAGCTGTAGCGTTAGAGCGAGGCGAACACAACAACAGCTTGCTGACAATTACTAACATGAATTCAGCGGAAAGTTGTCAAGCCTCCAGTGAGCTTTGACATTACCAAATGTAATTCCCAGATTTAGTTAGCCAGCAATCTCGGGGCTTCTGTGTGTCAACCAGGTAAAGCCTAGGCATGGTTTTGACTATTGGCCCGACGATCCATTGATCGCCGAACCCACCGCTTGGGCTAAACCTTGCCGTTAAGGCGTTGCTCGACCGTAACTGTCGCCTTTGCGTCTGTTGCGCGCCGCCGTGTCGGGTATCTCTGGGCTATGCTGAATGCCTGCGGGCAACTGGTCCGCTAAGACATTTTGGAGCTGGCCATGAGCGAACCTGTGATCGCGCAAAAAAGCCCTTACGCCGTCGAAGTCGTTGCCGGTCAAAACTACTTCTGGTGTAGTTGTGGGCGCAGTGGCAAGCAGCCGTTTTGCGACGGCTCGCATAAAGACACGGATTTTCGTCCGCTTAAGTTCACTGCCGAGAAAAGCGAAACCCTCTGGCTGTGTGGCTGTAAGCACACGCAAAGTCCGCCGCGCTGCGATGGCAGTCACCAGCGCTTGTAAAGCCTATTAAGAGAGGCGCGCATGCACCGCAAAATTTTCACCAGTAAGGTTTATGAGCGCAAAGTGGTGTTGGTTACTGGCGGCTGCGCCGGAATCGGCCGGGCCTTGGTGCTGCGCTTCGCCCAAGCCGGAGCGCGTTTAGCCATTCTCGATGTGCAGCAAGGTGAGCTCGACAGCCTGCTGCAACACCTGCGCGAACATCACAATGTCGAGGCCTTTGGGCTGTGCTGCGACGTGGCCGATGCGGCCGCGGTACAGGCGGCGGTGGCGCAGGTGTTGGAGCGTTTTGGCGGCATCGATGTGCTGGTCAATAACGCCGGTATTAGCCATCGCAGTAGCTTCGCGCAAACCGAATTGGCGGTGTTCGAGCGGGTCATGGCGGTTAATTACTTCGGCGCGTTGCACTGCACTAAAGCCGCGCTGCCGAGCCTGATTACCCGGCGCGGGCAGATCATCGTGCTGAGTTCTTTGTCGGTGTACGCGCCGCTGCTGTATCGCAGCGCCTATAACGCCAGTAAGCACGCACTGCATGGTTTGTTTGAAACGCTGCGCTATGAGATCGACGGCTCGGGGGTCAATGTGATGTTGGTGTGTCCGGGCTTTACCGCTACCGACTTGCGTAAAAATGCCTTGGTGGGCGGCACCGATGTGGCCAATCAACCACCCTTGGCGATGCGTAAACTGGCCTCGGCGCAGGATGTGGCTGAGTCGATTTTCCGTGGCGCGTTGAAGCGTAAATCCTTGCTGGTACTGGATAACGTCGATTGGCGCGCACGCTTGCTGGCGCGCTATTTCCCGCGCTTATTCGAACGTGCGCTACTGCCGCGTACCGCCCGTATGAAGGCTCGTCGGCCTTAGCCGCAAGGCCCAGCAATGGCTAGTCGGCGGTGGGTGTGGGGGCTTGGTCGAGCTGCATATACAGGCGAAACAGCAGCAAGGTGACGAACAATTGGGCAAAGCCTAGGGCGCTGTCGAGCAGCAGCGACAGCCACTCATCGGGCTGCTCGCCGAGCCACCGATAGCCCAACCAGTCCAGTAGCCACAGCGGCGCCATGGCCAGCAATAAACAGGCGGCAATCTGCCAGAAGCAGCCTTTAGTCAACTGCATGCTGGCCTGCATCGCCGCCAGTGGCGGCAAACCGCGCAGTACCAGCAGGTATTCGGCAAACGCCAGTTTGACCATGATCCACAGCGCCGGCAGCACCAGCAGTGAGGCGCCGAGCATAATCAGTAGGGTGCTCAGCCCCGCCAGCAAGGCAAAACGAGGCCACAACCGCAGCGCCGCGGCCAGCAAATCCAAACGGCGCGGCTGCAAGCCACGGCTGCGGGCGTCGGCCAGTAAAATCAGCGCGCCGCTGTACAGCGGATACAGCACTAATCCGGCGAGCAAGCCGTAAGCGGCTCCCGTTGGGCCGGCAAACCAATGCGCCAGCGCATGCTCGGCGAGGGTTTGTAAAAACGTCCATGGCAGGCACAGCGCGGCAATCGCGAGCAGATTACGGCTAAAGAAAAACCAAGTGTCGCGCAGCAGATTTAGTGGGTTCATCGCGGGTGCATCGGCAGTAAAGGGAGCCGCACTCTAGCGGCTGCCGGGAGCGGCTCCAAGTGCTGCGGTTGTCTCACTGAGCTGGAGTGGCGTTACGCCGGTGTCCGTGAGCGTCTCGGTAGCGCTTCAGGTGGCGGGCGGCAGGGCTTCAGCCTGAATGCTCTGCAGTTCTTGGCGCAACCAGAGGTGGGCGTCGGTGCTGGCATATTTACTCAGGCCGTAGACCTTCAAGGTATACGCGGGAATGGCAAAAGGAGCCGGATACACGCAGAGATCGGCGGCTTGGCTGAGGGTTTGTGCGGCGCGGCGCGGGATGGTCATTAACAGCTCGCTCTGCGCAACGATAAACGCGGCCGCCAGTACCGAAGGCAGTTGCACCGCCACATGGCGCTGCACGGCCAAGGCGTCGAGCACTTGGTCGATGACTGCGCGGGTCTGCGGCCAAGGTGTAACCACCACATGGCGAGCCGCTAGGTAGCTGGCAAAGCTCAGCTCGCCCTGCAGTTGCTGGTGTTGCTGGCGGGCGATCACCACGTAGTCATCGCTGAACCAGTCGAATGCCTGCACGCCCTCACGCAACGCCTCGTTGGCGTCGGCAAAACCGAGGACGAAGTCGATACGCCCAGCGGCCAGCTCCAGCAGTGCCATGGGCTGGCTGGAATACAGCACCTGAATCTGCAGCTTGGGCGCGCTGAATTGCAGCCGGGCCATGACGCTGGGCAGTATGGCAAAGGCCGTGTAGTCGGTAGCGGCCAAGGTGAAGATGCGCTCACTGCTGCTCGGGTCAAAACGCTGGCCTTGGCTGATACTGTCGGTGAGCAACTGCAAGGCCGCCTGCAGTGATTCGGCGATTTGTTCGGCGCGCTGGGTAGGCTGCATCCGGTTGCCTTGGCGGACAAACAGCTCGTCGCCGAGTGTTTGCCGCAAGCGCGCCAGTGCATGGCTACAGGCCGAGGCGCTGATGGCCAGCTCGTTGGCGGCGGCAGTGACCGAGCGTAGCCGGAGCAGCGCATCGAGCACCAGGAGCAGATTGAGGTCGAGCCGGCGCAAGTTGGAATGCATGGAATTCATTACCTTCTGAAAAAAATGCACTTCATGCATCTTGGTGATGAACTTAGCATGGCTCACCATTGCGCCCCATAGCGGGGTTTATGACTGAGCTAGGAGTATTGCTGTGAACATTTCCATTCGTGAGGCCGTGTTGACCGACGCCGCGCAGATTCTGGCCTTTATCACCGAGCTGGCGATTTACGAGCAGGCCGAGCACGAGGTGGTGGCCACGCGCGCAGATATTGAGCAAAGCTTGTTTGCCGCCGACTCTCCGGCGCGCGGGTTGATTTGCAGTCGTGACGGTCAACCGATTGGTTACGCGGTGTACTTTTTAAGCTACTCGACCTGGCTGGGTCGTAAGGGCCTATACCTCGAAGATTTGTATATTTCCCCTGAACAGCGCGGCAGTGGTGCCGGTAAGCAATTGCTGCGGCATTTGGCCAGGATTGCCTGCGCCAGTGGCTGTGGCCGCTTGGAGTGGAGCGTGCTGGACTGGAACGAGCCGGCCATCGGCTTCTACCGCTCGCTCGGCGTCACACCCCTCAGCGAGTGGACGACGCAGCGCCTCACCGGCGACGAACTTGCCGCCCTCGCTACGCCGCGCTGACCTCG
>JAIETJ010000121.1 GCA_019745275.1 Pseudomonadaceae bacterium | reverse complement strand
CGGTATCGACCATATGTTCGAGCACGCGCGGCCCGGCCAGCGCGCCTTCCTTGGTGACGTGGCCGACCAGGAAGATCGCCGTGCCACTTTGCTTGGCGTAACGCACCAGCAACGCCGCGCTCTCACGCACCTGGGAGACGCCGCCGGGGGCCGACTGCAGCTGCTCGGTGAAGATGGTCTGGATCGAGTCGATCACCATCACCTTGGGCTTTTCGCGCTTGGCGGTTTCGATGATCAATTCGATGCAGGTTTCGGTCATTACCTTCAGCTGATCCTGCGGCAAATCCAAGCGCCGCGCACGCATGGCCACCTGCTGTTGCGACTCTTCGCCAGTGACATACAGCGCCGGCATCCGCGCGGCGATATTGCACAGGGTTTGCAGCAAGATAGTCGACTTGCCGATGCCCGGATCGCCGCCGATCAACACCACCGAACCATCCACCAAGCCGCCGCCGAGCACCCGATCCAGCTCGGCCGAGCCGGTGGAAAAGCGCGGCACCTCGGAAATACTCACCTCGGCCAGGGTTTTGATGTTGGCCTGCTCGCCGGCCCAACTGGCGCGGGTGCTCGGCGCGGCCGTATGGGCTTCGATCATGGTTTCGGTCAGGGTGTTCCAGGTGCCGCACTCACCGCACTGGCCGGCCCACTTAGGGAAGGTCGCGCCACACTCGGTGCAGCCATACATGCGCTTGGCCTTGGCCATGAGAACTCCGGGTCTAAAGACAGGCGCCGATAATAGCCGCTGGCTTGACCGTGATCAGCTCTTTTACTCGACGAACCCGCCAAGCTCAGGCCTAGTGAAAACTACTGCGCTCGGTTATGCGGCGTTAAAAACAGGCTCGGACTGCTCATTTACAACACGTAAACTCCGCGTCCTCGCCTGTTTTGACTGCGCTCCGCTTGCCCTACGGGTCAACCTTCGGTTGTTACTCCGCTTCGCTGCGTTGCGCCTTGCCTAACCTTCGCTCGCTACGTTTTCACACGGCCTATTAGGTCGCCATCTGGCCAAATTCAAGCGCAACTATCGGGGTTTTTGTCGCTGTGGCGCGGCTTAAACTGCCAGCCAAACAAACTACCAGAGGGCCTGCAGATGTCTGAAACAACCGAGCGGCGCGCCAGCCAGACCCGCGCCGATCCGCGTTGGGCGGCCGTGGTGGCGCGCGACAGTCACGCCGATGGGCAGTTTGTGTATGCGGTCAGCAGCACCGGGGTGTACTGCCGGCCCTCGTGCGGGGCGCGTACGGCTAAGGCGCAGAACGTTAGTTTTTATCCGCTGCCAGAGCACGCCGAACAGGCCGGTTATCGTCCCTGCAAACGCTGTAAACCCGAGCAGCCAGCGCTGGCTGAGCGCCATGCGCTGCTGATTGCTGAACTGTGCCGGCACATCGACAGGGCTGTCACTGCGCCAAGCTTGGCCGAGTTGGCGCAGCAGGCGAACCTGAGCCGCTATCACCTGCAACGCCTGTTCAAAGCGCTGACTGGGGTCTCGCCCAAGGCTTACGCCACGGCGCGACGTGCGGCTAAACTGCGCGAGCAACTGGGCCAGGCCGACAGCGTCACTGAGGCGATCTATGCGGCCGGCTATCAGGCCAGTAGCCGCTTCTACGCGCAAGCCGATGCAGTGCTGGGAATGCCGGCTAAACGTTACCGGGCGGGTGGGGGCGATGGGCAAATTCGCGTTGCCGTGGGCCAATGTTCGTTAGGCGCGATTCTAGTCGCGGCCAGTGAGCGTGGTGTGTGCGCCATTCTTATGGGCGACTCGCCGGATGAGCTACTCAATGACCTGCAACGACGCTTTATGCACGCCGAGCTGATCGCCGGCGATCAGGACTTTGAACAGCTGGTAGCCACAGTCGTGGGCTTTGTCGAAGCGCCGCAACTGGGTATGAATCTGCCGCTGGATATCCGTGGAACGTTGTTTCAGCAGCGAGTCTGGCAAGCGCTGCGCGAGATCCCGGTGGGCAGCACCGTCAGCTATTCGGGCCTAGCGCAACGGCTCGGCGCGCCCAAATCTGCTCGCGCCGTGGCCCAAGCCTGTGCGGCCAATGCCTTGGCGGTCGCCATCCCGTGTCATCGAGTGGTGCGCAGCGATGGCGGCTTGTCTGGGTACCGCTGGGGGATCGAGCGCAAGCGAGTGTTGCTGGAAAGGGAGGCACAAAGCCACGGAGTCAGGGCCATCGACGCGCGTTTTATCTAAGTCGAGACGCTTGTTAGTCGTTTGGGCTTTTCCTCAGAGCTGGCTATAGCTAAGCTCGACATTCTTTTCTGCGCTTCTGAGGTTTTCTCATGCCACAGCAATGGCCCGCCGCCGCTATCGCCACACTTATTCTTGATGGCTTTGACGATTACCGTGAAAATTTCCGGCAAATCACCAATGGCGCGCGGGTGCGTTTTGAACAGGCGCAGTGGCAGGAAATCCAACAGGCGGCGGCCGAGCGGATCAACCTCTATGAAGAAAAAGCCACTGAGGTTGGCCTGGTTTTGCGCAAGGCCTACAGCGACGAGGTGCTGCTGGAAGTCGGTCAGTGGCCGTTGGTTAAGAGCGCCTATATCGCGTTGATCGACCTGCGTTTTGATGATGAATTGGCGGAAACTTGGTTCAATTCGATTTTCTGCGAGCTGTTTAATCACGATCAGATTAATGATGGCTGCATGTTCATTCACACCACTCGACCGGCCTTGCGCCTGAATGAGCGGGCACCGCAAACCCGGGTCTATCACCCGCGTGGTGACCTTGATCAGACCTTGCGGCAGATGTTTGAGGACTACCGTTTTGAGGTGCCTTACGAGGACCTAGAGCGCGATCTGGCTCGTTTGCACAAGCAACTGCGCGAGAGCCTGCCCGATTGGGTGTGCAAAGACCCAGAGTTGTGCATCGAGCTGTATGCCTCGCGCTTGTATCGCAACAAGGGCGCGTATTTGGTTGGGCGGATTTTTACCCGCGACGAGCAATGGCCGCTGGTGATCCCCGTGCTGCACCGCGAAGGGCAGGGGATTCAGATCGATGCTTTGATTACCGATGAGGCGGAGGTGTCGATTATCTTCTCCTTCACCCGTTCGTATTTCATGGTGCGGGTGGGTTACCCAGCGGAATTTATCGGTTTTCTGCGGCGCATCATGCCGAACAAACTGGTGGCCGAGTTGTACACCTCGATCGGCTTTTACAAACACGGTAAATCTGAGTTTTACCGCTCGTTGATCAATCATTTGGCCAATGTCGACGACAAGTTCATCATGGCCCCCGGCGTGCGCGGGATGGTCATGAGTGTGTTTACCCTGCCAGGGTTTAACACCGTATTTAAAATCATTAAGGACCGCTTCGCCCCGTCGAAAAACGTGGTGCGCGCCACCGTGATCGAAAAGTACCGCATGGTGAAAAGCGTCGATCGGGTTGGGCGGATGGCCGACACCCAAGAGTTTGCCGATTTCCGTTTCCCGCTGAGTAAGTTCGACCCTGAGTGCTTGGCCGAGTTGCTGGAAGTGGCGGCGGCCACCGTGGAGGTCGAAGGCGACATGGTGCTGGTGCGCCACTGCTGGACCGAGCGACGCATGACGCCGCTGAATATTTATCTGGAAACCGCCAACGAGGCGCAGACCCGTGCCTCGCTAGAGGAATACGGTTTAGCCATTAAGCAATTAGCCGCGGCGAACATTTTTCCGGGCGATATGTTGCTGAAAAACTTTGGCGTTACCCGCCATGGCCGCGTGGTGTTTTACGACTACGACGAGATTAGCTACCTGACCGAAGTGAACTTTCGCAAAATTCCCGAGGCGCTTTACCCCGAGCAAGAAATGGCCGCTGAGCCTTGGTATTCGGTCGGTCCATTAGACGTGTTTCCCGAGGAGTTTCCACCGTTCTTGTTCGCCGATATTCGCCAGCGGCGCTTGTTCAATCAGCTGCATGGCGACCTGTTCACTGTGGAGTTTTGGCAAGGGCTACAAACCGCCATTCGTGCCGGTAAGGTGATCGACGTGTTCCCCTATCGGCGCAAAGTTGAGGCCTGAAGCGGGTCCTGTGCGCGAGTCGTTACCGGTGTTGCGCAGGGCGCAATGTGCGCGCTGCCTGCGCCCGCAAACGCATTGTTTGTGTGCGCTTATCCCTCAGTTAGCCAGTCGCACCCGGGTGTTGATTTTGCAACACCCGGACGAAGCCAAGCATGCGCTGAATACCGCACGGTTAGCCGCGCTGGGGCTGTGCAACTGTGAGCTGATAGTGGCGGAGCAACTGCCGCAATTAGCCGGTTTACTGGGCGATTCGACCTATCGAGCCTGTTTGTTATTTCCTGGGTCGGATGCGCAGCCGTTGAGCGCGGCCAAGCAACCACTAGCCGGCAACGATAAGCGGCCACTGCTTTTGGTGGTGCCCGACGGCACGTGGCGCAAAGCGCGCAAATTGCTCTACCTCAATCCGCTACTGGAAGCCTTGCCGCGAGTGGCGTTACCCGAGGGCTTAAGCTCGCGTTATCGATTGCGCAAAGCACCGCTACCGGGGGCGTTGTCGACACTCGAGGCGATAGTCACGGCGCTCAACGTGCTCGAAGCACCGCAGCCCTTTGACGCATTACTTAAACCCTTTGAGGCTCTGATTGAGGGGCAGATTCGCGCCATGGGTGCCGACACCTTTGCCCGTAATCATGCCGGCGTTTAGCGCTCGCGCAGCGCTTCGGTGCGGGCTTTAAGTACGGGTTTTAGCAGGTAGTCGAGGACGCTTTTTTCACCGGTGATGATGTCTACCGTGGCAATCATGCCGGGGATAATCAGCAGTGGGTGCTCTTTACCACCCAGATGGTTTTGGTCGGTGCGTACTTGGATTAGGTAGAAACTGTTGCCTTTGTCGTCGGTGATGGTATCGGCGCTGATCAGCTCCAACTTGGCTTTTAGCCCGCCATAGATGGTGTAGTCATAGGCGCTGAACTTGACCATGGCCTTCTGGCCCGGGCGCAGAAACGCCACATCCTGTGGTCGTACCTTAGCTTCGATCAATAAGTTGTTTTCCAGCGGCACTATCTCCAGCAAGTCACTGCCTGGTTGCACCACGCCGCCGATGGTATTGACCTTAAGTTGCTTGATGATGCCGTGAACCGGCGATTGCACCGTGGTGCGACTGACGCGGTCTTCAATGGCGACGCTGGTGGCAGTGATTTTTTGCAGCTCGGGGCGTGTTTGGTTGAGCTCCTTGAAGGCATCCGAGCGAAAGGCCAGTTCGGATTCTTCCATCTTGCTTTTGATCTCGCTGATGCCGGCTTGCGCGCGCGGGATGGCTAAGGTGGTGGCGTCCATTTCTCCGCGCATTTCAACGGCGCTGCGGCGCAAACGCAAGATCTCAACCTGCGAGATAGCGCCGCTACTCACTAGCGGTTGGGACATATTCAGCTCTTGTTGGATCAGCCCAAGGCTGGAGCGGTATTGCTGCTGTTTAGAGCTAAACTCCGCCAGTTCTTGGGTTTTTTGCCGAAGTTGCTCATTAAGTGTGCGTTGTTCGCTGTGCAGGCGATCTTGTCTTGAATTAAACAGGGCCGTCTCGTCCTCGGCCAGTTGCGGATACTTGTTGTTGATCTCATCTGGCATCACCAGTGGTTTACCTTCGGCCTCGGCTTCTAGGCGCACCAGTCGAGCAGTGAGGGCCATGCGGTCGGCGTCGCTTTCACCGCGATTGGAGAGGAAGCGGGTGTCATCTAAGCGCAGTAAGACATCGCCTTTGTTTACCAGTTGCCCTTCGCGGACGAAAATCTCGGCGACTATGCCGCCTTCCAAGTTTTGAATGATCTGAATTTTGCTGGAAGGAATGGCCTTGCCTTCGCCCATGGTGACTTCTTCGAGCACGGCAAACTTGGCCCAGACTAACGCGGCTAGCAGTAGCAAGCAGGCCAGCCAAACCGTGATGCGGGTCAGTTTGGGGGAGTCTTCCAGCATGCTGCCGTCAACTTCGGGCATAAACTCGGTGTCGGCTTTGCTTTGCCCAAAGTGACTGAAGTAACTGCGAATGGATTGGCTGGCCGACATGGTCTGGCTCCTACCCTGCCGCAGGGCCAACGCGGCCCTTGCGTAAGGCGTCAATGACCGCCTCTTTGGGACCGTCGGCCACAATTTGGCCGTTGTCTAAAACGATCAGCCGATCTACCAAACTGAGCATGGAAGTGCGATGGGTAATCAGTAGCAAGGTTTTGTGCTGCGCCCATTTGTGTAGGCGGCTGCGCAAAATTTCTTCGGTGGTGTTGTCCATGGCGCTGGTGGGCTCATCAAACAACAAAATCGGTGGGTCCAGTAACAGGGCACGGGCCATCAACACGCATTGGCGCTGACCACCGGAAAGCAGTTGACCACGTTCACCCACCGGGCGGTCGTAGCCTTGTGGATGCTGGCGAGCTAACTCGCTAACGCCGGTCATTTCGGCGACTTCGAGCATGCGCTCATCGCTGACATAGCGCGCACCGAGGGTCAGGTTATCGCGCAGGCTGCCGGCTAATAACGGTAGATCATGGGCGACATAGCCGATTTGGTGGCGCAGGTCGGCAACATCAAGCTGGCGCAGATCTAGGCCATCGAGCAGCAGTTGGCCCTCTTCTGGAGGGTAGAAGCCCATGATTAGTCGCGCTAAGGTACTTTTACCCGAACCGCTGCGGCCGATAATGCCGATGTGCTCCCCAGCCTGCATTTGAAAACTCACCGTGGCCAAGGCGGGTGCGCTTTGCGCGGGGTAGCGAAAGGTCACTTGGCGCACGCTGAGCGCGCCTTTTAAATGGGTGCGCTCAATCGGCCGTTGTTTGCCTTGGCGTTCTTGCGGCAGGGTCATCAAGGCATCGGTGCTTTTCATGGTCAGTTGCGCTTGCTGGTAGCGGGTGATTAACCCGGCTATTTGCCCAAGCGGGGCCAGCACGCGGCTGCCGAGCATGTAACAAGCGACCAGCGCGCCGACACTTAAATCCCCGGCCGTGATGCTGTAAACCCCCGCCACAATGGTCGCCATGCCGGCAAATTGCTGGATGAACAAGGTGCCGTTGGTTGCCAGCGCCGAGAGAAAACGTGAGTGGCTGTCGAGGCGGGCGAGGGCGCCGTGAGTGATTTCCCATTTGTGCTGGCGCTCACTTTCAGCGCTGCAAGCTTTCAGGGTTTCCAGCCCTCCGAGGGTTTCAATCAGCAGGGCTTGGCGAGCCGCGCCTAAGGACAGACTGCGTTGTACGGTGTCGCGCAGGCGCGTCTGGATGATCAGCGCAAATACCGCCGTAATCGGGAACGCTAACAGCGGGATTATCACCAGCGGGCCGCCGAGCATGCCGATCACTAGCAGCATTAAGATGGTGAAGGGTAAGTCGATCAAGCTGGTCAGGGTTACCGCGGTTAAGAACTCTCGCAAACCCTGAAAGTCATGGATGCTTTGCGCAAAGCCACCGACAGAGGCGGGCTTGGCTGTCATCGACATCCCAGTAATGCGTTCGAATAAGGTGGCCGAAAGCACCACGTCGGTTTTTCTGCCGGCGGTATCCAATAAATGGGCGCGTAAAACGCGCAACAGCAACTCAAAGGCGGTGCCGACGAACAGTCCAATTACCAGCACCCAGAGGGTAGATATGGCTTGGTTGGGGACTACCCGGTCGTAGGTTTGCATGACGAACAACGGCACCATCAGGCCGAGTAGATTGACCAGCAGGCTGGCCAACAGGGCATCGCCATACAGTCCGCGTGAAAGCCGCAAGGTGTCGCGAAACCAAGCGTCTACCCGAGGCACTAGCGGTTTACGGGTTTCATCGAGCTCATGGCGGGGTCGGGCAAACAGTGCCTGGCCGCTGTACTGCGCATTGAGGTGTTCAAAGCTGGTTATTTGTTCGCCGCCGTCGGTCTCACTGGTTAACAGCAACGCTTGTTGTTTGGCGCCCCATTTGCGCAATACCGCGCAACGGCCATTTTTGAGCAGCAGCAACACCGGCAAATTAAGCTGGGGGATGGCGCCCAATTCGCGTCGTAATACCCGTCCTTGCAAGCCTGCGCGGGCGCAGGCTCGGGGCAATAGTTCGGCGGTTAAACGCTGCTCAGGGAGCGGTAGGCCGGCGGTCAAACTGGCACGACTGGCGGGGCAATCGTGCAGTTTGCACAGTATCAATAGGCCATCGAGCAGTGGGTCGTCGTGGCTAAGTCGAGGGTCACCCGCAGGCCCGCTCTGTTCCATGGTAGTCACGCTGCACTACTCCGAACTACTACTGCATGTCGGGCAGAGTCGCCTTGTTACTGACATCGTTAACGGCCACAGCTTCAGCTGGCAGGATGATGTTTTGTTGGTGGAGCAAGTCGCCGGTAGCGGCTATAACCCGGTACATCGAAAACTCCTCGGTATAGCGCACCTCGGTATAGCGGCGGTTAGCCGTGAACAGCTCATTTTCACTGTCGAGCAAGTCGAGCAGGGTGCGCTGGCCAAGGGTGAACTGTTGCTGATAAGACTCACGCACCCGCGCCGAGTAATCCGCGTAGTCACGAGCTTCAGGGGTTTGCAAGCGTGCGTTCTCCATTGCATTCCAGGCTAAGGCAAGGTTCTCGTTGATTTCCCGCAGGGCGTTGTTGCGAATATCCATGGCCTCATTGATTTTGTACGCGTTTGACTGCAGGCGCGACTTATCACGCATGCCGTTAAATAGGTTGTAAGTCATTGAGACCCCGGCCCGCCAACCGTTTACATGACCGTTTAGGTTGTTGTCGTTGTCTGTCTCTACGTTGTTATCGGCGGTCGTGGCCAGTTCTGCGTCAAAGCGTGGGTAGAACGGTGATTTGGATGATTCGTATTGTTTCTCTGCCGCTTCAATATCGGCCTGAGCTGACTTAAGTAACGGGTTGTTGCTCAGTACGGTTTGGCGAGCGCTGTTCATGTCGGCGGGCATTGAAGCTTTGGCGCTGCTCGGAGAGACCAGCTGGTCAGCTTTGCGGCCGGTCACGCTGAGGAAATTGGCTTCCGCGTCAGCCAAGTTAACTTGCTCGGTGTAGAGGTTGTTTTTTGCTAGGGCCAAACGAGCAGCGGCTTGGTCTGAGTCAGCGGTACGGCCCACCCCGGTTTCACTGCGCAAGGTAATTTGGTCGTGCATGCGCAAGTGCGCTTGCAGGTTATTGGTCGCTAGGGTGACCATTTCACGGCGTTTGAGAACGTCGAGATACACCTCGATGGTGCGCAGTGCCAGTGCCTCTGCCGTACCTTGGGTGTAGTAAGCGCGTGAATTAACCACCGCTTCGGTGCGCGCGACTTCGTTGGGGGTATTAAAGCCGTCGAACAGCATCTGCCGAACACGTAATTCCGAGGTGCCGTAGGTGCCCGTTGCAGTGTCATGCCCAGATGCTCCGCGAGTTGACGGGCTGTCGATATTCTTGCGGCCATAGCCGGCCAACACATCAACGCTGGGCAGATAGCCGCCTTTGGCAACTTGAACCTCTTCATTGGCGGACAGCCGTGCATTCTGACTGGCCTGTAACTGTGGGTGTGACTCTACGGTGCTTTGGATCGCATCGGTGAGGGTCATGGCCTGTATCGGTGAGCAGCTGATTGCCAGCAGGGTGGCGCTCCATAAAGGATTAAAGCGGCGCATAAGGTGGCTCTCCTTGTTACTGGTATGTATCTGTCGCCAATTAAATGGCGTTTTCGCCCGCGTAACTCACTTAGGCTCGTACATACACAGCTAAGAACAAATTTCGAGCGAGCTAAGAAAATTTTGGAACAGGGGGTATGACGAAAAAGTCTTATGCAGTTTGGAAAAACCAGCACATTGTTTTTACTACCCCCCCTTATAGGTGGGCGTTTGTTGCATTGCAGGGCAAAAATTGGTGGTCAAGCACGCGATGTACGTAAAGGGCGGGGATGTATCTGGTGGAGTAGTACGAAGCGGCTGGAGTGACATTTTTTTGTCGTTTGGACGTTGAGCGGTGCCGCGTTGTTCCATCTCAGTCAGTTTAGTTCTTCGCATACCTACGGGTTTTAAAGGTGCATTGGCCTTTTAAGCGATGTGTCGACGCGGGTCGGCAGTTGTAGTGCGGAGGATGGGCTCATGGCCACGTTAATCGGTGTCGTCAGACAAGTAGTAGGCGAAGTATTCGCAGTCGCAGGCGATGGAACGCGTCGGCCATTGGCCGAAGGCGATCGTGTATATGCCGGTGAACAACTGGTAACAGGCGCTGACGGGTCGATTGCTATTACCCTTGCCGGTGGCGGGGAGATGACGTTGGGGCGTGGTAGCAGTCAGATGCTCGACACGCAGATATTGGCCGAGGCGCATAACAGTAACTCAGCTCAAGAGGCCGCAGCGCCCCCCACTGCGCCGAGTCAGCAAGACTTGACCGATGTGCAAAAACTCCAGGCGGCCATTGAGGCCGGCGTTGACCCCACACAAGTAGGTGAGGCCACCGCTGCCGGCCCTGGTGCTGGCGGTGCGGGCGGTGCTGGTGGTATCGGTGGCGGCCACTCATTTGTCTTGTTGGGTGAAACCGGCGATGTGGTTGACCCAACCATTGGCTATCCAACCGGTCCCATTAGCTCTGCGCCGGAATTTCCAACAGCGGATATACCTCCTGCGCCGGACGAAATTCCAGTGGTTATAGTGCCGGACTTTATCCCGGAGCTTGAGGTTGAGTATCAAGACTCTGAAGGGCAAATCGTTGTAGGGCCAGGGGTTGTTGATGAAGAGGCGTTAAGT
>JAIETJ010000101.1 GCA_019745275.1 Pseudomonadaceae bacterium | reverse complement strand
GGTCATAGCGCCGCTGGGTGCTTAGCGCGGCGCTAGAGCAACAATCTTTGGCAAGGTATCGCTGGGTAAGTGTGCTTGCCTAGTTATTAAAAACGCTTATCATTCGCGCAAATTTCTTGGCTGTGGCATCTATGTCGGTAACGTCGAAGCAAAAAGTCTGGCTGTTAACCCTGCGCCCTTGGCTGATCAGCGCCGTGGTGCTAGTCGCGTTAGTGCTAGTGGTGCAGCAATTGGCTAAATCTAATACGCCAGCACGCGAGGGCAAAAAGGCCGCTCAAGGTAGCGAATTTTTAGTCAGCGCGGCCAGTGTGGTGCGCCGCGACCTGCCGGTGTATTTCAATGGCCTCGGCACCGTTACAGCCTATAACACCGTGACGGTGCGTAGCCGCGTCGATGGTGAACTGCTCAAGGTACTCTTTGCCGAAGGCCAAGAAGTTAAGGCCGGTGATTTACTCGCGCTGATTGACCCGCGCAGCTTTCGGGTGGCCTTGGAGCAGGCCGAAGGCGCGCAGCAGCGCGATCAAGCGCAACTGAAGAACGCCCAAATTGACCTCGAGCGTTATCGCGGTTTGTTTGCTCAGGATTCCATCGCCAAGCAAACCCTCGATACCCAAGCGGCCTTGGTCAATCAATACCAAGGCACCCTGAAAGCTAACCAAGCGGCGGTCAATCAAGCCAAGCTGAACCTGCAATTTACCGAGGTGCGCGCGCCCATCAGCGGTCGTTTGGGCTTGCGCAAGGTTGATGTCGGTAATTTCATCAGCGCCGCCGACACTACGGGTTTGGTGGTGATTACCCAGGTGCAGCCGATCGCGGTGCTGTTTAGCCTGCCCGAGCAGCAGTTACCGCTGATTCGCCAGCAACTGAACACAGGTAAGCCTTTGCCCGTGCAGGCCTTGGATCGTAATCAAAGCCAGTCATTGGCGGCGGGCGAGTTGGCCACCCTGGACAATCAAATCGACATCACTACCGGCACTCTCAAGCTCAAGGCGCGCTTTACCAACAGTGATAACGCACTGTTCCCCAATCAATTTGTCAATGTGCGCTTGCTCGCGCAAACCCTGCCGGATGCTCTGGTTGTTCCGGCTAATGCGGTGCAGCGCGGCACCCAAGGCAGCTTCGTGTATGTGCTCGACAACAGCGACAGGGTGCACCTGCGCAACATCAGCTTGGGCGCTGTCAGTGGCGAACAGTTACAGGTACTCAGCGGGCTGCAAGCCGGTGAACGGGTGGTAACTGAAGGCGTCGATCGCCTGCGTGAAGATATGCAGGTGAAGGTCGCGCTACCGGCTGCGTTTGACCCTGTGGCCCCTCAGGCAGCACCGGCGGCGAACAGCGGCGCCGCGCCATGAACCCGTCCCGGCTGTTTATATTACGGCCGGTGGCCACCACCTTGTTGATGGTGGCGATTTTGCTTGCCGGTTTAATTGCCTATCGGATCTTGCCGGTAGCGGCGCTGCCGGAGGTCGATTATCCGACCATCCAAGTGGTCACCCTGTATCCCGGCGCCAGCCCAGAGATTATTACCGCCACCATTACCGCGCCGTTGGAAAGCCAGTTTGGGCAGATCGCCGGCCTGACTGAAATGAGTTCCAGCAGTTCTGGCGGCGCTTCGCTGCTGACCTTACGTTTTAGTTTGGTGACCAACTTGGACGTCGCCGAGCAAGACGTGCAAGCCGCCATTAACGTGGCCACCAGCCTGCTGCCCAAAGACCTGCCGACCCCGCCGGTATTTAGCAAGGTCAATCCGGCCGATGCGCCGATCATGACTTTGGCGGTCGTCTCTGCCAGCCTGCCATTGGCGCAGGTGCAAGATTTGGTGGATACCCGGCTGGTACAAAAAATCTCCCAAGTCAGTGGGGTTGGGCTGGTCAGTATTGGCGGTGGGCAGCGTCCGGCGGTGCGGATTCGGGCTAATCCGAATGCCTTGGCGTCTTACGGCTTGAGCCTAGAAGACCTGCGTAGCGCGGTCACCCGCAACAACTTAAATGGCCCCAAAGGCAGCTTCGACGGGGCCAATCGTGCCTCCAGCTTGGATGCCAATGACCAACTGGAGAAGCCCGAAGACTACCGTCAGCTGGTTATTGCCTACAAAAATGCCGCCCCAGTGCGCCTACAAGATGTCGCCAGTGTCGATAACGACGCCGAGAACCTGCGCTTGGCCGCGTGGGCCAATCTGACCCCGGCCGTGATCGTTAATATCCAGCGCCAACCCGGCGCCAACGTGCTGGCGGTGGTGCAGAGCATCAATGCCTTATTGCCACAGTTGCAGGCCAGTTTGCCGGCCTCGATTGAAGTGCAGGTGCTCACCGATCGCACCACCAGCATCAGCGCGGCCATCCGCGACGTGAAGTTTGAGTTAATGCTGTCGATTGCCTTGGTGGTGATGGTCACCTTCCTGTTTTTGCGCAATGTCTCGGCCACCTTAATCCCCAGTTTGGCGGTGCCACTGTCGTTGATCGGCACCTTCGGGGTGATGTATCTGGCCGGCTTTTCCATCAATAACCTGACTTTAATGGCCCTGACCATTGCCACCGGCTTTGTCGTGGATGATGCGATCGTGATGTTGGAGAACATCAATCGCTATTTGGAGGAGGGCGATCCACCGTTAACCGCCGCCCTAAAAGGCTCACGGCAGATCGCCTTTACGATTATTTCGCTGACGCTCTCGTTGCTTGCGGTACTGATCCCGCTGCTGTTTATGAGCGATGTAGCGGGGCGCTTGTTCAGCGAATTTGCCATCACCTTGGCGGTGGCGATTCTGATTTCGGCAGTGGTGTCCTTAACCCTGACCCCGATGCTCTGCGCCAAGCTCCTGCGACATAAGCCCGAAGCCGAGCAGGGCCGCTTTGCGCGTGGCGCCGGGCAGTTTATCGAACGGATGATTGGCCGTTACGCCGTGGCCTTGCAGTGGGTGCTGCGCCATCAAAGCCTAACGTTAATAGTCGCGGTCGCCACGCTAGGGCTGACCGTCGTGTTGTACCTGCTCAGCCCCAAAGGGTTTTTTCCTGAGCAAGACACTGGGGTAATTCAAGGTATCAGTGAGGGACCGCAGTCGGTGTCCTTTCAAGCCATGGCCGAACGCCAACAGCAAGTGGCCGCGCTGATTCTGCGTGACCCGGCGGTGGCCAGCTTGTCGTCGTATATTGGCGTGGACGGCAGCAACGCCACCTTAAATACCGGCCGCTTGCTGATTAACCTCAAGCCCTTTGACCAACGCGATGTCAGCGTGCAGCAAGTGATCCGTCGTTTGCAGCCGGAGTTGGCGCAATTACCGGGTACCAAGTTGTACCTGCAGCCGGTGCAAGACTTAAGCATCGAAGACCGCATCAGCCGGACCCAATACCAGTTCAGCCTAGAAGACCCCAAACAGGAAAACTTGCGCTACTGGGTGCCTAAGTTGGTCGAGCGATTGGAGCAATTGCCGGAGCTGGTGGATGTCGCCAGCGACCTACAAGACCAAGGCCTGCAAGCCTACTTGCAGATCGACCGTGACCAGGCGGCACGTTTGGGCGTGAGTTTGGCGGCGATTAACAACGCGCTGTATAACGCCTTTGGCCAGCGGCTGATTTCGACCATTTTTACCCAGTCGAGCCAATACCGGGTGGTGCTGGAAGTCTCGCCGGAGTTTCAGTTAGGGCCGCAGGCGCTGGAGCAACTGTATGTGCCGAGCAGCGATGGCACTCAGGTACGCTTGTCCAGTTTGGCCACGGTTGAGCAGCGTTCGACCTTGCTGGCGATCAATCACAGCGACCAATTTCCCTCCGCCACCTTGTCATTTAACTTGGCTCCGAATACCTCACTGGGCGCGGCGGTTTCGGCGATCCGAGCGGTGCAGGACGAACTGCAGTTGCCGCCGAGCACCAACAGCCGCTTTCGCGGTGCGGCGCTGGCGTTTGAGGCCTCGCTGAGCAATACCTTACTGCTGATCTTGGCCGCGATTGTGACCATGTATATCGTCTTGGGGATTCTCTACGAGAGCTTTATTCACCCCGTCACCATTCTCTCGACTCTGCCATCGGCTGGGGTTGGCGCGCTGCTGGCGCTAATGCTGGCCGGGCAAGAGCTGGGCATGGTGGCGATTATTGGCATCATTTTGCTGATCGGGATCGTCAAAAAGAACGCCATTCTGATTATCGACTTTGCTCTAGAGGCCGAACGTAAAGCCGGTAAAAGTCCCGAAGAGGCGATTTACCAAGCCTGCTTATTGCGTTTTCGACCGATATTAATGACCACCATGGCGGCGCTGCTGGGTGCCTTGCCGCTGATGCTGGCCTCCGGTTCCGGCGCTGAATTGCGGCAGCCGCTGGGGATTACCCTGGTCGGCGGCCTGCTACTCAGCCAACTGCTGACCCTGTTTACCACCCCGGTAATTTACTTGGCCTTCGACCGTTTGGCTAAACGCTTTAGCCAAAGGCATGCGCTGCCGGCGGTGGCGGAGCAGGCCGAGTGAGTTTCTCTACGCCGTTTATTTTGCGCCCGGTGGCGACCCTGTTACTGACCGTAGCGCTGCTGTTGGCCGGGGGGCTGTCATTTACCTTGTTGCCGGTAGCCCCGCTGCCGCAGGTTGACTTCCCCTATATCGTGGTCAATGCGGCCTTGCCCGGCGCCAGCCCAGAGACCATGGCCAGCTCCGTGGCCACGCCCTTGGAGCGGGCGTTGGGGCGGATTGCCGGAATCGTCGAGATGACCTCCTCGAGCACCCTGGGCAACACTCAAGTGGTGCTGCAGTTTGACCTTGAACGCAATATCGACGGCGCCGCCCGTGAGGTGCAGGCCGCTATCAATGCGGCCATGACGCTGCTGCCAACCGGTATGCCGCGCAACCCCAGTTATCGCAAGGCTAACCCGGCCGACATGCCGATCATGATCTTGGCGCTGACCTCCGAGACCCTCAGCCGCGGACAGTTATATGACCTAGCCTCGACGGTGCTGGCGCAAAAAATCGCCCAGGCCGAGGGTGTCGGCCAAGTGAGTGTTGGCGGCAGTTCGCTGCCAGCGGTGCGCGTCGACCTCAATCCGGACGTGCTCAATCAACACGGCCTGGCCCTCGACGAGGTACGCCAAGCCATCAGCGACGCCAACACCGAAGGGCCTAAGGGCAGCGTTAGCCAAGGCGCCCAGCACTGGCAGATTGACGCCAATGATCAGCTGCGCAGCGCCGCCGAATACCTGCCGCTGATCATCCGTCAGAGCAGCCAAGAAGCGGGCCAAGTGCTGCGTTTGGGCGATGTAGCCAAGGTCACTGATGCAGTGGAGAACGTGCGCAGCGCCGGCTTTTCCGGTGGTTTGCCTGCGGTATTGTTGATTATTACCCGCCAGCCAGCCGCCAATATTATTGCCGCCACTGATGCCATCCATGCCTTGCTGCCGGCGTTACGCGAGACTATTGGGCCGGCGGTTAAGCTCAAGGTGATGGACGATCGCAGCCCGAATATCCGCGCCTCCTTGCATGAGGCCGAGTTCACCTTAATGGTCTCGGTGGCCTTGGTGATCTTGGTGGTATTCGCCTTTTTGCGTAATGTCCGCGCCACCTTGATCCCCAGCGTGGCGGTGCCGGTGTCGCTGATCGGTACCTTTATTGTGATGTACCTGTGCGATTTCAGTTTGAACAACTTGTCGTTGATGGCGCTGATTATCGCCACCGGCTTTGTCGTCGACGATGCCATCGTCATGCTGGAAAACATCGCCCGGCGCATCGAGGAGGGCGAGACGCCCTTGGCCGCTTCGCTCAAGGGCGCCAGAGAAGTGGGCTTTACCGTGCTGTCGATGAGTTTGTCGCTGGTCGCGGTGTTTATTCCGTTACTGCTAATGGGCGGTATCCCGGGCAGGCTGTTTCGCGAATTTGCCGTGACGCTGTCGGCGGCGGTACTGATCTCGCTGCTGGTGTCGCTCACCTTAACGCCGATGCTCTGTGCCAAATTACTTAAAGCCCAACCAGCCGCTAGCCAAGTGCCGCGTGCTGGGCGTTTCGAGCAGTTATTTACCCGCTTTCTCCAGCATTACCGCACCAGTTTGGTCTGGGCGCTGGAGCATTCGCGGCTGATGCTGGTGATTTTGCTGTCGACCATAGCGCTGAATTTCTACCTGTTTGCGATAGTGCCAAAGGCGCTATTTCCCCAGCAAGACAGCGGTCGGATGCGGGGTAAGGCGATCGCCGACCAGAGTATTTCCTTTCAAGCCCTGCAAGAAAAACTCAGCCAGTTTCGGCAGATTTTAGCCGCCGACCCAGCGGTAGAAAACGTCGCTGGTTTCAGCGGCGGCGGTGGCCGGGCATCCAGTGGCGGCGCTAATAGCGGGACCTTTTTCATCACCCTAAAGCCTTTGGCGCAGCGCGAACCGATGCCGGAGGTGGCCGCTCGTTTGCGCAAGGAACTCGCCAAGGTGGCCGGCGCTAGTTTTTATTTGGACCCCGGCCAAGACCTGCGCATCGGAGGGCGGGAGGGTAATGCGCAGTATCAGTTCAGCTTGAAGAGTGATGATCTAGAACAGTTGCGCCTCGCCACCCCGAGGGTTGAGGCCGCCATGCGGGCGCTGCCGGAGCTGGTTGACGTCAGCGGCGATGAACAAAACCAAGGCCTACAAACCCGCTTGGTGATTGATCGGAGTGCCGCCGCCCGCTATGGCGTGGACATCGAAATGATCAGTGCGCTGCTGAACAACTCTTTTGGTCAGCGGCAAATCTCGACCATTTATAACCCGTTAAATCAGTATCGGGTGGTGATGGAGGTGGATCAGGCCTACCAAAACAGCCCGGACATTCTTCAGCAGGTCTACGTGATTAGCGCAGCGGGTGCCCGCATACCGCTATCCACCTTTACCCATATAGAACCGAGCAATACGCCGCTGGCCGTCAATCACTTGGGCCAGTTTGCGGCCACCACCCTGAGCTTCAACACGGCCCCCAAGGTGGCCTTGGAAACCGCCCAAACGGCAATTATCAATGCGCTACAGCCCCTGCATTTACCCGTGGCCGTGCAGACCAGCTTTGCCGGTACGGCAGGCACTGCGCAAGACACGCAAAGCGACATGCCGATCATGATTCTCACCGCCTTGCTGGCCGTGTACATAGTGCTCGGCATGCTTTACGAGAGTTATGTACACCCGCTGACCATTATTTCCACCTTGCCGTCGGCAGGGGTGGGGGCTTTGCTGGCTCTGCTGCTGTGCCGCACCGAGCTGTCGCTGATAGCCCTGATTGGCATCATCTTGCTGATCGGCATCGTGAAAAAAAATGCCATCTTAATGATCGATTTCGCCTTAGATGCCGAGCGTCGTTTGGGCATGAGCCCACGCGAGGCGATTTTAGAGGCCTGTGTGAAACGCTTCCGGCCGATCATGATGACCAGTCTGGCCGCGCTCTTAGGCGCGCTACCCTTGTTGTTTGGCAGCGATGGCGACGCCGAATTGCGCCGGCCACTGGGCATCACCATTGTCGGCGGGTTGATCGGCAGCCAACTGCTGACCCTCTACACCACACCCGTGGTGTATCTGTACCTTGACCGTTTAAGGCACTGGGCCTTACGCCGCTGGCATGGCCGCGCCACACCGTTACCCTTGGAGAATCAATTATGAGTCCGCCGCCACTTTGCCGGTTAGCCTTGGCCCCGTTGGCGCTGGTCGTATTGCTCAGCACGGGATGCGCGGTGGGGCCCGATTATCAGCGACCAGAGTCGGCGTCATCGGCGCAGTTTAAACAGGCGGCCGGCTGGAAAATCGCCAACCCGGCAGACAGTCAACTGCCCACAGCATGGTGGCAACTGTATAACGATGTAGAGCTCAATCAGCTGATCGGTCGGTTGAATATCTCCAATCAAAATCTGGCCGCCGCACAGGCGCAATACCTGCAAGCGCGAGCGCTGGTAAGCAAATCCCGGGCTGGTTTTTATCCAACGCTCGGCAGCAACGCCGGGGTTAAACGCACAGGGCAGGGGGGAGGGAGCAGCACCCTAAGCACAGCCGATGGCATCAATGTCAGCGGGGCTAATGCGGCAAACATATCGAAAAGCTATGACCTCAATCTGAATGCCGCGTGGGAGTTGGATGTCTGGGGCAAACTGCGCCGCAGCCTAGAGTCCAGCGACGCCAGCTATCAAGCCAGCGCGGCCGACTTAGCTGCCATGCGCCTGAGCTTACAATCACAACTGACCCAAAGTTACTTGCAGTTGCGCGTACTCGATGAGCAAACCCGGCTGCTTGAAGCCACCGTGGTCGCTTACGCACGCTCGCTCAAGGTGACTGAAAATCAGTATCAGGCCGGCATAGTGCCCAAGTCCGATGTCAGCCAAGCGCGCACCCAGCTGTACAGCACCCAAGCGCAAACAATTGATCTGCAATGGCAGCGCGCGCAACACGAAAATGCCATCGCCGTGCTCGTCGGTGTGGCGCCCAGTGAGCTGAAAATCGCCGTGCAGCCGCAACTACCTAAAATTCCGGCTATTCCGCCGGCATTGCCATCGCAATTGCTCGAACGTCGGCCCGATATCGCCAGCGCTGAACGCAAAATGATCGCCGCCAACGCCGAAATTGGTGTCGCCCAAGCAGCTTGGTATCCCGACCTCAGCTTGGTCGCCAGTGGCGGCTATAACAGCAGCAGTTATGCCGACTGGATCAGCGTACCCAATCGGGTCTGGTCGATCGGCCCGCAACTGGCTTTAACCTTGTTCGACGGCGGCGCCCGCAGCGCTCAAGTCGACAGCGCCGCAGCGGGCTACCAACAAACCGTCGCCCAGTACCGGCAAACCGTACTCGACAGCTTTCGCGAAGTAGACGACGCCTTGGTGCAACTGCAGGTGCTCGAACAAGAAGCCACCGTCCAGCAAGACGCAGTTAACGCCGCTCGCGAAGCCTTGCAGTTAGTCACCAATCAACACCAAGCCGGCACCATCGACTACAACAGTGTGGTCAGCGTGCAAACCAGCACCCTAAGCAACGAGCGCAGCGCACTGAGCATCCTCGGCAACCGCCTAACGGCCAGCGTGCAATTGATCGCCGCGCTGGGTGGCGGCTGGCAGGCAAGCCAGTTGCTTGAGCAGCAAGATCAGCAAGCGTTGCAGCCGTAGTTAGCGGAGTAACGATTTCAGCGGCCGTCTCAGTGGCGTCGTGCTTCTTTTGAAGTCAAAGGCTTCGCATAATGTATATTATGTTAAATAGCCTATGGCCAAGCCTATTACACATGTTAATGTTTACTCCAACACCACTGATGGCTCTGGAGTAAATATGTTGATTCGGTTCGTGGCTTCTTCTTTGTTGTTGGTTTTGGCCAGCAGCAGCTTTGCTCATGACTACAGCGTCGGCGAGTTACAGATTGCCCATCCATGGTCGCGTGCGTTACCGCCGAATGCAGTCACTGGTGCGGCTTATCTTGAACTACATAACCAAGGTAAAACTGAAGATCGCCTGCTCAGCGCACAAACACCTCGCGCGACCACGACAGAGATTCATACCATGCTGCAACTTGGCGAAGTGATGAAAATGCAAAAACTCGACTCTGTGGGAATTCCCGCCGGTGGCAACACTAAGCTAGCGCCTGGCGGCACTCACCTAATGCTGTTTGGCCTGCAAAAACCTTTAGTCGCCGGTGAGCGCTTTCCACTGACCTTGCAGTTTGAAAAAGCCGGCAAGGTTGACGTTGAAGTGTTGATCGAAGCCAGCGAGCCGAACGCCCACGCTGGTCACTAGGCCGCGTATAGCTGCCGCGGTTGACCTTTGGCCGCGGCTCCTGCGCTTTAGGCTTACTCCGCCAACGGCGTACGCATGGTGACAAACTCTTCAGCCGCCGTTGGATGGATGCCCATGGTGTCGTCGAAATGTTGCTTAGTGGCACCGGCCTTCATTGCCACGGCGATACCTTGAATGATCTCGCCAGCATCCGGTCCGACCATATGACAACCGAGCATGCGATCCGTGTCGGCATCTACGACCAACTTCATTAGAGTCTTTTGTTGGCTGTCGCTAAAACTCAATTGCATCGGCCGAAAGCGGCTTTCAAACACCTTGATGTTATGCCCGGCAGCCCTCGCCTGTTCTTCGCTTAAACCAACGGTGCCGATATTCGGCAAGCTAAACACCGCCGTAGGAATTAGCTGATAATCGACTGGGCGATACTCTTTCGGTTTAAACAAGCGCCGCGCCACGGCCATGCCTTCGGCCAAGGCCACAGGCGTTAATTGCACGCGGCCAATCATGTCACCGATGGCTAAAATCGAAGGCTCGCTACTTTGGTACAGCTCATCGACGCGCACATAGCCGCGCTCATCGAGTTGCACCTTGGTATTTTCTAAGCCTAGGTTGTCGAGCATTGGCCGCCGGCCCGTGGCATAAAATACCGTGTCGCAGGCTAATAGCTGGCCATTGTGTAAGGTTGCCAGCAAGCTGCCGTCAGGCTGTTTATCGATGCGGGCTATATCGGTATTGAACTGCAGATCTACCCCGCTCTTGGCTAGTTCATCTTTTAGATGCTCGCGTACCGCGCCATCAAAACCGCGCAAGAACAGTTCGCCGCGATATAACAACGAGGTATGTGCGCCCATACCGTGAAAAATAGAGGCAAATTCGACGGCAATATAACCACCACCCACCACTAAACCGCGCGTGGGTAAGTGCTCGAGAAAGAACACCTCGTTTGACGTGATCGCGTGTTGAGTGCCGGGTATATTTGGGTTCTGCGGCCAGCCACCGG
>JAIETJ010000099.1 GCA_019745275.1 Pseudomonadaceae bacterium | reverse complement strand
CGCTCAGGGATAATGTGCGGCTGCGATATGCTTAGCATTTATCTCGTTGTGCCTGTCACAAATATACTAATGGCGTGGTGTTGATATTTACCATGCCTCAAGGGAGTCCGATGTGTCTATCCAAGCCAAGGTAGCTGTTCTTATGGCCACCTACAATGGTGCCGATTATCTGTCAGAGCAAGTAGGATCGCTCATCGAGCAAAGCCATTCAGAATGGGAGCTTTGCGTTTCCGATGACGGTTCCTCTGATCAAACCCTCGCCGTACTCGATGGTATCGCTAATTCAACGCTTGTTGGGCGATTGCGGGTTTTTGCAGGGCCGCGGCAAGGGTTCGCTAAAAATTTTCTATCCTTAGTCAAGCGCTCTGAGATTCAGGCCGATTATTTCGCCTTCTGTGATCAGGATGACCTGTGGCGTCAGGATAAATTGGCTCGTGGTTTGGCTGCTCTTCAGCAAGCTCCGGCGCATGTTCCGGCACTCTATTGCTCACGTACCCACTCAGTGGATGGCGATGGTGAGCATCTAGGTTTCTCGCCACTGTTCAGTAAATCTCCTTGTTTTGCTAATGCGCTGGTGCAAAGCATCGCGGGTGGCAATACCATGATTTTCAACGCAGCAGCGCGAGACTTGCTGGCCCAAACACCTGCCGACATCACTATCGTTTCTCATGACTGGTGGGCCTACCTCTTGGTGACTGGGTGTGGTGGTCAGGTCTTTTATGATGCCGAGGCGACGCTGGATTATCGTCAGCATGCAGGCAATCTAGTAGGGGCAAATTCATCTTGGCGTGATCGCTTGCTACGTTTTCGCAAGATGTTCAGTGGGCGTTTTCGAGAGTGGAATGATGCCAATCTGATTGCGCTGAGCTTTTATCAGACCCAGCTAACTCCCGAAAATCAGCAGAAGCTTAAGATTTTTTCCCATGGACGTAACGGCTCGCTGCTGACGCGGTTGCGCAGCATTAAAGAAACCGGTGTTTTTCGTCAGACAATGGCTGGCTATCTCGGATTGTGGCTGGCCGCTGTATTGAAAAAGGTTTGATCTATGGCTGTTTTAGTAGCGAGTAGCACCGAATTTTGACTGCCGTCGCGCTGGATGCAGCTTACAATGTCGGCGACAGGGATGAGAAAGTTACCAACGATTTGGTAGTGGATATTCGCCAAGTCTCGCTAATTTTTGTGCAATGGGTTGTTGGTGTTTAGTTGGCTTGATCTAATAATTGAGTTTTGTGAATTTCGAAGAGTTTTCCATGGTTCTATTGGGCTTGAGAGTAATACGAACGTTCACTACAAGGCCGCCGAATGCTATGCCAAAAACTCTGAGGCAGTGCTACGCTGGAACGACTCGCAGGTAGCAATACTGTGGCCGAAATTTGAGAACCTTATTATTAGTCAGAAAGACCAGCGGGCACTGATGTTGTCTCTGTCGTCGGAGACCGCTAGATGAGTTTAATAAAATTAATTGAGTTTAAATTGCTAGGTGATGATCGTGGTCATCTCACTGTTCTTGAAGTGCATAAAAATATTCCCTTTGATATAAAGCGAGTTTACTACTTAACCGATACTCAGGTAGGCGTGCCGCGTGGTTTTCATGCGCATAAAGAGCTTGAGCAAATTGCTGTATGTGTTTCTGGCAAGTGCCGCATGATTTTGGATGATGGTCGGCATAAAGAAGAAGTTTGGCTCGATTCAGTGAGTAAAGCTATTCGTATTGAAAAAATGATTTGGCACGAAATGCATGATTTTAGTTCTGGCTGCGTACTGCTTGTTTTGGCTAGCGAGCATTATGACGAGGAGGACTATATCAGGAGCTATCAAGATTTTTTATCAGGGTGCGCTCAATGAATTTTGAATCTAAAACTATTCGTTTAAGATTAATAGATGTGTCAGATGCAGAATTTATATTGAACCTTCGATTAGATAGTCGCTACAATCAATTTCTTTCGGCTGTATCTTCAGATGTTAATGGCCAGCGGCAGTGGATAAGGCAATATAAAATTGATGAGGCGGAAGGTCTTCAGTTTTATTTTATAATTGAGCGGCATGATGGCGTCCCCTGTGGTACGATTAGAGTTTATGATTTAAAGGTCGATTCATTCTGCTGGGGTAGCTGGATTTTAAACGAAGATAAAACTCGTTATGCTGCTATTGAAAGTGCGTTTTTAATTTACAGGTTTGGCTTTGAGTATTTGGGTTTCAAGAAATCCCATTTTTCTGTCATGAAGGGTAATGATAAGGTCGTATCTTTCCATAAGAAAATGGGTGCGATTCAGACTGTCGAAGATAGTGATAATTATTACTTCGAAATAAATAGCGAATCTGTTGAGTCTAAAAATAAAATTTTATTGGATGCGCTTTCGTGAATATATCTTTTCTTGATCTTAAAGCTATTAATACATGTTTTCGCGAGGAGCTAATTGAAGCTTGCATGCGAGTTATCGACTCTGGCTGGTATATCGCCGGTAATGAATTATCTAACTTCGAGGGTGCTTTTGCTCGCTATTGCGGTAGCAAGCATTGTATCGGCGTAGCCAACGGCCTCGACGCCCTGATTCTTACCCTGCGTGCATGGAAGGAACTGGGTAAGCTCAAAGAAGGCGATGAAGTTATAGTCCCCGCCAACACCTATATCGCCAGTATTCTGGCTATCACTGAAAATCGCTTGGTGCCGGTGTTGGTTGAGCCCGAATCAGGCACGTTCAATATCTGCCCGGACGGCATTCGCGCCGCCATTACCGATAAAACCCGCGCCATTTTGCCTGTGCACCTTTATGGGCGCTTAGCCGATATGCCGGCGATCATGGCAATTTCCGAACAACATAATTTATTGGTGCTAGAAGACTCCGCCCAAGCCCACGGTGCTAGCTTAAATGGCCGTAAGGCCGGAAGTTGGGGGGATGCGTCGGGGTTTAGCTTTTACCCGGGTAAAAACCTAGGCGCGCTGGGTGATGCCGGTGCCATTACTACCGATGACGACCAGTTAGCTGAAACGTTGCTAGCGCTGCGTAACTATGGCTCGCATGAGAAATACAAAAATCTCCATCAAGGTCTAAACAGCCGTCTGGATGAAATCCAGGCGGCCATGCTCAGCGTCAAGCTCAAGCACCTAGATGAGCAAACAGCGCAGCGCCGGCAGATTGCGCAAATTTACCATGAGGACATTAATCATCCGGCAATTACCTTGCCGCTTGCGCCGGGCGTTTCTGCACTGGCGTTGCCCAGCCATGCTTGGCACTTGTTCGTCGTGCGTTGCGAGCAGCGTGATGCGCTGCAAAAACATCTGGCGGCACTGGGCGTACAAACCCTGATCCACTACCCGATACCGCCGCACCAGCAACAGGCTTACCCGCAATGGAGTGAACTCTCCTTGCCGTTAACCGAGAGTATTCATCAGCAGGTATTAAGCCTGCCCATCGGACCAGCCATGACGGCCGCTGACGCGCAAAGTGTTGTTGACGCTTGTAATCGTTTTGTCGCGAATTAATCAAGCATGACACTGATAAAAACCAGCCTGCTTAACGGCATAGCCGTTGCAATTAAGATGCTGACCTTGCTGGGCATTAACAAGATCCTTGCGATCTATGTTGGCCCGGCCGGTTATGCGGCGCTTGGCCAGTTCCAGAATGCCATGACGATGATCACCACTTTCGCCAGTGGTGCCATTAATACCGGCGTAACCAAGTACACCGCTGAGTATTATGACGACGAGCCAAGGCAGCGCCTAGTTTGGCGCACCGCCGGCACCATCGCGCTAGTGGGGTCGGTAGTGACCGCGCTGCTTATAGCCTTATTCAATCAAACCTTGGCTGCTTGGTTTCTAAAAGATGCCAGCTATGGCGGTGTTTTTCTTTGGTTCGCGGCTACCTTAGTGCTGTTCAGCTTTAATACATTGTTGCTGGCGATCCTAAACGGCAAGAAGGAAATTGTTCGTTATGTGCTGGCCAATATCGTTGGCAGTGTATTCGCATTACTAGTTACCACTGTCATGTCGGTGTATTTTGGCTTGTATGGTGCTCTAGTTGCTTTGGCGGTTTATCAGTCCCTTTCTTTTTTCCTTACTTTATTACTTTGCTACAAGGCGTCCTGGTTCAAATTTGGCTTTTTTTTTGGTGGTATCGATAAGAAAACGGCAATAAATTTAGCTAAGTACACCGCAATGGCGCTGACCTCTGCTATTAGCGTGCCGCTTAGTCATACCTTGATTCGGAACCACTTAGGCGAGACCTTCGGTTGGGGAGTAGCGGGTTATTGGGAGGCTATGTGGCGCTTGAGTTCAGCATATTTGATGCTGGTTACTACTACACTTAGCATATATTATTTGCCGAGGTTGTCTGAGTTGAATAGCTCGACTGATATAAGAAAAGAAGTTATTCAAGGTTATAGGCTTGTTTTGCCTGTTGTTATGGTTTGTGGAGTGTCTATTTATTTTTTGCGGGATTTAATTATCGGTCTGTTGTTTACCAGTGAGTTCTCTTCGATGAGAGAGCTTTTTGCTTGGCAAATGCTGGGCGATACTTTGAAAATTGCTAGCTGGATAATGGCCTATGTGTTGGTTGCGCGAGCGTATGTGGTGGTTTTTATATTGTCAGAGGTGGTATTTTCGATGACTTTTTTTTGCTTTACTCGGATTTTTTCAGATTTTTTTGGATTTGAGGGGGTTTCTATTGCGCATGCAGTAAATTACTTTTTCTATTTTATTTTTGTGTATTTCTTCTTGAGAAATAGAGGTGTGCTAGATTGATTTTTTATTATTTAGTTGTGGTCTGATTTATTTTTGTTTGTTTTGTGCGTTGTGTTTTTATTGGGTTGGTAATTAATTATGGAGTTTGAAAGCAAGTTTTCAAGCCTTGTTAAGTTGATTCGGGTTAAGGGTTTGGCAGGCTCTTTGCTTCAGGATGTTTTTGCTTGGGGTGGGGTGTATGGGGAGCTATTGTCTGCTAATTACTTTGGCGTATATCGTGATGATAGTTTTGAGGAGCTCTTGGTTTCAAGATATATTAAAGAAAAAACTACTTCATTTAGTGTTCCAGTCGATGCTTCGGGTGAGTTACATATAGTTTCTGAGCCATTTGCAACCGGTGGGCATACCCGTCTTCTCGAAAGACTGGTAAGTATGCGAGGGGGCGGAGATGTGTTGGTTACTCGTCCTCTCTCAGGTATTGATAATCGGTTGAGGTTGTCGGCAGATAATGAGGTTTTTTTTAAAGTTGATGGATTCGAAGTTGATGAGATAGTTGATATTGTTAAGATGTATAAAACTATTTTTTTGCATGTTCATCCGGAAGATTTATCTGCATGCGTTGCTGTTGGTGTGATTAAGAAGCTTGGTGAAATTAAGGTTATATTAGTTAATCATGCGGATCATGTTTTTTCATTTGGCTTTTATTGCGCTGATTTAGTGGCTGAGGTTAGTGGTTATGGGTTTTATCTTAGTCAGGTTAGACGGCAGGTAAAGTCAAGTTTTTTAGGTATTCCGCTTGAGATGAAAAATCTATCTGAGATATTTGAACGTGATATTCAGAGCGCTGGTGAGGTTAATATATTTACTGCTGGTCAAGCGTTAAAATACAAACCCTCGAAAGAGTTTTCCTTTCCTGTGGTGGCCAGTAAAATTTTGAGTGAAATTCCCCAGGCAAGGATAACGGTCGTGGGCCCTAATTTATGGTCTGACTGGTGGTGGTGGTGCGTAAAATTTAAAAATATAAAAAAAATAAATATTGTCAAGGCGCTTCCGTATGATCGTTATGTTGAATTGCTCGATGGTGCAGATGTATATGTAGATAGTTTTCCTATGACGGGAGGCACTGTGCTACCTGAAATTAGAAGCAGAGGAATTCCTGTTACGGGTATATTATCTGGCTCAATTGGGTATACACCATTTGATGCCACTAAATTTGATACGAGTGAAACTCTGGTATCTGAATTGAAGCGTTTTTTTTCGGGGTGCGGAGGTATTTTGACGTCGAATAATTCAGCCGAAATTATTGATTTGGCGCAGTCAGTGCATGGGATGCTGGCTGTTAGTCAGCGTCTCGATCATATCGTTTCCTCTAACGAAGGTAGCGCTCCGCCAAGTGGCGTGAAATCATACGATATTGATTTTTATGGACGGCAATGGAGATCTGAACAGGTGGTTTCGTTATCTCGGCATTCCATTTTATTTTTATTCAATTCAGCTTTTTGGGGTGATTATAAGCTATTACGTGCCTTGGTTAGGTTTTTAACTGTTAAGCAGGCTTTTGAGTTTTTTTTAAAAATTTTAAGGGTCTTTGGTCGATAAGTTTATTGCTGGCTTAATGCTTTTTATATTTATTTTTTGGCCTGTAATTGGCTAGCTGTATTTTCCATTAATATTTCGGTGGTCTTAGTGGGTGGAATAGTTGCGTTAACTGGGGGGGGCGGTTTTGTTGGCTCGTCTATTCTTGAACGACTTATTAGCGATGATTTACCTGTTTGTACGATTGTTCGTCACATGGGTATTGGTGTGCCTGAAAGAGTTAAAGAGTTTTGCGTCGGTGAATTTTCGAGTATTACTGATTTCAAAAACGCGCTAACTGGGTGCCAAGTTATAATTCATGCAGCCGCTCGTGTGCATGTTATGAAAGAGGCGGCTGAGGAGCCTTTGGTCGAATATCGAAGGGTAAATGTAGAGGGTACGCTGAATCTGGCGCGTCAGGCGGCTGCGGCTGGGGTGAAGCGTTTTATCTTCGTCAGCTCGATCAAGGTCAATGGTGAAGGCACTGCGCCGGGCGCCTCATATAATGCTGATGATGTTCCTGCTCCGGTTGATTCCTATGGTATTTCCAAGATGGAGGCCGAGCAGGGCTTGCGTGCGTTAGCCGCTGAAACGGGTATGGACGTGGTGATTATTCGTCCGGTGTTGGTGTATGGGCCAGGAGTTAAGGCCAATTTCTTGAGCATGATGCGCTGGCTACAAAGGGGCGTTCCTTTGCCTTTCGGTGCTATTTATAACAAGCGCAGTTTGGTGGCTTTGGACAACTTGGTTGACCTGATCATGACCTGTATCGATCACCCGGCTGCGGCCAATCAAACCTTTTTGGTCAGCGATGGTGAGGATCTCTCCACCAGTGAGTTGTTGCGCAGAATGGGTATTGCCTTGGGCAAGCCTGCGCGACTGCTGCCGGTACTGAGTGGGTTGCTGGAACAGGGCGCAAGGTTGTTAGGCAAGCAGGCGCTGGGGCAACGGTTGTGTGGTTATCTTCAGGTTGATATCAGCAAGACCCGTGAACTACTAAATTGGACGCCGCCAGTTAGTGTTGATGAGGCTCTGGGCAAAACCGCTAAGTATTTTCTGGAACAGCAGCCTAAATGAGTATTTGGTGGTTTTTACCGGCTGTGGCCGGCATGGCGTGTGTACTAACCGGCGCTTTACGTCAGTACGCGTTGTCGCGCAGGCTGATGGATATTCCCAATGCGCGTAGTTCCCACTCGGTGCCGACGCCGCGCGGTGGTGGGGTGGCGATAGTGTTGAGTTTTCTCTCGGCTTTGCCTTTGCTGGCGAATGCAGGCTTGATCAGTTGGCCGCTGACCTGGGCATTATTGGGTGCCGGCTCCGGTGTTGCTATGCTTGGTTTTCTCGACGATCACGGCCATATCGCCGCACGTTGGCGTTTGCTCGGCCATTTTGCTGCGGCTATTTGGGCATTGTATTGGTTGGGTGGTTTGTCGCCGTTGACGGCCTTTGGTTTTGCTCTTGATCTCGGTTGGGTCGGGCATGCGCTGGCGGCGGTGTATCTGGTCTGGTTGCTGAATTTGTATAATTTTATGGATGGTATTGATGGCATTGCCAGCGTTGAAACGCTGTGTGTGTGTGCCGGAGGGGCATTTATCTATGCCCTGTTGGGCGGCGTGAGCGTTAGCTTGGCGAGTGATTATGCTGTGCCCTTGTTATTGGCTGCTGCGACTTTAGGTTTTTTGTTCTGGAACTTCCCACTGGCCCGAATTTTTATGGGCGACGCGGGCAGTGGTTTCTTAGGCATCACCCTGGGTGTGCTGTCGTTGCAGGCGGCATGGGTGGCTCCGCATTTATTCTGGAGTTGGTTGATTTTGCTTGGGGTATTTATTGTCGATGCCACTTTCACCTTGCTGCGCCGCCTGCTGCGCGGCGATAAGGTATATGAGGCGCACCGCAGCCATGCATATCAGTATGCGTCCCGGCAGTTTGGTCGACATCTACCGGTGACGCTGGCGGTACTGGTCATAAATGTCTGCTGGTTATTGCCGCTGGCATTGGTGGTTGCGTTGGGGTGGGTCGATGGCCTAGTTGCCTTATTAGTGGCCTATGCGCCGTTACTCTGGTTAGCCGTACGCTTTCGCGCAGGCGAACGTGAGCCGTTGGTTACTTCGCCGCTGGAGAACTGCAAGTGACTGGCGCTTTATTAACGTTTCGCGAACGCTTATTGGGCTTATCACGCCAGCGCAAGCGCGCTCTGCAAGTGGCTGTGGATGTGCTGCTGATTTGGTCTGCGTTGTGGCTCGCATTTGCGCTGCGCTTAGGCACTGATCAGTTAATCAATCCTTTGGGCGAATACCTCTGGTTATTTCTGACCGTCCCCTTTACCGCTATTCCGCTGTTTATTCAATTTGGGCTGTATCGTGCCGTACTGCGTTATTTTGGCAGCAGCGCGTTGCTCACCATTTTTAATGCGTTAAGTTTGTCGGCGTTATTGCTTGCTGTGGTTATTTATCTGGTTCGCCCAGATGAGCTAATGCCACGCTCGGTGGTGTTAATTTATTGGTGGATTACTTTGTTTTTGGTTGGCGGATTACGGCTGCTGATGCGCCAATACTTTATGGGTGGCCTGCTACCCGAACGGGCTTTTTTTCTGCCAGCAAATGACAAACTCATCAAAGTGGCGGTTTACGGTGCTGGGGCTGCGGGTAATCAATTGGTTAACGCTTTGCAGATGGGTCGTGCGATGCGTGCAGTGGCTTTTATTGATGATGATGAAACCATTGCTAATCGCGTGATTGCCGGACTTAAGGTCTATAAGTCACGCAATATCGAGCAACTATTACAAGACACCGGCGCGCAAGAAGTGCTGCTGGCCATTCCATCGGCCTCGCGTTCTCGGCGCAGAGAAATACTCGATTCTCTGGATGGTTTTCCTGTGCATGTGCGCACTATTCCGGGCTTTATGGACTTGGCCAGCGGCCGAGTTAATGTCAGCGATTTGCAAGAAGTCGACATTGCCGATCTGCTTGGCCGTGATGCGGTGCCGCCGCAGCAAGCGTTGTTTGAACGTTGTATTCGTGGTCAGGTGGTGTTGGTTACTGGCGCGGGCGGGTCGATTGGTTCGGAATTGTGTCGGCAAATTCTTGCTACCGGGCCGACTACTTTACTGTTGTTTGAACACAGTGAATTCAATCTGTACAGCATTCACTCGGAGCTTGAGCGGCGGGTGCAGCGCGAGTCGTTACCGGTGCGTTTGTTACCTATTTTGGGTTCGGTACGCAATGCCGAGCAACTGTTCGAGCTTATGCGCACTTGGGGAGTGAATACGGTTTATCACGCGGCCGCTTATAAGCATGTGCCGATGGTTGAGCACAATATTGCCGAGGGTGTGTTGAATAACGTGTTGGGCTCTTTGCACACCGCGCAGGCGGCGATTCGCGCTGGGGTTGAGCATTTTGTGTTGATCTCAACCGACAAGGCCGTGCGACCAACCAATGTGATGGGTAGTACTAAGCGCTTGGCCGAGATGACCTTGCAGGCCTTGAGCGCGGAGGCTGCGCCGGTTCTTTTCGGTGATAAATCGGCGGTTGCCCAGTTAAATAAAACCCGTTTCACCATGGTGCGTTTTGGCAATGTGTTGGGCTCTTCAGGCTCGGTGATTCCGCTATTTCGTGAGCAAATCAGTCGTGGTGGCCCGGTGACGGTGACCCACCCGAATATCACCCGTTACTTTATGACTATCCCGGAAGCGGCGCAGTTGGTGATCCAAGCCGGTGCCATGGGCCAGGGTGGCGATGTGTTTGTGCTGGACATGGGCCAGCCGGTAAAAATTGCTGAGTTGGCCGAGAAGATGATTTTGCTCTCGGGCTTAAGCCTGCGCTCTGAGCGCAACCCGCATGGTGATATTGCCGTTGAATTCACCGGTTTGCGCCCCGGCGAGAAGCTCTATGAAGAGTTACTGATTGGCGATGATGTGACCGCCACTGAGCATTCGATGATCATGCGCGCTAATGAGGCTTGCCTGCCTTGGGCAGAGTTCAAGTTAGCACTTGAACAGTTAATGGCTGCGGTTGAGCGGGATGACTACGTTCGTGTACGGCAACTGTTGCGCGAAACCGTTAGCGGTTATGCGCCAGAGGGTGAAATTGTCGATTGGATTCATTCGCGGCAAGGCAGGTTTAAAGCTGATTGATTGTTGCAAGAGGCCGTGTCGCGTAGCTGACGAATAAAAAAGCCCCGCAATCAAGGAGCACAACACATTGCGGGGCCGATAAAGCGTTATTTAAGCCAGTTGCGCCAGCAAGGCCTCAGCGGTGGCTTCGGATGAGGCGGGGTTTTGCCCGGTGATGAGATTGCCATCGACCACCACGTAGCTGGCCCAGTCGGCGCCGTTTGAGTAGGTGCCGCCGTTGGCTTGCAGCATATCTTCGACCAAGAACGGCACTATGTCGGTGAGTCCAACGGCGGCCTCTTCGCTGTTAGTGAAACCTGTCACGCGTTTGCCGTTAACCAAGAACTGGCCGTCCGT
>JAIETJ010000113.1 GCA_019745275.1 Pseudomonadaceae bacterium | reverse complement strand
GGCGGCTGCCGCGACGAATTTAGTACCGTCGATGACCGAGCCGCCGCCGACGGCGAGGAGGAAGTCGAGTTTCTCGCGGCGCACCAATTCGACCGCTTCCATGAGTTTTTCGTAGCTGGGATTGGCTTCAATGCCGCCGAATAAATGCACTTGGCGGTCGCCCAGCGCGCTCTGCACTTCGGCAAGGGTGCCGGTGCGCTCTGCGCTCTGCCCGCCAAACAGGAGCAAAACCTTGGCATCGGCGGGAATTAAACGATCCAGTTCGGCAGTCCGGCCCTTGCCGAAGCAGATATGGGTTGGGTTGTAAAAATCGAAGTTAAACATCCTGATAGTCACTCCTGAGGTTTATCGGCAGCTGATGCAGACACGTAATTTATTAGACCAGTCAACTAGGATTGGTTGAAAAAATACCCGCCAGTAAAGGCGGGTAGCTTTAGCGCGTGTTTAGCCGCGTAAAATCTGTTGAGTCATTTGCATTGCCTGCTGCATGGGTTGACTGGTGCGGTGCAGTTTGGCCAGCAAGCTGGCACCCAGCCACAGTTGATAGAGCATGGTGGCGGTGGCGCGAGCATCCAGTGCCGGCAGTGAACCATCGGCAGTGCCTGCGCTTATGCAGTCGGCCAGTTGCGCAATGATGCGGTCGGTACCGTCGCGCAGGGTGATGCGCATGGCTTCCGATAAATCCGCCACTTCGGCGCTAAGTTTAACCACCAAACATTTTTGCTCGCTGCACGGGCCGCTGTAACCGGTCAGCCACTGCTGCCAGTAACTCATTAATCGCTCGCCAGCAGGCCGGCTGGGGTCGGTAAAACGTTGCTCGACGAGGTTCAGATAGGTACTGAAATAGTCTTCCAGCAGCGCTTGGCCATACAACTCTTTGGATTTGAAATAGTGATAGAACGAGCCTTTCGGCACGCCTGCGGTGAGCAAAATTTCATTTAAACCAACGCCAGAGAAGCCCTTAGCGGCCATGATTTGGTGGCCGGTGTCGAGTAAATGCTGGCGGGTGTCGTCGTAAGAAGTCTTCATGGCGCTCAAGGTAAAGTAAAACTAGACCAGTCGTCTAGTGTTTTTTTTCTGCAGTATTTCGGCAGTGCCACTCGCGACGGGAGTTGGGTGGTTCTTCTGAGAAATAGATATTGACATATCTCGATATGGCGGTAATTATTTAAAGGGTCAGCGCTTGTCGTTGTTGGATTTAGCTGGATTTGTGCGGCTATCATCGGCAATAAGTCGCTAAAAAACAGAACTGAGCCTTATCGTCAGTTCGCAGTGCGTTCGCTAAAGTCCCTGAACTCATATCGATAAATTTAGATTTATAGGAATTAGTATGCAAATTTCACCTCTGTTTAGCCCGGTAAGTCTCGGTCCCTTCACCCTAGAAAATCGCTTGGTATTACCGCCGCTGACCCGTTCGCGCAGTACCCAACCGGGCAATGTGCCCAATGCCTTGATGGCGACTTATTATCGCCAGCGCAGCAGCGCCGGCTTGTTGATTACCGAAGGTATTCAGATTGAACCGCGTGGCCAAGGCTATGCCTGGACGCCTGGGATTCACACGCAGGCGCAAATTGACGGTTGGAAGCTAGTCACTGCCGCCGTACACGCTGAGGGTAAGCCGATTTTTGCCCAGCTTTGGCATGTCGGGCGGGTCTCGCATACATCATTGCAGCCCAATGGCGACGCGCCAGTTGCGCCCTCGGCGATTGCCGCCAGCAATGTCAGTGTCTTTATTGAAACGGGCCCCGGCACCGGTGCTTTGGCTGAACCTTCGCTGCCGCGTGAGTTGAGCGCCACCGAAGTCAAAGAGTTGGTGCAACTCTATGCCCAAGCGGCGCGCAATGCGTTGGAGGCTGGTTTCGATGGGGTGGAGTTGCATTGCGCCAACGGCTACTTGGTTAATCAATTTATTAGCGCTCACAGCAATCAGCGCACGGATGAATACGGTGGTTCATTAGCCAATCGGTTGCGGTTTTTGCAAGAAATCACTCAGGCTGTGGCTGACGTGGTGGGGGCTGATCGGGTTGGCGTGCGTTTCGCCCCGCTGTTCGTTAGTACCGATGAGGCGCGGGTGTACTTAGGCTTGGTGGAGGACAATCCGCATGAGACGTACATCGAGGCGATCAAACTAATGGAGCAGATCGGCATCGCCTATGTGTCGCTGGCCGAAGCCGATTGGGACAGCGCGCCTGAGTTGCCAGAAACCTTTCGCGCAGCGCTGCGTGGCAACTTCAGCGGCTTGCTGATGTACGCCGGCAAATACTCGGCTGAGCGCGCTGACAAGGTGCTGAACGCCGGTTGGGGCGATCTGATTGGCTTTGGTCGTTGGTTTATTGCCAACCCCGACTTGCCCGCGCGCCTGCTTAATCAGTGGCCGCTTAATCCGCTGGATGCCGCCAGCATGTACGGCGGCACCGAGTGGGGTTACAGCGATTATCCGTGCTATCAGCCGCAGACCATCGAGGCTTAACTCTGCTTTAGCTTGGCCGTCTGACGTTGCGTGCGCCCTTTAAGGCGTGCGCGGCGCGGCTTAGGCTGGCACTGTTAGCTGGATCGGCATATCTTGATATCTAGAATCAATCATTTGAGCCGCAGCAATGAATTTTGATCTTAATGAAGCCTTAAAGGCGCTGGCCAATCCGACTCGTTTGCAGATTATGAATTGGCTGAAAGACCCGCGTAAGCACTTCCCCAGTCAAGAGGCCGACCCGGAGCAGATCGGCGTGTGCGTGAGTATTATTCAAGAGAAGGTTGGGCTGTCGCAGTCCACCGTCTCGTTGTATCTGACCGCGCTGCAGCGGGCGCAGTTGGTCAGCTCCCAACGCATCGGCCCTTGGACCTATTACAAACGCAACGACGCCAGTCTTAAATTGTTCGCCAGCTTGCTCGAGCAGACTTTGTAAAAGTTGTTCAGGGTCTACTCTAGCGCTGGCAACTGGCCGATCGTTCGTGTCTAGGCTATGCCTTAAGAGATATGGTCTTGCGCGCCATGGGGGTTACAGTGCTTGCCATGACTTTGCTCAATTTTACGAGGCTCTAGGATGAATATTACTGAGTTTGCCGACCTGCTCACGGCGGCCGAGGGCCAAGCCGAGCCGCAGCGTTTGTTATTGGTGTTTGTCGCCGCCGAATTGCCCGAGGATGCCACCGAGGCCGAGGTGCAGCGGCATGCCGAGCAGCAGGGCGGCTCCCTACGCCCGGTGCTGTGCGTGGATAAACTACCGCGTGAACTGGCCGATTTTAATGCCTTGCTGGCCGAATCCGAGCGCACCGGGATTAACTGGGACTTGGTATTTGCCGCCGGCTTGTCTGGCCGTGGTGGCGTTGAGCCGAGCAGTGACGAGGCCGAACAGCCGTTGAAGATGATGGTCGGGGCGATTGAAACCGGCAGCGTCAGCAACTTTTTGGCCTTCGACCGCGCCGGGCATTCGGTGTCATTCTACTGAGTTGCTGAGCGCGGGCGATATTTTTTTGCCCGCGCTAACCTTTGGCTCTACTTCTTTGGATGTAACCGTATGGCGGGCGTTAAGGCGCTGGCACGGGCGGTTACACGGGTGTTTTATGTCGCTTGAGCAAGCGCCGCAGGTGCTGACGCATCTGGATAGTAATGGTCGCGCGAGCATGGTCGATGTCGGCGACAAGCCGTTGACCAACCGGGTGGCGGTGGCCGAGGCGCGGGTGCGGATGTTGCCCAGCACCTTGCAGATGATCGTGCAGGGCGGCCATCCCAAGGGTGATGTGTTTGCCGTGGCACGCATCGCCGGCATCCAGGCGGCGAAGAAAACCGCCGAGCTGATTCCGCTCTGTCATCAGTTGCTGCTCAGTAGCATTAAGCTCGAGTTGCAGGCCGAGGGGCTGGATGCTGTAAGGATTACCGCCACCTGCAAAGTGGCCGGGCAAACCGGGGTGGAGATGGAAGCGCTGACCGCCGCCAGTGTCGCCGCGCTGACCATTTACGACATGTGCAAGGCGGTCGATCGCGGCATGCAGATCGAGCAAGTACGGCTGTTAGAGAAGCTCGGCGGCAACAGCGGACATTATCTGGCGGATGCGCCGGCGGGTGGTGTGCATGCTTAGCCTGCAGTACTTTGCCCGCTACCGGGAAACCCTCGGCATGGAGGGTGAAAAACTGGAGTGGTGCGACGGGTTTAATTGTTTGGATGCTGTGCGCCAGCAGCTGATCGCCCGTGGCGGTGTGTGGCTGGTACTGGCCGAGCAGAACCTGATGTGCGCACGTAATCAGGAGTTGTGCAGCCTGAGTGAGCCGTTGTGCGATGGTGATGAAGTGGCATTTTTCCCGACTGTGACTGGCGGGTAGGGGCGCTTGGCGTTCGGCTCGCCGGACGTGGACGTAGGCTGTACTCGCCGTAGGCAGTACGGCATGGGTGGCGTGGTGCATCTTTTGCGAGGTTTGTGGCGTGGCCTGTCGGACTGTTCGCTGCGCTCCTGAGTCCGACCTACGTCCGACAGGCGTTCGCTCGGCGTTCGACATGCATCCAGTCGATGATTGGTGTTTGAAATGGGCGGGGCAGCGCTGATTAAACCTTAGTAGCTCATCGCCTACCTCTATCGGGGAATAGGTGCGAGTGGGGGCTTGCGTGCAGGCTGTGGAGAATTTTCCAGCTGAGGTTTCGCGCATGTCGCATCTTGCCCAATCGAGCTTTCAGGCCCTTCGCATCGCCGTTCTGACGGTCAGCGATACTCGTACTCTCGACACCGACAGTTCCGGTCAAACCCTGATCAGTCATCTAGAAGAAGCCGGCCATGCGCTGGCGGCGCGGGCGATTGTGATCGACGATATTTACCAGATCCGCGCCCAGCTTTCGCAGTGGATAGTCGACCCGCTGGTGCAGGTGGTGCTGGTCACTGGCGGCACCGGCTTTACCGCCCGCGACAATACCCCGCAGGCAGTGGTGCCCTTGCTCGACAAGCACGTCGAGGGTTTCGGTGAGTTGTTCCGGCAAGTCTCGGTGCTGGAAATCGGCACCTCCAGTTTGCAGTCGCGGGCGCTGGCCGGCTTTGCTAATAGCACCTTGATTTGTTGCTTGCCCGGCTCGCCGAATGCCTGTCGCACCGGCTGGCAGAAGATTCTTGGCGAACAGTTGGATAGCCGCACCCGGCCGTGCAATTTTGTCCCGCACCTGAAAGCCTTGGCCGAGCGTCCGGTGGCGGCCTGCGAGTCACGCGCATGAGCGGCTGTGGTTGCGACGGGCACGATCTGCACCCGGTCGATCAGGTCATCGAGCACTTATTGAGTCGCGCGCCCGCGCCACCCAAGGTCGAGTCCGTGGCGTTGCAGGCCGCGCTGGGCCGCGTACTGGCCAGCGATGTGCTGGCACCCAACGATGTGCCAGCCTGGGACAACAGCGCCATGGACGGCTACGCCTTGCGCGCCGCCGACCTGCCGATTGAGGGCGGTTTTTTACCCTTGGCCGGGCGGATTGCGGCCGGCGACAGCGGCCAAATTGAGCTACTGGCCGGCCACGCGGTGCGCATCTTTACCGGCGCGCCCTTGCCACCGGGTGCCGACAGCGTGGTTGCCCAAGAAGACTGCCGCGTCGAGGGTAGCGGCGTGTGGTTACCGGCGGTCAAGGTGGGTGCCCATGTGCGCGGGCAAGGCGAGGAGCTACGCAGCGGCAGTTTGTTGCTGACTGCCGGCCAACGCTTACGGCCACAAGAAATCGGTTTGCTGGCCAGCATCGGCTTGGCTCAGGTGCCGGTGTATCGCCGCTTGCGGGTGGGTTTACTCAGCAGTGGTGACGAGTTGCGCGAGCCGGGGCAAAGCCTCGCGCCGGGGCAGATTTACAACGCCAATCGCTTCAGCTTGGGCGCGGTGCTGCGCAGCTTGGGGCTGGAGGTCCACGACTACGAAGTAATGGCCGATGACCTGGCCGCCAGTCGCGATGCCCTGAGCTTGGCCTCGTCTGAGTGGGACATGCTACTGACCTCCGGCGGCGTTTCGGTCGGTGAGGAAGACCATCTCAAACAAGCGATTCGCGAACTGGGCCAATTGCACCTGTGGCGCTTGGCGATTCAGCCGGGCAAGCCCTTGGCCTTTGGCGAGGTGGGCGGTAAGCCTTGGGTGGGTTTACCGGGTAATCCGGCGGCGGCGCTGATTACCGCGCTGATCGTGGCAAGGCCATTTTTGCTGCGCGCCCAAGGCCGTACAGCCGTGATGCCGCAAGCGCTGCAACTAACTGCCGGGTTTAGTTGGCCGAAAGCGCGGCCGCGTCGGCAATACCTGCGCGCCCGGCTCGAGGCCAATAGCGCTGGCCAATTGGAGGTGCAACTGCACCCGCAGCAAGGCTCGGCGATGCTCAGTTCGGCCTGCTGGAGCGATGGCCTGGCGGTGATTGAAATAGGCCAGACCTTGCAAGCGGGCGAGGCCGTGAGCTATCTGAGTTTTGCCGAACTGTTGCACTAGCAACTTTGCGCTGCGCTTGGCTGTGCGCCATCGGTGTACTCAGCTCGAGACTGTGGTGCGCAGCCACTCTTCTAGGTCGCGAGCGGGCAGTGGCCGTGCGAGCAGGTAGCCCTGGGCGACGTGATAACCCTGCTGTTTGAGGATTTGTTGTTGTCCTGGGGTTTCGATGCCTTCGGCCACCACGGTCAGTTGCAGGCTTTCACCTAAGCGGATCACCGCTTCGCTGAGGGCACGGTTGGTTGCGTCAGTTTCTAGGTCACTGACAAAGCTGCGGTCTAGCTTGAGTTCTTGGATCGGCAAGCGCCGCAGGTAACTGAGGCTTGAGTAACCGGTGCCGAAGTCGTCCATCGACAGGCGCACGCCTTGCGCATGCACTTCGTTGAGGGCCTTTAAGGTGCTGGGATTGGTGTCCATCAGCACATTTTCGGTGCTCTCTACGGTGAGGTCGCAGGCCTGCAGTTGGTGTTGCTGCAAGGTGCTGGCGATCATTCCAGGCAGGTCGAGATTGTGGAAATTGGTCGGTGACAGATTCACCGACACCGACGGAATCAGCAGGCCTTGACGGCGCCAGGCGGCCAGTTGGCGACAGGCTTCGCGCAGCGTCCAGAGGCCCAGTTGATTGATTAGGCCGCACTCTTCGGCCAGCGGAATAAAACTGGCCGGCGAAATATCACCAAATTGCGGGTGTCGCCAGCGCGCGAGCGCTTCGACGCCATACAGCACGCCATCCTGCATGCGTATCTGCGGCTGGTAATGCAGTTGTAACTGATCTTGCTCAAGCGCTTCGCGCAGAGCATTTTCCAGTGTGAGGCGCTCTTGGGCCAGGAGGTTGAGTTCGTGGCTGAAGAAGCTGAAACGTCCACGCCCGGCGCTCTTGGCTTGGTACATCGCCATGTCGGCACGATGAATCAGGGTACCCATGTCGTGGCCGTCCACCGGGAACAGGCTGATGCCGATGCTGGCCGATGGGCACAGGGTGGTGCCGGCGATCTGGCAAGGCTGGCTGAGGGTGGTCTTGAGTTGCTCCACGACCTCGGTAATTTGTTGGCTGTCGCAGTGCGGCAGTATCAGCACGAATTCATCGCCGGATAAACGGCCGACGATGTCGGAGTTGCGGCGGTGTTCGTTTAGCCGTTGGGCGACCACGCGCAGCAGTTCATCACCGGCCGGATGACCGAGGGAATCGTTGACCTGCTTGAAGCGGTCTAAGTCGATAAACAACACACTCATAGCGCTCTTGTTGCGCTCGGCTTCTGCCAGTGCTTGGTCGGCTTTGGCGTGCAAGAGGCTGCGGTTGGGCAGGTTAGTCAGGCTGTCGTAGAAGGCCAGTTGGCGAATGTGGCTACGACTTTCCTCGCGCTGCAAGGCCAGCGCGCAGAGGTGCACGATGACGTCGATCAGGCGCTGGTGAAAGGCGCTGGGGCCGCGTGGTTCACGGTAATAGAAAGCGAAGGTGCCGAGCACCCGGCCTTGGCTGTCCTTGATCGGCGTCGACCAGCAACCGCGTAAACCGATGGGTAGGGCCAAGGCCTTGAACTCGGCCCAGAGTGGATCGCTGGCAATATCGCTAACCAGTACCGCCTCGCCACGGAAGGCCGCCGTGCCGCAGGAACCGACCATTGGGCCAATCGGCACGCCTTCCAGCGCTTGGCAATAATGGGCCGGTAAACTGGGTCCTGCGAGTGGGTGGAGCAGACCGTCGGCGCTGACCCGTAGGATTGAGGCAATGACTTCGGGGGCAATCCGCTCGACTTCCCGGCAAGCTTTTTCCATCAGGCTTTCCAGCGGGTCTTCGCGGACCATCGCTTCGAGCATGCGGTTCTGCAGCACCTCATGCATCTTCGAGTGAGTAATGTCGGTGAGGGTGGTGACGGTATTGGTAAGTTGCCCTTCGGCGTCGAGAATGGGGTTGGTCTCGATGCTGCACCAGATACGTTGGCCATTTTGGCAATGAGCCAATTCCTCGCCATAAAATGGGCGGCCTTCAGCCAAGCTGGCGCGCATGCTGTCTATCGCGGCCGGGGTAAGAGTGGGGGCCAATACGGCGGTCGGACTGCTGCCTATGGCCTGCTCCGGCGCATAACCGAACAGGCTGACAAAACCCGCGTTAACGTAAACAGTCTGCCAGTTCTGATCGGTAATGATGATGGCGTTATAGGTCTGTTCAACCACCAGCGAGAGCAGACGCAGTCGTTCATTCTGTAGGTGCTGCTCGGTAATATCTTTGATAAAGGCGGTGTACAAAATAGTGTCGCCAACCTCAATCCGCGAAATTGACATCGACCCCCAGCGCTGCCCGCCGTCCTTACGCTCAATCAGTACCGTGCGGCTGCTGCCAACGATGTTGTTGATGCCGGTGCGGCGATTGGCTGCGATATGCTCATCGTGTCCGGCGCGAATAGCCTGCGGCACCAGTACGTTAACGTTTTCACCAATGACCTCGGCGCGCGAGTAACCCCAAAGGTTTTCGGCTGCGCGATTGAACAGTTGCACGCAGTTGTTGCTGTCGATGAGCACGACACTGTCGGTGGCCTGCTCCAGCGTTTGGATAAAGAGTTCCGAAAGATCCTGAGCTGGAGGCATGGTGAGGTCGCTGTTATGTAGATGAGAGGCAACAGGCATCGCTTGGATGGAACTGGCCCCGTTGAACGATGGCCAAGCCAAGCAAGTAGCGATAACAACTGTCGTAACATGCTGCTGAAATTAGCGTAATGGCAGAGGGCTATACAAGCGCGACCAAAGTCTTTATGCCGGTTGTTTGTCATGGATCAACAGCGCTATGGGTGGGCGCCGCAGCGACAATACCTGACGGACTGGTTAATGGCCAATGGTGCTGAGCCGTTGGCGTGGCGAGCGCGTGCGGAGTGCAGCATCGGCCATTATCAGTGTGGCTTTTGGAGTGCTAACAGGCGCTGACGGCAATCGGCAAAATGCGCCGTTGTGATGGCCAAGTGCTAGTTCAAACGGCGCGTTGCCAATGTTGTCGATTACACTTGGGGCATTCCCTCATTTAGATCAGAACCTCTCATGGAAGAATCAACACCACGCTTCGAAGACCTTCGCCTGTTGCCAGGCCAGCCGCTGCAGTTGGAATTTGACGGTTACAGCGCGTCCCGAGATAAATCCATGCTGATTGGCTATCGTGCCGGGCACAGCCTGATTGTCAGCACACCTTTGAACAATGGGTTACCTAGCACGCTCAAACAAGGTGTCGGCTTGGCCGTACGCTTGTTTGCCAATCAAACCAATTGCGCCTGTGCGTTTCGCACCGAGGTGCTGCACATTGCCCGGGCACCGTATCCGCATCTGTATTTGGCCATGCCGCAGCACCTTAAGCTGGGTGAGGTGCGCAGTTCGGTGCGCGCCAAAGTGGCGCTGATTAGTGCGGTGCATTACGCCGAGGGCTTTAGCCAGAAGACCGCGGCGATGGTTAAAGACATCAGTCTCGGTGGCTGCCGCATTCACTTACGCAATTTCTCGCTGACGCTTGGCGATGTGATTAAGTTAACCGCGCAAATTTGCATCAGCGGCATTGAGCGTATCGTTTCACTCGACGCCCACGTGCGCTCGCGGCAGGACGATGATGACGGTGTGGTGGCCGGTGTGCAGTTCGGCGCCATGAACGATTTGGATCGGATCACCCTGCATGCCTATGTGCTCTCGAATATCCATGCGCAGTGACCCTCGCTGGCCTGTTAGCCCACGCGCCAACGGCTAACTGAGCGTGCCGCGGTTGATCGAAGTCAAGGCCCGGCATTGGTTGGCGCTCTAGAGTCCTCCCACTTAGGTTTAGGCGCGCCGACCTTGAGTGGGGTGCGCGCCAAGGGAGCGCTCAATGCAATTGGTTTGCCCAGCGGGCAGTTTGACCGCGTTGAAAGCGGCGGTACGGCAAGGTGCGGATGCGGTGTATGTGGGCTTTCGCGACGACACCAATGCGCGGCACTTTGCCGGGCTTAATCTGGACGAAAAACAACTGCAAAGCGGCCTTGAATTGGTACGCCAAAATGGTCGCCAGTTGTATATCGCGGTTAATACCTATGCCCGCGCCGACGGTTGGGCGCGCTGGCAACGGGCGGTCGATCACGCCGCCGAGTTGGGTGTGGATGCCTTGATTGCCGCCGATCCCGGTGTGCTGGCCTACGCCAGTCGGCGCCATCCACAGCTGAATTTGCACCTCTCGGTGCAAGGTTCGGCGACCAATGCGGCGGCCTTGAATTTCTTTTACGAGCGTTACGGCATTCGCCGTGCGGTGTTACCGCGGGTGTTGTCGCTGGCGCAGGTCAAGCAACTGGTGGGCAAAACCCCGGTGCCGATCGAGGTGTTTGCCTTCGGCAGCCTGTGCATCATGGCCGAGGGCCGCTGCCACCTGTCGTCGTACTTGACGGGGGAGTCACCGAACCT
>JAIETJ010000142.1 GCA_019745275.1 Pseudomonadaceae bacterium | reverse complement strand
TGGCGCAGTTCCAGCTCGACGCCGTGGTAGTCCACGGTGCCAAAACGCGGAAAGCGAAACTCGATAAAGGGCTCGAACCAGTGTTCCTCGAAGGCATAGCCGCTGGCGCGTAAGTCTTGCACCACGTCGCGAATATCTTGCGCGACAAAATGCGGCAGCATCCAACGGTCATGCAGGGCGGTGCCCCAACTCACCAGCTTGGCCTGGTACGGCTCGCGCCAAAAACGCGCCACCAAGGCGCGCAGCAGCAGCATCTGCAGCAAGCTCATGCGCTCGTGCGGCGGCATTTCAAAGGCGCGAAATTCCACCAGGCCCAAGCGCCCGGTGGGGCCGTCGGGCGAGTACAGCTTGTCGATGGAGATCTCGGATCTGTGGGTGTTGCCGGTCAGATCAACCAGCAGGTTGCGCAGCAGCCGATCGACCATCCAAGGCTTATCGCCGGGGTGCATGTTAGGCAGCAACTGGTCCATCTGCTGAAAGGCAATCGCCAGCTCGTAGAGGTTGTCGTCACGCGCCTCATCGACCCGTGGCGCTTGGCTGGTGGGGCCGATAAAGGTGCCGGAAAACAGGTAGGACAACGCCGGATGGTTTTGCCAGTAGGTGATCAGGCTTTTCAGCAAATCTGGCCGGCGCAGCAACGGGCTATCTTCAGCCGTGGCCCCGCCGAGGGTGGCGTGATTGCCGCCACCGGTGCCGGTATGTCGACCGTCGTGCATAAATTTTTCCGCGCCCAAACGGCACAGACGTGCCTCTTGATAGAGGGTTGAGGTGGTGTACACCAACTCGTTCCAGCTGGCCGCCGGGTGCACGTTGACCTCGATGACGCCGGGGTCGGGGGTCACGCTGAGCAGTTTGATCCGTGGGTCGCGGGGCGGTGGATAGCCCTCGATGCGCAGCTTTAGTTGCAACTTAGTGGCGGTGTGTTCGATGGCCGTGACCAGCGCCAAATAGTCTTCGATGCGTTTGAGTGGCGGCATAAAAATGTGCAAGCGGCCTTCACGCACCTGCACGCAGAGCGCGGTGTGAATGACCTCACTGGGTTGCAGTGGTTTGGCCGCGCTGGCGGGCAGCGCCTTGCGACTGAGCGGCGAGCGTTTATCTGCCTTGCCAGCGGCATTTTTGGGATTTTCTGCAGCGCTGGCAGCCGGCGCCTTAGTTGCCGGTGCGAGCGCATCACGCGGGGCAAAGGGATCAACATCAAAGCTGTGCGGCATCTGCTCGGGCATCACCCACGGCAAGGCATTGAGCGGCAGACGCAAACCCATCGGCGAGTCGCCTTCAGTCAGGTACAAACGGCCACGCTTAAGCGGCCACGGACAAGTACGCCACGCCACGCCCAAGGCAATACTCGGGTCCAGCTCTTTGCTGGCCAGCGGCAGAATAAAACCCACCACCGCGCCTAAACCTTGCTCCAGCAAACGCGCCAAGCGTTGCCGGGCCTCGGGCGCCTTAAGGTCGAGCTGCAAGGGATCGAGATTATTCGGCAAGCCCTGTTCCAGCAGTGCTTGCTGGACAACATCTTCATAGGCGGGGATCGGGCTGCTGGCCGGCAAGCCAAGAATGCTCACCAGCTGGCTGATAAAACGCTGCGCCTCGGCGCTGCCATAGCCGTCGTCCTGCTCGTCGGCGGAAAACAGCGTGGCGTCCAGCCACATCGGCTGGCCGTCGACCCGCCAAAACATATTCAGCGCCCAGCGCGGCAGTGGCTCGCCCGGATACCACTTACCCTGGCCGTAATGCAGCATGCCGCCGGGGGCGAAGTGATTTTTTAAGCGCTGCAGCAACTCGCCAGCCAGCGTGCGTTTCTCCGCGCCGTGTGCATCGGTGTTCCACTGCGCGCCGTCCATGTCGTCAATCGACACGAAGGTTGGCTCGCCGCCCTGAGTCAGACGCACGTCTTGGCGCTTTAGGTCGGCATCCACCTGCTGGCCGAGCTGGTCGATTTTTAGCCAGTCTTCCTCGCTGTACGGCTTGGTCACCCGTGGGTCTTCATGGATGCGGGTGATGCGCATCTCATGCTCGAAGGTCACTTCGGCCTTGTCGGTAAAACCGCTAACCGGCGCCGCCGAAGACGGCAGCGCGGTACAGGCCAGTGGAATATGGCCTTCGCTGGCGAGCATCCCGGAGGTGGGATCGAGGCCAATCCAGCCGGCACCGGGGATATACACCTCGGTCCAAGCGTGCAGGTCGGTAAAGTCCACCTCGCTGCCGCTAGGGCCGTCCAAAGCTTCTTGGTCGGCGCGCAACTGAATCAAATACCCCGAGACAAAGCGCGCCGCCAAACCCAGCTCACGAAGGATCTGCACCAGCAGCCAAGCACTGTCGCGGCACGAGCCGGAGGCTTTTTCTAAGGTTTCTTCCGGCGTTTGCACGCCCGGTTCCATGCGCAGCAAATAAGCAATATCGGCTTGTAAACGCTGATTCAGAGCCACTAAAAAATTGTTGATCGGCTGTGGCTTAGCGAGAATCTCTGCGCGGGCGGCCTTCACCCATTTAGCCAGCAGCGGGCCAGGCTCCTCACTTTGCAGATAGGCACCGAGTTCAGCAGCGAGTTGCGCCGGGTAACTGAAAGGGAATACTTCGGCGTATTTTTCAACGAAAAAATCAAACGGATTAATGACGGTCATGTCCGCCACCAGATCGACGGTGAACTCCAAAGTGCCGGATTTTTCCGGGAACACGAAGCGGCCGATGTAGTTGCCGTACGGGTCTTGCTGCCAGTTAATAAAGTGCTGGTTGGGGGTAACGCTTAACGAGTAAGACAAAATCGGCGTGCGCGCATGGGGCGCCGGGCGCAAGCGCACCTCATGGGGCGACAAGCTCACCAGACGGTCATAGTGGTAGCGGGTTGTATGCTGGAGCGCGACACGTATGGCCATTGGGATGCCCTGATCAATATTGAGGCACGGTGGCGACGCTTATCCCATCGCCGTGCGGGGAACTCTCAAACAGCTTGATTGCAGAATTCATGCCCGCCGCCGCGCAGAGCGCGCAGATGCGAGCAACCCGGTGCGAAAAAAACCTGCCAGCGCCCTCGCCTCGCGCCCGCAGAGCCAAACTGAGCCCAGCTACCCAGCCGCTCCGGAGGCAAAAGGCGCCAAGCCAACCCCCGCCAACGCGCCCTAAAATGGCCAAAGCGACGCGTGCAGTTGGTGCGTTGCGCACCGCAATAGCCCCACGGCAGGCCGCTGGTGGCAAAAGCATCGGGCGCTTTAGGCCCGGCCACCAACCCGCAGGCCAGCACAAGCACTGGCGGCGACTCACCGGCAATACTTGCAGGGCCGCCTGAGAACACCGAAGCTAAGGCTTCAACAGCCACTGAATGGCGAGGATTAGTTTTGGATTGGCAAACCCTGCTTACCCGTGAGCGTCTTGGTAAACCGCTGCACAGCGCCGATGAACTGGGCCGCAGCCCGTTTCATAAAGACCATGACCGAATTATTTTCTCCGGCGCCTTTCGCCGGTTGGGGCGCAAGACTCAAGTCCATCCGGTATCCAGCAACGATCATATTCACACCCGGCTAACCCACTCGTTGGAAGTTAGCTGCGTGGGTCGCTCGCTGGGCATGCGGGTGGGCGAAGTGTTGCGTGCAGAATTACCCGATTGGTGCGACCCCGCCGACATGGGCATGATTGTGCAATCGGCCTGCTTGGCTCACGACATCGGCAACCCACCCTTTGGCCACTCGGGTGAAGATGCCATTCGCCACTGGTTTCAGCAGGCCGCTGGACGCGGCTGGCTGGATGCCATGAGTGAGCGCGAGCGCGGAGATTTTTTAAATTTTGAGGGCAACGCGCAAGGCTTTCGCGTGCTCACCCAGCTTGAATACCATCAATTCGATGGCGGCACGCGGCTCACCTACGCAACGCTCGGCACCTACCTAAAATATCCTTGGACCTCGCGTCATGCGCAGGCGCTTGGCTACAAGAAGCACAAGTTCGGTTGCTACCAGAGTGAACTGCCGATACTCGAGCAAATCGCCAGCAAACTCGGTTTACCGCAAATCGAGGAGCAACGCTGGGCCCGGCACCCACTGGTGTATTTAATGGAGGCGGCGGATGACATCTGCTACGGCCTGATTGATCTGGAAGACGGCTTAGAGATGGACCTGCTCGACTACGCCGAAGTCGAAGCCTTGCTGCTTAATTTGGTCGGCGACGACCTGCCGGAAACCTATCGCCAGCTCGGCCCGACTGATTCTAAACGGCGCAAGCTGGCGATTCTGCGCGGCAAAGCCATCGAGCACTTAACCAATGCCGCGGCGCAGGCGTTTGTCGAGCAGCAACCGGCGCTACTGGCCGGCACCCTTGAGGGCGACTTAGTCGAGCATATGCATGGCTCGGCCAAGCGCTGCGTGCTGGGCGCAAAAGACCTAGCGCGGAAGAAAATCTTCCAGGACAAACGTAAAACCCTGCACGAGATTGGCGCCTACACCACCTTGGAGATTTTACTCGAGGCTTTTTGTGGCGCTGCACTGGAACAACATGGTGGACGTACGCCGTCATTTAAGAGCCGGCGAATTCTCGACTTGCTCGGCAATAACACCCCTGACCCGCACTGGCCGCTATACCAGTCGTTTCTGCGCATGATCGATTTCATCGGCGGCATGACCGACAGCTACGCCACCGAAATGGCCCGCGAAATGACCGGCCGCTCCAGCCCGGTGTAGCTTGAGAATAAACTGTAAACCGCAGCAACACGGACAATGACCTAGGAACACAACAACGGGGTTAAACGGGGAAGTTGACGCGCGGATAAAACATTTCAGCGATGCCTCTGAGCCTGCGCGAGCAGGCCCAGAGCGCCAAGCTTACGCTTGGGCGATATCGTTTTCTGGATACCAAACATCCAGCAATGGGCTAACAGTGAACTCAGTCAGTTCGCTGCGGCCTTTGAGCCAAGCTTCGACCAGAGCGCGCTGCTCGGCGCTAACCGAACCGCGTTTGCCCAAGCACACGAAGCCGTAGTCATCACCGCCAACATAGCCCATGCCGTTAGCCGTGATGGCATCGGCAACGAAGGCTTCCAAAAAGTCGTCGATCGACTCTTCGGCCAAGTTTTCCTGGAAATTCAGGGTCAGCTCAAAACCAAGCTCCTGGAACTCGGCAACGCAGAGTTTTTTACGCAGACGACGGGAACGGTTAGTAGCCATACAGAAATCCTCACCTTTCTTAAATAAAACTTAAATTCATAAATAACCCGCGGCACTTTAGCAGTTTCGCGCCGCCCTCGCCCGACTCTCTGTCCAACTGCACATTACTGGCAGACCGTCGTGTAACCAATATCACTACAGCATCAGGCGCATCTGGGGGTAGATTTGCCCGACTGCTCGCTATTTCACTGGCCACTTAAGCAAGGAATTCACCCGTCATGGACCAACTCCGCTCGTTACGGGTATTTTCCCAAGTGATCACCGAGGGCAGCTTTGCAGGCGCGGCACGGGTGCTGGACTTAGCCCCGGCAGTGGTCACCCGCGCCATAACCGATCTGGAACAGCACTTAGGCGCTCGCTTGCTCAACCGCACCACCCGCAGCCTGGCCCTGACCGAAATCGGTGAGGCGTATTTACTGCGCGCCCGCCGGCTGTTGGCCGAACTCGAAGAGGCCGACGCCGAGGCAGGCGCGGCGAACAGCGCACCAGGCGGACCGCTGCGAATTCTCTGCCCGCCGGCCTTTGCCGCGCACCAACTGGCCAAGCAGTTGCCGCGCTTTCATGCGCGGTATCCCGGCATTACCCTGGAAATCGCCACCCCAGGCCCGGTCGATACGGCAGATGAAAACTTCGACGTTTCGATTGTGTCGATCGGCCAACAAGCGCTGCAAGGCGATTTTATTGCCCGGCAACTGGCCTGCTCGACGTTTATTATCTGCGCCGCACCGGGCTACCTAGAGCGCCGTGGGCGCCCGCAACAGCCCGCCGAGCTGCTCAACCATCAAGCTTTACTGCCCGCTGTAGCAGCGCTGCGCCGTGAGTTAATCCTGCATCGACAGCAGCCAGACAGCGACCCCGCCGCCTGCAACAGGGTGACCCTGGCGCTGCAACCCCCTGTGCTCTCGACCAGTCAGCTGGATTTAATTCTCGCCGCCGCTTTAGCCGGATTGGGGCTGGCCGGCCTTCCCTCTTTTGTCGCTGAGCAAGCCCTGCGCGAGGGTCATTTAGAGCGGGTGCTGCCCGACTGGCGCGGGACTACCCTGAGTCTGTACGCGGCCATGCCGACGCGCAAACATGTACCGGCGCGCACCCGCGCTTTTATCGACTTTCTCGTAGAAACCTATGGCGGTACGCGCGCCGATCCGTGGCTGTAACGCCGCCAGTCGCCTTAACAGGAACTCTCTAACGATAGTGCGCGGCCAGGGAAACGTAGTCGACGCCGGCGTCTAAGTCTTTAAGCTGGCCGTCCACCTCCTGTTTAGGTGGCACGCGTCCCTCGTAGCGCAGAACATTTTTGCTGTTGGCGTCAAACACCACCCGCAAGGGCGCCACGGCGAGGCGGATCAGCAGGCTGCTGGGAGTCACCGAGAACGCGGCCTGACCATCGACCTGCTGCTCAAAGCGAATATCAAAACCATAGGTCTGCATCTCCTGCAGCACGATCAGCCGCACGCTGAGGCAATTACCGGCCACTAACGTATCCCAGTGCTGCAAGATAAAACCATGCATCGAAGGCCCGGTAATCACCGGCAAATCGACTTCTTCTTCGGCGCTAGTGATTTTGCCGTTGTCGTTGAGGCTGTAGTTCAGGCGCCGAGCATCGGCACTGAGCTGCGCTGAACCACTAACGCCGCCTTGCTGATTAATCACCGTAAAGCGCTGTAACTCATAGGCTGGGGTAAATTGCGCCGACTCCAGAATAATCAGCTGCCCCTTGGGATTGCGGGTCAAGTGGCTTGCCACCCAGCTTGTGTTATCGGCGCTATTCAGGCGTCGCTCATAACGAAATAACGGCTGCGCGCTGGGATGTTCAAGGGCAAAGGTGGCGCCTTGATAAATCAGCTCGCCGCTGACCTCAGGTTTAGTCTGCAAGGCGGCTAGACGCGCTTGGCTCGGCGCATCTAAATCGGCATGGGCGGCACTCGCGGCCAGCAACCCTAGAGCAAACACGCAGGCAATAACCCGGCATCGCGGCAAAGTGGGCATATTCAATCTCGCTAAGTAATGGACTGTGCCGCCACTGTAAGTAAGCCCGCGCCCGGCAAACAGTAGCCGTCGGCAAACACAGCATTGCTAAAAGCGCAATTAATCCAGCCCCTTAAACACGCCCACAGCAGGCGCAAGCACGCGCTGCTTGGGGCATAATGCCGCGTATTTGTAGCGCAACTGTGCTCCCCACGGCTTGGAACTCTCGACCTAATGTCTTCTATTTTGCTTAACCGTCGCACTCGCCCACTTACCGCGGCTCTGCGCACCCTTCGGCAGCTAACGCTGGCCAGCTTATTGGCGCCTTTAAGCTTTCATTTACAGGCCGCTGCCAGCAACAACGTGTTACCGGTAAAAATCCAACAAGCCTTGGCCAAAGCCAAGATTGAAAACAGCGCCTTGTCACTGGTGCTGTTACCGCTGAACGGCCCCGGCGCGGCCACTTTCGTAAATGCCGACGTGGCGGTTAATCCAGCCTCGACCATGAAACTCATCACCTCCTATGCAGCCCTTGAACTGCTCGGGCCGACCCACCAGTGGAAAACCGAGTTCTACACCGACGGCCCGCTGCGCAATGGCATATTGCAGGGCAACCTGTACCTCAAGGGCGGCGGCGACCCTAAGCTAAACATGGAAAAACTCTGGTTGCTGATGCGTGATTTACGCGCCAATGGCGTGCAGCAAATTACCGGCGACCTGGTGCTCGACCGTAGTCACTTTGTCCAGCCGCAGGTGGCGGCCTTTAATGATGACGGCGATGACGACAGCAAACCCTTTTTAGTCGGCCCCGACGCCTTACTGGTGAATTTGAAATCGGTGCGCATGATCACCCGCAACGAAGGCGGCAAGATCATAGTCGCCGCCGAGCCACCGATTGCCACTCTGCATATCGACAACCGGGTTAAAGCCCTGCCCGCAGGCAAATGCCCGAACCCGAATGTTAATTACAGCCCCACTAAACAGGCCGACGGCAGCATTAAGCTGATAGTCAGCGGTCAACTGGTCGATGGTTGCAGCAGCCAAAGCTATCTGGCCGTGCTCGATCATCCCAGCTACGCCGCTGGCGCCGTACGAGCTATCTGGCAAGAGTTGGGCGGCACTATCCAAGGCCGCGACCGCCTCGCCGATGTGCCCAAGGGCGCACGCTTACTGGCCCGAGCTTTCTCGCCCGATTTGGTGGAGATCATTCGCGACATCAACAAATACAGTAACAACACCATGGCGCAACAGTTGTTTCTCAGCATCGGCGCGCAGTTTCGCACCGCCAGCGACGTCGATGACGCCAAAGCCGCACAGCGGGTGATTCGCCAATGGCTGGCACGCAAGGGCATCAACGCCAGCCATCTGGTGATGGAGAACGGCTCAGGGCTGTCGCGTAATGAGCGCGTCAGCGCGCGTGAAATGGCCTTAATGCTGCAAGCGGCGTGGAACGGCCCGTACGCCGCTGAATTCATCTCGGCGCTGCCGCTGGTGGGCATGGATGGCACCATGCACAAACGTTTGCGGCGCACCGCGCTGGCGGGCCAAGGACACATCAAAACCGGCACCCTGAACACTGTGCGTGCCATCGCCGGGTTTAGTCGCGACTCGAACGGTAACACTTGGGCAGTGGTGGCCATCCTCAACCACCCACGGCCGTGGGGCGCCTCGGCTATTCTCGATCAGGTAATGCTGGGCCTGTATCCACAAAGCAAAACGGCTAAACCCTAAGGGTAGGGCGGATTCAAGAGCGCAGCGAACAATCCGCCACCTCTCGACAATCCGCCCCCCCTTAATCGCCCGATGCGACTTAGCGTTTAATCAAGCGCAACGGCCGCATTAGCCGCCAATGCCGTCAAGCGCCACGCACGGTGGATCTTGGTATTACGGGCAAAGTCGGGATCGATGGTCTTGCCGCTGATTTCCTCAACTCCGTAACGGGCAGCCAAGCCCTCGTCCAAGATGAACTTACGGAAGTTATTCGAGAAATACAGCACGCCGCCCGGTGCCAGCCGAGTCATGGCTAGATCGAGTAATTGCACGTGGTCGCGCTGCACATCGAAGATGCCTTCCATGCGCTTGGAGTTGGAGAAGGTCGGTGGATCGATAAAGATCAAATCGTACTCGTTGCGATCGGCTTCCAGCCAAGCCATCACATCGCCCTGTTCCAGCTTGTTCTTGTCCGAGAAACCATTCAGTGACAGGTTACGCCGCGCCCAATCCAGATAGGTTTTCGACAGATCGACGCTGGTGGTAGTGCGTGCGCCACCCTTGGCCGCATGCACGGTGGCCGTGGCGGTGTAGCAATACAGATTGAGAAAACGCTTACCGGCCGCTTCCTTTTGGATGCGTAAGCGCAACGGCCGATGGTCGAGAAACAGCCCGGTATCGAGGTAGTCGGTGAGGTTCACCAGCAGCTTGACGCCGCCTTCGTTGACCTCACGGAACTGCCCTTGCGCGGCTTGACGGGTGTATTGCTTGGTGCCGCTCTGGCGTTCGCGGCGCTTGACCACCACCTTGCTTTTATCTACGCCCAGCGCTTGCGGAATCGCCGCCAGCGCATCAAACAACCGTGCTTGGGCTTTTTCCGGCTCGATGGTGCGCGGCGCGGCGTATTCCTGCACGTGCACCCAATCGCCATACAGGTCGATGGCCACGGCGTATTCGGGCATATCGGCGTCATACACGCGGTAGCATTCAACGCCTTCGCGGCGCGCCCACTTGCCCAACTGCTTAAGATTTTTTTGCAGACGATTGGCGAACATCTGCCCGCCCTCGCTGAGTCGCGCCTGCTCAACTACAACTGGAGCAACAACCGGCTCGCTGCTTGGACCATCAATCGCTAGCTGCTCACGCTCAACCTGGCGCTGCTCTGGGGTGCGTCGCTCGCCGGTGACAAACTGCTCGGGGCTGACCTTGATCAGCAACAACTTGCACGGCAAGGCACCGTTCCAAAAGGCATATTGCTTGTGGCTACGAATACCCATGCGCTTGCCCAAGTCAGGGGCGCCGGTAAAGATCGCAGCCTCCCAGTTTAAGCAGGCTTGGCGCAGGCGTTCGCCGAGGTTTTGGTAGAGATAAAGCAAGCTGGCTTCATCGCCGAGACGCTCACCGTAAGGTGGGTTACAGATCACCAGACCGGTCTGATTTTGATCTGGGCGCGGCTCAAAAGTGGCCAGCTCGCCCTGATAAATTTTGATCCAGTTCGACAGCCCGGCACGCTCGACGTTGTTGCGCCCCGGCTGAATCAGGCGTGGATCGGCCTCATAACCGCGAATCCACAGCGGTGGCTTGGCCAAGCCAATTTCCGCCCGTTCTACCGCCTCCTCATGCAGACGCTGCCAGAGCGCCGGCACATGGCCGAGCCAGGCGGAAAAACCCCAGAGTTCGCGTTTAAGATTCGGCGCGATGTCGGCCGCGATCATCGCTGCCTCAACCAAAAAGGTACCCACGCCGCACATAGGGTCGGTCAGCGCACCACCGGCAGCGGCAATCCGCGGCCAGCCGGAGCGGATCAAAATCGCCGCGGCAAGGTTTTCTTTCAAGGGCGCTGCGCCCTGCTGCAAGCGATAACCACGCTGGTGCAGGCTGTGCCCGGACAAGTCCAAGGACAACACCGCTTCACCGCGATCGAGGCGCAGGTGCACTCGCATGTCCGGGTTGAGTTTGTCGATAGACGGCCGGTCACCGGCGGCATTGCGCAACTTATCGACAATCGCATCCTTAACTTTTAGCGCACCGAAGTGGGTGTTATCGATACC
>JAIETJ010000084.1 GCA_019745275.1 Pseudomonadaceae bacterium | reverse complement strand
ATTAGCAAAAACAACGGTAATTGAGCGAAAGTCTAATTGTCCGCTGCTCAACAGAATCACAACCAACGCAGTGGCTAGGGAGAGTTTTAAAACTAGCAAAATGTGATTTATTTTAATATAACGCACGCACCCACGCCTCAATCTTGACTTTCAGAAACGCATATTACAACCTGAAACTTCAGGCTGCACGATAAAAAATGCTCTCGCTACCCTCGCAGAACATAGCAGCAGGAAGATACTAGGTAAATCAGGTATTTTTTTTGCCACCTGAATTTATGAATTTAAAGCAGGAAGGCTATCAAGATACTCCAGACAGTAACATGGCCGCCTAATTGACGGCCTTAGAGCCTAATTCGAAGCATTCAGGCCGCTAAACCAAGCCGGCGCCGAATGACCGGATCAAGTCGCTTCTGTTTAAGTATCAGAAACAGCAATAGCAATAGCATAATTAACGAAGAAGAAATGGCCCACGGCAAACTTTTGGGTTGATATTCCATTTTTATAACATAAGACCCCTTTGGCACAATCACACCGCGAAAGGCTTTATCCACCTTAACTATAGGAGTGCTCTTTCCGTTCAACATCGCCTTCCAATTGGAATGCCAACTGTCCGAAAGCACAATCAACGACTCTTGATCGACCTTCCCCGAAATAGTAATCTCAGCATTATGATAAGAGTCAATTGAAGCAGGAACGAAATCTAGCTGATAACCTTGAGGCAGAGTAATATCCTCCCTGCCTGTTACACGAATCGCATCAATTACAAAAGCGCGAGGTAACACTTTCTTGTTTTCGACCACTACGGTAGCCAAGCTTTGATAAACCTCTTCAAAGCCGAGCGACTTCAACTTAGCCCGATACGAAGTATATGTCAGCGGCAAAAGCAAGTACTTAACACCTAGGAAGTTAATCGCATCCCAGTTAATCGAGTTTGTCTCAGGTTTATCCTGAATCAAGATCAATGAGGGAAATGAACCCAGTGGGGTGGTAGCATGGTAACCAAGTCGCTGACTACTTTCCAAATCAATAGACGAATAAAAATAGTCTCTGAATTCTGGCAAGCCACCCTGGTTCATGGTGCTGACTTCCTGAATATTGAAGGCTGAACCAAGCTCTGGATATAAGCCACCCTGCCCGAAATTCAAGGTGCGGTAATTCCCTATATGATCTTTCACATACTGTAGTGCCAGGGGCATATTACTAAAGAGGTCATTCCTTTCGAAGCGGACCATTTTCCCCAAGAGCATAAGCTCGACAAACATTAGAACGACAACAATGGTCAGCGTTGAGTGAACGGCTATTTTTTTGGCGAAAAACTTTCGGCCAAGTACAAGTAACACCATCAACGCCACTAACCCTACAAAGGATATCAATGCGCCGTGCTTGTAACTCAGATGCGGCTCTTGAAGACCAAAAAGAGTATAGACCTTGAAAAGCGACGCTATTCCAACTGTCATCAACGCTAAACATGGCAACACGTGATAATTGTTATCTTGCAGATTATTCACACCAAAGCCAATGAGAAAAACCATAGGAAACATTATCACTGGCCACCAGTATTGACTTCCAATATTACCAACAATGGGAAGCCGCGAGAAAAACTCTTGAATCCATATCGGATCAAACAAACGCATGACAACAAATGCGACACTTATCAAGCAGAGCAAGACTAGGCATGTAAACCGGGTCGTATGTTTTGAGACTGCACACCCAGCAAGCCCTATAGCGATGATACCGCTGTGAAATACCGTATTTCCAACAAACGACAAACTCGAACCTTTAAAAAAGGCAGCATTGGGCTCGGCCGCATTATAGGATTCAAAAAAATGAGATGATGTAAAGAATGAAGCTATTGCATTGGGGTATCTTAGCCCCCAAAAGCTTCGCTTTGAGTAGTCCTCAAGCGTGCCCAGACTTTTCAAGTTTTCCAAAAACGGAAAATAAAGTGGCGCAAGTAAAAGCATGGAACCTAACAGACTCAAGCCAAGCAGAAGCAATATTATAAAACCAATCTTTATCGAATATCTACCGCTTCGAACATCACCAATCAAAATCCCGACAACAATAATCCCCATGGCTATCAGGGAGGTGATAGTTGTAGGCATAAAAGTGCACGAGAAAAATAACGAAAAAGCAAGTACCACCATCCCCCAACGAAACACTGAGACTCGATCAACGAACATCAAGGCCGCATAAATACAAACAGGCACATACAGATAACTCTGAGTGACGTTCGATCCAAGATTTGCCGTTATATAACCATTAAGCAGATAAAAAACACCAGCTGCCGTTGCCGCTATACGGGAGAGCCCCAAGACATCCCTCACAGTCCGGTATATAAAAAAAATCCCAAAGTACAACGCCACCAGTATAACGACATTGTAAGTGAGCGAACCCCCACCAAAAACCGCATTAACCAGAGTCATTGCCGAAAACTTCTGATCAACGAGTGCTTCTGGCCCCAGTGCACCAGCAGCAGAGTATGGGTTCCAATAAGGACTCTCTCCATTCTGTATGCTATTGACCATGAATTGCATCATTGGCTCAGATTGGTAAGTGGCACCTCCATTATCGTTGTACCCCGCCCACCATCCCGTTGTATTGGGAATAGCATAAAATGGCTTAAGCGGAACCGCCGTGTAGGCGCCTGTGATTTGATCTGTCAACCGTAAACTTGCGTCTTTGAACAGCACATCCGGAAAAGCGGCCGCCAACAATAATAAGGCGACCAGATATGCTTCTAGAGTGCGTCGACTCACCGACAACCGTTTTGTTATTACAGAAAAAAAATTAGGCACGAAAGTTCCAGACTTGTATTAATTAAACGAGATCAGAACCAGTAAACCAGTTTTGTCTTGTGTAGAAACGCCCGAATCAGGCAATAGCCAAAACCAAGCCCTTCTTTACGAAAAATAAACTTGGATACGCCTCGTTCGCGAACCCCCTGCGCCCCGGCAATGTATTTGACCTCCCCACCCATCAGAATCGATTTAAAGGTGATTTCCGGGCTGATGCTGAATCTATTTTGACTAAGACCTACGCCCAGCGTTTCTCTCCGGCGAAACATTTTGAACGCGTACGTCGAGTCCGGAATATATTGACCCAGCGCGATACGCACACCAATTCGGAAGAAAAACTGGAAGAATTTGTATTTGAAAGGAATGGTTCCATCATCGCCAGCTTGAATATAACGAGAGCACTGGGCCAAGATGGCACCCTTCTCCATCTCGTTGTAAAGCGCTGGAATGAGGTGAATCGGGTCTACAGCATCTGCGGAGACGAAAATGCAGTACCGACCAATGCCATGAGCTGCGCCGTAGCGGACAACGGCACCGTAGCCACGACGATGCAGAGCTCGACTAATCACTCGGACTGGCAATTGATCCTTGTTGGTATCTCCCCAAGCCATAGCAAGGCTGTAGGTTTCATCATCACTTTTATCATCGACTACGATTACCTCGGTCGTAAATGCCTGGCCAGCGACCGCAGTTTTAACACTATCGAGAATGCCAACTATGTTTTCCGCTTCATTCAAGCACGGAATAACGATAGTGAGATCAATTGGATCCTCCACCGACGAACCCGACACTGGAAAATCATCGGACGATGAGTGAATCAATTTGTTTACAGTCATTTTACTCCCTCAATTAAAGCCACCTACAAGCGACTTTTATCAAAAATCATTAGTTAGCCAACCCACTTTGCCGAGTACGGTATAATGCGAGTCAACGCAGCCAGCACTAGACATACCGCAAACGTGCACAACGACAGGCTGAAGATCGCTGTGAAGGTCGACATTGAGGCGAGGTTTAAAGTAAAGCCGAACATACCGGCTTTGATCAGGTCGATCACCAGCAAATGCATAAAATAGACTGGGAAGACGATACTCGACAAAAACGCAATGGGGCGAATCAAGACAGCCGTCACCCGGATATTTCTGATCATATGGAACGCCGCACACGCAGCAATCAGAACGTTAGGACTGAAATACAGGAACGCGGTCTCGTTGGGAATGGGCGACAGAGAGTTGAGTCGCCAACTGATCAGGAACGTGGCTAGGCTCGCTAGGAAAAAGACAATCGCGCTGCACCAGACAGGAACCTTGCTCAAGACATCCGAACGAATTAGATAGAACCCTAACAGGAAGTAACCCGGCCAGTTCAAAAAGCTGGTGAGCGTCAGATGGGTAATGATATTTACAGGGTAGTAAACAGTCACCGCATTGATCACGAACCAAACGCCAAAAAAATACGCTGCCAAGCGCTTGCTGGCCAGCAGAGCCACGGAAATTGGTTGCAGGATAGGCAACAGGATATACACACCAATGGTCATATAAACAAACCACAGGTGATACATCACCGGACCTTGAAGTGCTTGAGCAAGGGCATTTGGAATGTCCAACGGTTTGCCAGTCCAGTAGTTGATCCAGAAAACGTGCAACACGCTCCAGAACGCAAGTGGAATAGCAACTTTCAGAATCCGGGAAGCAATCCCGCCCAAGCCCTTGGACATGTCCCGCCCCAACAGTAATGCTCCGGAAAGCATTGCAAACAACGGAACGGAAACCCGAGCAATAGAGTCAAGAGCGTTAGCCACCAGAAAGCTGTTCAGCTCGATATTTCTATAGTCGTAAAAGATCGGCGCCGAAATATGGATGAGCAGTACCCCGAACATTGCAATCAGTCGGCAAACGTCCGCCCAGGCTAAGCGCCCCGGATCTTGTTGTTGTGTCATGGTTGGGTCAAGCCTTAGAAGTTAGAATAATTTTGTCCAACTGTGCTCCGACGATTACACCATCGATGCTCGAAGCTACCACTTTGAACAATACAGCGTCATGCATCCAGTGCAGTTGCACGTGCTCATGCAAAGTACCATTAGCGATAGCAGCCACGATGGAATAGTCGCCCACGGCCAAAATCGGCAACTTGAAATGGAACGCGGCATCAATTCGCTTGCCTGCAACAATCCTGACGGGGGACTCTTTGTAAGAGTGGTAGGTGTTTCCACCGATCAAAGGCTGACCCAGACGGTCCTTGATAATGAATCCGATAATAGGCAAGTCCACATCGTGGATTGCCTTGGCAGAAACCTTGACCACAACTTCCGCGCCACCTTCACACACCGTTAGCTGACGACCAATGGCATTGGTGAAGCTGACTTTTTGTATTTCTGCACCACCGGTCCCGAAAGTCGAAGACTGTGGATTGAAGCCGAAACTTTCTATCTCTTGAGCGCCTTTGTAGATCGATTCGTCATCATGCATAACAATTCGTTGTTCAATAATTTCGTCAGCTGTTTCCTCTTCATCAACGACGTCTAGACCAGCGTCATCGTCTGCGCTTACAGAAACCGCAGCTGCGCCTTCGGCGCCGGTATGTTGCATATAAAGCTGCGCGAAATACTTTTCGCAGACATCCTTGGCGCTGCCTGCGTCACGCACGACCCCGCCTTCAAGCCAGATCGCATGATCACAAAAGGCTGTTACTGCAGCAAGATCGTGGCTGACAAAAAGGATCGTGCCATGCTCCTGAAACTGCCGCAGGAAACGCATGCATTTCTGCGCGAAGAACGCATCACCCACGGATAAAGCTTCATCGATAATCAGAATATCCGCGTCGACATGTGCAATGACGGAGAATGCCAAGCGGGCTTGCATACCACTGGAGTAGGACTTCACAGGTTGGTCGATAAAATCGCCAAGCTCCGAGAAATCGACAATCTTCTGGAACCGTTCTTCGATACAAGACTTCTTCAGCTCAAACAAGCTGGCATACAGATAGATATTTTCGCGCCCACTGAATTCAGGATTGAATCCCGAGCCAAGTTCAAGAACCGCAGCGACTTTGCCGTTTATCTTCACGGAGCCTTTAGTCGGCGTGAGCGTACCTGTCAGCAGCTGCAACAAGGTACTTTTACCGGCACCGTTACGACCGATCACACCCACTGACTGACCTTTCAAAACTTCGAAGTTGACGTCTTTCAGCGCGAGGAAATCGCGATAGTAATTACGCTTCCAGCCAAGAAAGATCTGTTTCAGGCGATCATGGGGTGCGTCATAGATGTGATAGGCCTTTTCCAGACCAACAACTTCGATCACCGGCTGCGGTTTTACTTCTATAGTCATGTCCATACTCATAAAACGTCCGCAAAACCGTGTCTGACCGATCTAAAGAAACGAAGGCCAAGCCAGCAGACGACCAAGCTCACGCAAGTGTAAATCAGCAGGCCCTGGAAATTGGGAATCACACCATTAATCATCACCAACCGAGCCTGCTCTACGATAAACGAAAGTGGATTGAGCATAATCAGTTGACTGGCCCACTGCGGGAGTTTGTCGAGCGGATAGAGCACTGGAGAGAAGAACATCAACGCCTGCGTAATAACGATGGTCAACTGCGCAATATCGCGCAAGAAAACACCCAACGCACTCAGGAACCACGTAATGCCTAGCAGACATAAAACCATTGGGGCGATGACTACAGGCAGAAATATAATGGTCCATTGCAGGCTGCCGTTAACGAACAACGCAATAGCCGCCCATGCAACCACACTCAAGCACAGCTGAAAAACTGCAGAGCCGATAGGAACCCAAACCAGAAGTTCGACCGGAAACACCACTTTCTTGACGAAATTGGGATTAGAGGTAATCAGGTTGGGCGCGCGGTTTACGCATTCAGCAAAGAACGTGAACACGATCAGACCGGGAAACAACATCAACGCAAAGCCTGTGATGCCTTCGACGCCCGGCCAACGAGAAGGCAAAAAATAGCCAAACACCACGGCATACATAGCCAACGTCATCAACGGAGTGATCAGCGGCCACAGGACGCCTAACAGCGCGCCCTTGAATCGCATGTCGACGTCGCGTTTGATCAGTTGCTTGATTAAATCGAAATGTCTTACATGAGCAGTGAGGATATTCTGACTCAATTAGAAATCCCCATTGATGCTTTAGTATGATTCCCCAAAAACGCGAGAAAGGATTCTTTCATCCGTTCCAGAGTAAAATCCTTCATGAAGCATGAATGACCATTGACAGCAAAACGACCGTAAGACTCGGTGTCCCGTACCGCCGCTTCCAATTGACTGATGATCACAGAAGTGTCCAGCGACTCACAAAGGAAGCCAGCATCATTGGCCTTAATGTATTTTGCAGGAGAGGCATATGCCGGGGCATGACAGAACACCGGGCGTCCCGCGGCAAAATAGGTCACTAGCTTCGACGGAAAGCTGTTACTGGACTCTTCGTGGTATTCGCCCGAGAACCAGTAAGGTAGATAGAGAAGGTCCGACTCGGACAACAGTCGAATAGTCTCTTCCTGGCTCTGCCAACCTAGGTACTCAAAATTCGATGGACTCTGAGTGAACACCTTGAAAGCACCCCCCATCACACGCACGCGTATGCGCTTGCCGGCTACCTTCCAGTTGCAGGCATTCAGAGCGTGCTGCAGGCATTCCCACTCTGTTTGAGCATAAAACTGACCGGCCATAGCAATGACAAATTCATCGCCGTCGTGCGCGCTGGTGGCAGGCTGCAAGGCCAGTTCGCGAGGTAGACCGGCAATCACCGGCGCATTCACTACACGGTATTTATTCGTGTAATTCTCGGACATCGCCCATGAGGCAGTAGCACAGGAAGCGCTTTCTTTGATGACCTGGTCAAACTCTTTGAGTAAACGACGACGGGTAAATCCATCAATGAGATTCGCCTGCAGCCACCAGCCAAATGGATCCCACACTTGAGTGAGTAGGGTTACATTTAGCGCTTTGCTCACCTGCCGAGCTAGGCGGACCATGGTCTGGCCTTGCAAAACAACCCATACCGCATCTATTTTTTGCGCTTTAGCGAACTCGACAATTTGCGGCAGCAATTCACGCTGTACGCGCGCAGCCTGTACCAACTCAAACGGAAAAGCCGACAGAATCCCCGCCTTGCGAGGCAACACTCGCACGGCTGCCTCACGGGGCTTCTTCAAAAGCAGCTTTGGAATCACGTCAAGCTCCGCCGGAATCTCGGGGTTCAAGGCAGGATTAACCACAGCACAGATAGCAATCTGATCTTGAGGCAAAAAACCAACCAACCGATCCAACACCAAACCCGCCGTAAAGTTACGGCAAGGTGGAATATCAGTTAAAAGCAGTACTTTCATTTAGCAGCAACCGTTTTGTATATCTCCGCCAGTCGCTGAGCGTACAAGTCATCACCATAGTGCAGTTCGGCAGTCTCCCGCCCCTTGCGACCACGTTCTTCACGCTCGGCCGGATTGTCGATCAGGTGTTGCAGTGCGCGAAACAGAGCCTCCCCATCGTGCATTGGCACAGAGATGCCAACTTCAGGAGCAAAAGTCACTTCTGGCAATGAAGTCCCGTCAAACACGATCACAGGCTTGGCACAGGCAAGCGCTTCAATGGCCATAACACCAAAGGCCTCTACAATCGATGGCATCAGGAAGATGTCAGAGGCGACAAAGGCATCGCGAGCCTGCTCTTCATCATTGGTCCAGCCCAACTCAACCAGCTGGAATCGATCTGAAAACTGTTCCATCAACCCTTTACTGTTGAGGGTCAACAGACAAATTGGCTGCTTCGCGCTTATTTTCTCCAGCGCATGGATGATGTAAGGCAATCCTTTGAACTGGTTATCCACAGCCCTGAAGCAAATAACCAGCGCATCATCGGGAATACCGAAGCGCTTGCGGGCATCCGGCGAAGCATTTGGATTAAAGAAATCGAGGTCCAGGCCAAATGGCACTTGATGGATATCAACATCCTCAAAAAGAGGAGAAGCTTCGACCATATCGCGCATCCACTTCGATGCCACGATTACGTCGAACTTCGATTTGTTGTATGCACGTTTTTTATAGTTGAACAAAAACCGCGTCGTATCCATCAGCAGCGGGAAGTGAATATTCAAGTCCGGACATTTACCGCAGCCAGTCATCCAGCGCTTGCACTCGAATGGGTAGATGCAATGCCCCGTCAAAGCCCATGGGTCATGCAGCGTCCATACCGTAGGCTTGCGCCGGGTGATCTCGGGCAAGTCGGACAGGCTCATGTAACCCGAGTGGATGATGTGCAAGTGCAACACATCCGCCTCCTCGAAGGCGGGCATTTTCATCATCTGCTTGGCGTGTGGATATAATACCGACTGCATCGAGGTCAGCCGTTCAACCCGATTGATAATCCGGTTGATCTTCCTTGTATTCTCCCCCTCAAAGGTAAGAACTTCTGGATTCTGAGTATCCTTCTCCCAAATAAGGTGTCGTGATTCGACATCGTATTTTTTTAGAAGCGGTGTAATGGATAGACCATTAAATCGACGACCTGGCGACTCGTAGCCATTGACCTGAAGAACCTTCATTTCAGAAAAGAACCTACTTTGAACGCAAGACGGGCAGCCCGACTGCCGGAAATGATCTCCTCGCGACGAACAAGGTCAGTCTGAATGCCGGCCAAGTTTGTCTCATGAGTAGCGAGCTGCGTTTCTTTCTCTGCAACCCACGCTTCACGACGACGAACATCATTTTCCAGATCACGCAGATTTGCGTGATGAGCGTCGAGTTGACCTTCTTTCTCAATGAAATACTGCTCGCGCTGCTGGACATGCAGTTCGCGCTGCTCAAGATCTGATTCCAGGCCTTCAATACCCAGGTTTTGCAGGAACTCAGGTTTCCAAGCCGCAATAGGAAACTCAAAAAGCTCGCGAACAGGTTTAAGCTCGGGAGCACTGGAAACACAAAGAATCGAATTCGGTGGATTTTCTTCATTTCGCGTCAGTTCAGTGACACCGTCCAGCCCTTCGTAGAAAAACTCTTTATTCGGGTAGGCCTCAAAATGCTCTTCTTTGATCCAGTGAACGAGGTGATGGACATTACCGTCGCCCTCGTTAAATGGGACGTTAACCATCAGTCGTTTGCGGCACACAACCTTCAGCGCAAAGTTCAGACCGTCCACTACGTGCTCCAGCGCATGGCGCGAGACAACGTAGTCGAATGTATGAGCGTCACGAACGAACGACTCGGCGTCGCCGTTTATGTACTCAATATTTCTTGCACCGTAGTTATCTTTTGCGTACTGAACCGACTCGATACTTGGGTCGACACCTACGATTTTGGCGCCTAGGATGCCGCCGAGCATAAACGTCCCGTGCCCGGTGCCACAGCCGATATCCAGTATCGTGAAACCGGAGACCAGCATTGAAGGATCACGAAGGATGTCAGACTCGATAACATCACGAAACAGCTGATAGCTGCTTTTATGACGGACGATTTCCATTCGGTCGTGAGTCTCTCCCGGTACCAGACGCTCACCTTCATTGTAAATCGCGTCCAACATCTGACTATTCGTGCTCATTTTTCTCTCGCTAATTTTGTTGCTTGCGCTAATTCGGATTTACTTCGACCAAATGGTCCGATTGATAAAATCTACATAACTCAAAACAATCCGCAGCACTTTCTGCGACACCAGCCCACCTTCGTAGTCTGGAACCACACGACGAATAGCACCTGCCTGATCCTGGGCGGTCACAATACGGACAGCATCCAGTACCCGCTCCGACTTTAGGCCGCTCATAATCAGCGTGCCTTGATCCATCCCCTCTGGACGCTCGTGTGCGTTACGGATGGTTACGGCGGTCAAGCCCAGCAACGAAGCTTCCTCAGTGATAGTTCCGCTGTCAGAGAGAATGCAGAACGCTTCCATCTGTAACTTGATGTAGTCAAAGAAACCAAATGGCTTGAGGAACTGAATTCTCGAATCTAGCCCGTCAAGTCCCAGAGCTTCCAGACGCTGACGAGTACGTGGGTGAGTGGAAACAATGACCGGCATGTCATAAGCTTCAACCAGCGCCTGCAGCGTGTTTAGCAGGTCTTGCAGGTTCGCCGGTGTGTCGACGTTTTCTTCACGGTGTGCGCTGACCACAAAGAAGTTCTTCGATTTCAGCTCAAGCTTATCGAGGATCTTCGAGCCCAATATCTTCGGCTCGAAATGTTCCAGGACTTCCTGCATGTGGGAGCCTGACTTAATAATACGATCAGGTGGAATCCCTTCATCCAGTAGGTAACGACGAGCATGCTCGGTCAACACCAGGTTAATGTCGCTGAGGTGATCGAGAACTTTGCGGTTCAGTTCTTCCGGTACACGCTGGTCAAAGCAGCGATTGCCTGCTTCCATGTGGAATACTGGAATTTTTCTGCGCTTAGCTGCGATCACTGCTAGGCAGGAGTTGGTATCGCCGTACAGCATCAGGGCGTCCGGTTTCTCTGCCTCCATGACTTCATCAGCTTTCTCGATAACGCGCGCGATGGTTTGCGCGGCATTGCTACCTACAGCTCCGAGGAAGTAATCAGGCTTGCGGATATCCAGGTCATCGAAGAAAACCTGGTTCAACTCATAGTCAAAGTTCTGCCCCGTATGAACCAAGATATGCTGGGTATGAACGTCAAACTCGGCAATCACCCGTGACATTTTTATCAGTTCAGGACGGGTCCCGACAATGGTCATGACCTTAAGCATCAAGCTGCTCCTGAATGTATGACAAGTTCAAGAGCAATTTCTTGACACCCTCAATATCAAGCTGAA